>JBGTSH010000054.1:0-42578 GCA_041940405.1 Polyangiaceae bacterium
CGCATCCACCGATCGAACCTCGTCGGCATGGGCGTGCTTCCGCTCGAGCTCGACGCGGGCGTCACGCACGACTCGCTCGGTCTCACCGGCTACGAGACGTTCAGCGTGCACGGCATCGCGGGCGGCCTCTCGCCGAAGAAGCGCCTCGAGGTCACTGCGGTCTGCCCCAACGGCGAGAAGAAGACGTTCCAGGTGACGTGCCGCATCGATACCCCGAACGAGGTGGACTACTACGTCCACGGCGGGATCCTCACCTACATGCTTCGCCAGCTCGCGAAGAGCTGACCTCCAAGGCCGGCGAATACGTGCACGTGAATGGTGCACGTAACGCGGCTGCGCCGGAGGCGTGCCCTCAAAAATGCGGAGCTCCAAGTGTTCCGGGAATGCGGGACTCGAAGTCTCGGGATACTGGGAGCGTGAGAATCCAGACCCTTCATCCCGCTCGGCGCGTGCTCGAAGCACGTGGACGGGCACGTGCTCGTCCTTACTGCGGCACTTCCTCGGTGTCGCAGCCGAACTCGACGTCGACTTTGCCCATCGTGTCGCCCTGCAAGATGTCGCACGTGGCGGGGCACACGATGATCATCGTGGGGTTCGACGGGTCGTCGTAGTACCAGCCGCCCATCGGACCGCAGTCGTTCACGCCGCCGGGTACGTGATAGATCGGCTGCGCCTGCATCTGGCCGCCCGGCGTGTAGAGCACGTTCGTCTGCGCAGGATTGAACGTCTCGCCCATCGGTGGCTCGGGGATCGGGTATTCGCAGGAGAGCTGGCTCGCCGTGATCACGCCCTCGGCCATGGCCTGGAAGATCGGATCGAACTCCTGCGCGCAGAGATCGCCGGTGATGCCCATCGTCTGCATGGTGAGCTGCTTGTAGACGGTCCCTTCGGCCGCGCCGTACGAGTCGCAACCGATCGGCCCAGGCGAATAGCAGCAGGGGTTCGGCGGGTTGTTCGGGCAGGTGAAGCCGAAGCAATCGAGCACGTCGGAGTTGGCGACGATGCCGTGGAAGAGAAAGCCCTGGAACGTCGGCGGATCGAGGGCGAGCAGCTGATTGGTGAAGTCGGCCGCGCTCATGTCGGAGTTGTCATCCGTTACGACGAGGAACGTCTTTGTCGCGTTGGCGCGGAGCGACGGCTGCCATTGCGGGTACGTGTTCAGGATCACCTGGAGCGCGTCGTTGCTGTTCACGGTCTGCACGACGTGGCGGTACCCCGGCAAGAGCTCGTCCGCTCCTCCGCACGAGCCCGAGCCGAGCGGCGCAGGAATGCAGACGTTCGCGTCGGCGATGAGAACGACGTGCACGTCGATGCCGCTGTTGGTGATGATCGTCGCGAAGTTGTTGAGGTTCTGCTGAACCTCCGCGCTCTCTTCGCTCATGCTGCCGGACGTATCGACGGCGATGATGATGTCGGCGGGCTGCTTCTCGGACGTGGTGGTGCTCGTCACCCCGGCGCACTCGTCGAAGCCGCCGGTACCCTGGCCGCTGCCGCCGGTGTTGAAGCCGC
Source organism: Polyangiaceae bacterium (assembly GCA_041940405.1). Lineage (GTDB taxonomy): Bacteria > Myxococcota_A > Polyangia > Polyangiales > Polyangiaceae > Xiheicaenibacterium. The sequence goes on from JBGTSH010000054.1 coordinate 1,510, forward strand.
CGCCCGAGCCGGGGCCGGTGCCCGTCGTGGTATCGCCAGACGACTTCGTCGTGCTCTTGCTGTCGCCTCCGCCGGACGACGTCTCGCCGTCTTCGTTACCTGCAGAGCAGGAGATCGTCGCGAAGTAGGGACAGGCGCACGCGAGGAGGATCGCGGCGAGAGAGTTTTTGTTCATACAGCCTCCGGCCGAAAGGAGGGGCGACGTATCCTCCGTCCTTTGCGCGGCGAAAAGGGTCAACGATGAGTGGGCGGATGTGGTTTTGGGGTTTGGTTCTCGCCGTAACGGCTTGCGGCGACGAGTCGGCCCCGCCCTCCGCGGTTGGCTCGACCAGCGCGTCAAATGACACGATCGTCACTACTTCGGCGCGAGCCTCGGGGACCGCGCACGCGCCGGCTACGCCGACCTCCGGGGCGATCCCGGCGCCAGAGGCATGGCCAGCGCTTTCCCCGGCGCCGCCGAGGCTCGGCAAGAACGGCCGTCCGGAAGTACGCGCTGCGTCAGCGGGCGCCGAAGCGATCGAGCCCGATGGCCGAATCGAGGAAGCCATGTGGGGGCGCGCCGAGCCGACCACCTTCGATACCGACTACGCCGGGGCGGCCACCGCCATCGCCACCCGTGCTCGATTTGCCTGGTCGCCGGGCGCCCTCCACGCCCTCTTCGAGCTCGCGGGAGCAGGCCTCAACACCGATACGACGCGCCCGACCGATGTCGAGCGCGATCGCCTCTACGAAGAGGACTGCGTCGAGCTCTTCCTGACGCCCGACGCACGCGATCGCGATCGCTACTTCGAGATCGAGGTAGGGCCGTTCGGGCACTACTTCGATCTCGACGTGCGAAAAGGAAAGAAGACCGACGCGACGTTCGCGAGCGGCGTTCGGATCGGGACGCGTCGCGACGCGGCGGCGCGCCGGGCGGTCATCGAGCTCACGATTCCATCGCCCGAGATCGAGAAGGCGCTCGCTCCTGGGGCGCGCCTCTACGTGGGCATCTACCGCATGGAGGGCGAAAAGCCCCGTCGATACTTGGCGTGGAGCCCGCCGCGAACACCGAAGCCGAGCTTCCACGAGCCCGAAGCGTTCGGCATCCTGGAGCTCGTGCCGTAGGTGCGCCCCGGTGTGCTAATCCAATCTCGTTCGGCCGCGAATGGACCTGAACCTGCCGCTTGCGCTGCTCGCTCTGTCGTCGGCCATCGTGATCGCCGGACGCGCCGTCTTCGTCAGACCGCGCGCGTGGAGCTGGCTCGCCGTTGCGGTCGCAATCCTGGCTGCGGCCGGTGCCGTCTTCCTCGTGGCGCCGCAGCTCGCCGGCTTCGCTGCGTTCGCGGTGTGGGCGCTCTTGGTCCTCGGGCCGATGCTCCTGTCGCGTCTCCAGGCGACTGCGCTGCTCAGGCAGCAGTACGGGATCGCGTCGATCGCTTCCCGCGCCCTCGTGCTCCTCCATCCGAGCCGAGGGCACCGTGCCGCTCTTGCCCGCGCGCGTGCTTACGTCGCCGCGGCGCGCGGTGACGTCGAGGGTGCGAGGCGCGAGCTCGATCGCTACGCCCGCTTCGGACGAATGAACGCGGCCGAGGCCGAGCTGGAGAAGGCCCGCCTCGGCACGGACGAAGCGACGATTCGCGAGGTCCTCGCGTCGAGCCCGGATGTTCTGCTTCCGACGCTCGTTCACGGACAGGTGCGCGCCTTGGCCGAGATCGGCGAGCGCGACGAAGCGTTTCGCCGGTTCCGCACCGCCGAGCGCATCTTCGAAGGCGACGCGGCCATCGCGCTCCGCACGGCCGCGTACCTCGCACTCTTCGCCGAGGCCGGAAGGGTCGAGGCCGTCGAAGCGATCTTCTCCGCGCGCCTTCGGGGCGCCTCGAAGGATCTGAGAGACCTGTGGATCGCGTGCGCACGATATGCGGCCGGCGATCCTGAAGGAGAGAAGAGCCTTCGGAGGCTCTCGTCATCGCCGGATGGCATCGTTCGTCGCGCCGCCAAAGTCCGCCTTTCGACCGCGCGGCAGACGGGTCCGCTCGCTCCGGAGGACAGAGAGCTCTGCGATCGGCTCGCGTCGCGGCTCGCCGAGGAGGACCGCCATCGATTCGGGAGCACGGTGCAGAGCCGGCCGTGGACGACGTACGGGATCGCCGTGCTGATCGTCGCGGTGCTGGGGCTGGAAGAGCTGAGCGGCGGCGCGACGAACACCGACACCCTGCAGCGTCTCGGTGCGCTCTCGGCGGGCGCGGTCCTCGAACGCCACGAGTATTGGCGGCTCGTTGCGCCGCTCTGGCTCCATTACGGGGTCGCCCACGCGGTCTTCAACATGCTCGGCCTGTTCGTGCTCGGCCCCTTCGTCGAGCGCGCGCTCGGCAAAGAGAGGTTCAGCATCGTGTACCTTCTCTCGGGCCTCGTCGGGACGACGCTCTTCGTCGTGCGTTCGGCCATCTTCCCTGGTCCCGAGACGCTGCTCGTCGGCGCCTCCGGATGCATCATGGGGCTCCTCGGCGCCTCGGTCGCGATCCTCTATCGCGGAGCCTTCCTCGAACGCTCCCTTGCAGCGCGAAGAAGGTTGGCGCTCTTGGGCTTCGTCCTCGTCGCGCAGACGGCGTTCGATCTCCTGATCACCGAGATCAGCGCCTTCGCCCACGTGGTGGGGGCGCTCACCGGACTCGTCCTCGGGCTCTGGCTCACAGCCGGCGGAGCGAGAACTGGATCGCCTTCCCGCCTTCGGCATAGAGAACGATGACCTCGATGTCGCGCTTCGCGAATCGATGCCGCTCGATCTCGATGTCGAGGAACGTCTCTTTTTGCGGGATGCCCGGGGCATCGCCGAGGAAGTCTTTCCGCAGCGCCGAGTCGCTGTCGAGGGTGTCCTCGGTGAAGAGCTTCTGAAGGTCGCCCGCGAGTCGCGGAGCGGTCACCGGAAACACGACGATCTCGTCGACGCCCGACGCGTTCGGCCGCCAGAGCACGTTCAAGAGTTGCTCGTTCGTCTTGTCGTCGAAGATCGCGAGCTGGGTGGTGACGCCGGTCGCGCGCCGCATCTCTTTGCGAGGCGTGAGGCCGTGCGCCTTGCACGCTGCGCGCACCTCTTCCTCGTTCATTCCGAAGCGAATGCCGTAAACGCTCGCTTGCCGCCCACGGAAGCTCGGGTCTTTGGTGACGTCGACCTTCGTCAGGTCAGGCATTCCCGGAATAGGAACCCACCCCTGGGTTGCTGTCGGCTTGGCAGAGCTGGCGGCGACGTCGTAGGGGTCTTTGCAGCCGATGATGGCCAAAAAGACGATGAAGCCCATTGGCTGCCAGGCCTTGAACCGCATGGTGGGCGGACCCTACACCCGCGCGGACGCCGTCTCCAGGAGAGCCTTTGGCGAAGAAGCTTTCTGACCTCTTGGCCGGACGCAGGATGCCCCTGATCGCGGCAGCGTTCGCCGTGCTGCTGTCGCTGCCGACGCTGACGATGGGCCCGATGCTCGATGACCTGGTCATGGGCTACCTCGTTCGGGGCGGTGTCGACGCCGGCGGTCCCCGCGGCGTATGGGACCTCTACCGGTTCGCCGACGGTGGGCCCCACGTGGAAGAGGCGACAGCGCTCGGCATGTACCCCTGGTGGTCCTCGACCGATCTGAAGCTCGCCTTCTTCCGGCCGCTCTCGTCGCTCTGGGTGGCCCTCGATCACACGCTCTTTGCGAGCTCGCCGTGGGTCTGGCACGTCGGGAGCATCGCGCTCTACGCCGGGCTCATCCTCGTGGTCGCCAAGCTCTATGGCCGATTCGTCGGCGGCGCGGCAGCGGGGCTCGCGACGCTCTTCTATGCGATCGACGACGCGCACCTGCTTCCCGTGCTGTGGAGCTCCAATCGGCATTCGCTCGTGTCGGCCTTCTTTGGATTCGCCGCCCTCCACATGCATTCGCGGGGGCGAAGCCTGCTCGGCGCCGGGCTCTTCGCTTTGGCGCTCGCTGGAGGTGAAGCAGCCATCGGGCTCTTGCCCTACTTCCTGGCCTTTGCGTGGTTCGCCGACGACCGCGCGCGCCATGTCGCTCTCAAGTCGCTGGTCCCTTACGGAATCGTCATGGTCGTTTGGGTCGGGCTCTACCTTGGTCTGGGCTATGGTGCGAGCGGCAGCGCGTTCTACATCCACCCCACGGTGTCGCCGGGCCGCTTCTCGGTGGCCGTGCTCGAGCGCGCGCCTCAGCTCGTCCTCGCGCAGCTCTTCGGACCGCCGGCAGAGCTCTGGGGCATGCTGCCTGCGAGCGCGCGCTTGCCTGCCGCGGTGATCGTGTTCCTCGTGGCGAGCGGGCTCGTCGCCCTCCTCCTTCGCGGCGCTTGGGGTCACCCTTCGACGAAGTTCTTCGCGTTCGGGGCGCTCGGTTCGCTGGTCCCGGTGTGTGCGACGCTTGCGGCCGACCGCAATCTGATGTTTCCCGGCTTCGGGGCGTTCGGCCTCCTCGCGATCGCTGTCGCCCGCGTCTTCACGGCGCGGCGCGAGGGACGCTCGACCCGGCTCGCAACCGGCGTCGCCGCCTTCGCGCTCTTCGTTCATCTGGTCATTGCGCCTCTGCTCTTCGTCGCTCGGGGCGAGCAGGCGCGCGGTCAGTTCGAGACCGCGATCGCGCGCGGCGCGGCCTCGATGCCGCAGGATGGAGCCACCCAGTCGCAATCGGCGATCGTGCTCCTGACCCCGGATCCGCTGATGACCCAGTACATGTTCCTGAAGCGATTGGTCGACGGGCATGGCTTCTCGAGCGGCCGCGTGCTCGGCGTCGCCCAGAAGGGACCGCTCCTCATCGAACGCACCTCGGACAGGGGGCTGCGGCTCGTCGCAAAGGACGGCATGTACGATGACCTCTTCAGCTCCGTATTCCGCGACAAGCCGTTCGAGAAGGGCGCTGTCCGGCGCACGGGCAACGTGACCGTGACCGTGCACGAGCTCGATGCCGACGGGCACCCTTCGGCCGTCTCGTTCGACTTCGACGAGCCGATCGGGAACGGGAAGCAGCGCTTTTTGGCGTGGCAAGGCGCCGGGTTCAAGGAGGTCGCTCTACCCGCCCCGGGTACGTCGATCGAGCTCGAAGTCACCGATTGGATGACCGCTTTCGGTCAGTAAGGGTTTGGCCCTTGCTATGACCGGGGTGTGGAGAAGCTCGCCCTCGTAGTCGCCCCATTGATCCTGTACGCCGTGGTCCTCGGCGTGCGGCGAGCGTTGGGGCGCATGCCAAATCGCCACGCGCTGAACGTCGAGCTCAGTGTCGCATTGGTGCTCTACTTCTTCGCGACGGCAGGCCTCGGCGTGTTCTGGGTAGCCAACCAACAACTGCCGCCGTTCGACCTCCACTATCTCTTCGGCTACGCGACGGCGGCGCTGGTCGTGGCCCACCTGATCTTCAACACGCGCGTCGTGGTTCGCCACTTCCAGAAGCCGCGCGGCGTAGCCGGAGCACACCGAAAATTCGATGCGATGCGGATCGTCCGACTCGCCGGCTACGCGGTCGGCGTCGTCGTCGCGTTCCTGCTCGGAATGCGCTCGGGCACGACCGAGATATCGTCGGCAATCGGCGGCACCAGCTCGCCTTCGATGAAGGCCGTCGGCGAGGTCCACGCGTTCTCCTCGCATTCGCGGACCGGCGTGGTGCTGCGCGCGCCGGGCGTCACCTGGGACAAGCCTGTTCCGCGGTACCTCGACCGGTCCTCGCTTGCGGCGGTGTCCCTGCCCGAGCCGAAGATCGATGCAGCGCCTGGCGGTACCGTCACGATCTCCGAGCTCTCGACGCTCCTCTGGGCGACGGCCGGGATCACCGACCGCCGCGGCGGTCTCGAGCTTCGTGCCGCGGCCTCGAGCGGTGCGCTCTTTCCTACCGAGATCTACGTCGTCGCGCGGGACGTCGCCGGGCTCGCGCCCGGTGTCTACGCCTATGGTCCGGAGCGCCACACGCTCCATTCGCTCGGCAAAGCGCCGCCCTTGCTGGCAGACCTCGGTGCCGCCGAGGCAGGTGAGCCGCCGCTCACCCTCATCGCGACGTGCGTCTTTCGGCGATCCGGCCAGAAGTATCGCGATCGCGCCTACAGATACGCGGTCGCCGACGCCGGCCACGCGCTCGGCAACACCTTGGCCGCCGCGGCGTCGCGAGACTTCGGCGCACGCATGGTCGCGCGCTTCGATGACGCCGCCGTCGCGCGGCTGGTGGGCGCGGACGACGTCGAAGAGGGCGCCGTGGCAATGGTCGCCATCGGACCGGGCATCCCGGCGCTGCGCGCGCCGTCGGCGCTCGCTCCAGCCGGCTCGCCCGAGGCATCGGAGCTCTCGCTCGGAGCGACGAGCCTTGCTCACCTCGCGACGTCGCTCCGGCTCGTCGAGGAAGAGCCCACCGCGACCGGTTCCGCGATCGCGCTTCCGCGCGCGTCGTCACCCGCCCCGCCCGTGCTGCCGATCCTCGAGAGGCGCCGCAGCGTACGAAACTTCTCTTCGCGCGCGGTGACCCTCGACGAGCTCGGTGCGTGGCTCGAGCGCGCGCATGCACCCGAGCCCGCGCTGACGCGTACGCTCCGTACCCACGTCGTCGCGACGCGCGTCGCGGGTCTCGAGCCCGGCGTCTATCGCTACGACCCGCGCGCGCACACGCTGGTGCTCGCACGCGCCGGCGCCTTCGCAGAAGCAGCGGGGAGGGCGGCGCTCGATCAAGAGGTCGTCGGGGGTGCGCCGGTCACCGTCGTCCTCTCGATGGACCGCGCCACCTTGGATCTCGAGGGACCGCGCGGCTACCGGCACGCTTTCGTCGAAGCGGGGCTCATCGGCGCGCGGCTCTACATCGCGACGGTCGGCGCGGGGCTCGGTGGCTCTTCGGTCGGCGCTTTCTACGACGAGGAGCTCGCGGGCCTGCTCGACGTACCGCTCGACCGAGAGTGGCCGGTGCACATCTTCGCAATGGGAGCCACGGACTGAGAGCTGGAGTCTCTGGCCTTGAGTCTGGGACGAAGCGGCGTGATGCTCGCGCCGTGCAGCTTCCGGCTACCGAGACCCTTGCAGCTCCTTACCGAAGGATGCCCGAGCCTCCGCGGACGGGCCTCGGCGGTCACCTCACCGAGTGGCTCGGTCCGACGAACGCCAAGTCGGTGCTCACGCGCCTGCTCCGCTACGCAGAGGAATGTGGGCCGGTCGCTCGGGTCACGCTCGGTCCGGTCCGGCTCGTCCTCGTGAGCGACGCCAACCTCGCGGCCGAGGTGCTGGACGATCCGCGCGCGAACTACAAGGGTGCGTCGTACATCCTGACGCGGGCGGTGCTCGACAACGTGCTGCTCCTCAACGGGTCGGCGTGGGAAGAGCATCGCAGCCGGTACAAGCAGGCGCTGCGCGACGTCGACGTCCTCCGCTCGGCGAACCTTCTTTCGCAGCGGTTCGTTGCAGAGACCGCAGCGGGGCCGATGTTCCTCGACGCAGCGATCACCAAGCTCGTGGGCGACGTCGCGGCGCACTTCACCGCCGGCGTCACGCTCGATCCGAGCCTCGAGCATCACCGTCGGCGCGTGCAGTACGAGCTCGCCGGGCTGGGCATCGATCTGCAGTGCCAGCCGTGGGCCTACTTCTCGCCGATGCGCTGGGTTCGTCTCCGCCAGGCGGTCGAGGCGCTGCGCGCGTTCTTCCGCGCCGCCGTCGAAGAGCGGCTGCGCCGGCCGAATCCCGAAGCCGCGGACATCTTGAATGGGTTTGTCTCGCTCGCGAAGTCCGGCGCCTACCCGGACGACGTCGAGGCAATCCAAGAAGGGGTCGTAAACTTCTTCTTCACCGCGCACGACGTCTTGGCATCGAGCACCGCGTGGTGCCTCGATCTGCTCGCCCGTCATCCCGAGGTGCAACGCGAGCTGCGCGAAGCTCTGCGCTCCCTGCCCGCCGGGGCGCTCGATAGGCGTGATCTCGACGCGTGCGAACCGCTCGGACGCGTCGTGCGCGAGAGCCTGCGCCTCTTTCCGGGCTATGCGCTCTTCGGCCGGACGACGCGCGCCGACATGGAGATCGGCGGCTACCACGTGCCGAAGGGCACCGTCCTGATCGTCTCGCCCTTCGTCACGCACCGGCTGGATCGCCACTTTGTCGACGCGTCGTCGTTCGACCCCGATCGCTGGAAGGGGCGGGCGCTCGCGCCGATCGGGCCCGCGGCGCGTGACCAATACCTCCCGTTCGGATCCGGCGCGCGCGGCTGTCTCGCCTCGCACCTCGCGGTTCCCATCCTGAAGACGATCGTGGCGCAGGTGGTTCGCGGGCTCGACCTGCGAGCATCCGAGGATCGCGCCGAGCCGAAGATCTCGTATTGGGGTACCGCTTACGCGGAAGAAGGCTTGCCGATCACCGTCGCGCGCGCCTGATCCTCAGCGCTGATGGCCGATCATGGGATGAAGCAGCCCTCACCGCACGCGGGACGACCGTCGGTGCAAGTGATCGGGGCGCCGTTCAAGCATTGGATCGAGCAGGTGCCCACGCCCTCGAGGCAGTTGACGATGCAGTCGGCCTCGCAGGTGATCTCGCAGGTTCCGGCGCGGTGGCACGTGACGGTGCTGTCATCGCCGACGGTGACCTTGCAGGCGCCCGCGTCCTCGCACAAATAACGACAGGACGCGCCGCAGGCGGCTTCGCAAGAGCTCACCTTCTGGCAGGAGACGTTGCAGTCGGCGCCGCATCGGGTCTTGCAGTCGCTCGTACGGCTGCAATCGAAGGAGCACGTGTCCCCGCACGTCGCGTCGCAGGTGTCGACGTCGACGCAGGTGGGCGCGCACGACGCGTCCTTACAGGAGAGGTCGCACGCGCCGCCGTTCTGGCACGTGCACTCCCCCTGACCCGCGGGGCACTCGCAGGGATCGTCGGGCGCGCACGTGCCGCTCTCGCAGCCTGCTCCCGTCGCCGCGATCGCCGTCGACAGGAGCAAGAGCAGCGCGCTCGCGCCCCGCGTCATCGTGCAACGAACCTCATCGCATCAGGGATAGCGCGAACCGCGTCCGCTGGAGAAGCAAACAGCGGGCACGCCTCGATCACGGGCGGCGCAAGTGCCACGCCTTGGGCTGCGTGAATGCCACGATGCCGTCCTTCGACAGGGTGGATCCGACGCCCGAATGCCCACGCCCCGACCACGGGAGCCGAGGGCTGACGCGATCGCAGCAGTTCCAGTAAGCGGACCCTGCGTTTACTCCGCGAAGCACCTGCTCGGCGCGCTTTCGGTCCTTGGTATAGATCGCTGCCGTGAGCCCGTAGGGCGTGTCGTTCATCAGCGACAGCGCCGTCTCGTCGCCGGGGACCGATTGGATCCCGATGACCGGCCCGAACGACTCGTCGGTCATGATCTTCATGCGGTGGTCGGCGCCCACGATGACCGTCGGCTCGAAGTACCAGCCTTTTCGATCCATGCGCCGGCCGCCGGCGGCCACCGTCGCACCCTTCTCTTGGGCGTCGGCGATCTGCGCCTCGAGGACGGCGAGCTGTTCTTTGCGAGCGAGCGGGCCGATGTACGTCTTGTCGTCGGTGGGGTCGCCGACGACGAAGGCCTTCACGGTGTCGACGAATGCGGCCACGAACGCTGCATGGATGCGCTCGTGCACGTAGATGCGCTCGACGGCACAGCAGCTCTGGCCGGCGTTGTAGAACGCGCCGTCCGCGGTCGCTTCGGCCGCCGCCTTCACGTCGACGTCCTCGGCGACGTAGGCCGGGTCCTTGCCGCCCAGCTCGAGCTGGAGCTTTGCCATGTTCGGAGCGGCCGCCGCGGCGATCTTCTTGCCGGTCGCGTAGGAGCCGGTGAAGAACACGCCGCCCACGGGTCGCGCGACGAGGTCGGCGCCGACCGCGCCCCCGCCGACGACCGGGATGAAGACGTCCTCGGGGACGCCCGACTCGTGGAGCAGCTTGGCGATGGCGAGCCCCGTGAGCGTCGCGTGCTCGCTCGGCTTGTAGAGGATCGCGTTACCGGCGAGCAGGCCGGGCACGAATACGTTGGCGCCGACGAAATAGGGGTAGTTCCAGGCCGAGACGTTGACGATGACGCCCAGGGGCTCGCGGGCGATCCGCTCCTCGAGCCCTTGGTCGGGCGCCCACAGCACGCGTTCGTCCGAGAGCACCGAGGGCGCGTGCTCGAGAAAGAAATCGATCCGGAAGAGGAGGCCGCGCAGCTCGTTCCGGCTCTGCGAGAGCGGCTTGCCGACCTCGGACGTCGTGGTGCGGGCGAGCTCTTCGATCGAGGCGCTCACGCGCTCGCGAAACCGCCTGATGGCGCCGAGCCGCTCCTCGAGGGGGCGCGCCGCCCATGCGGGCTGGGCCGCCTTGGCGCGGCGGAGCTTTTCGTCGATCGACGACGTCGTGTCTTCGGCGATTTCGCAGAGCGTCTCTTCTGTGGCGGGATTCAGGATCTGTAGCATGACGTCCTTGTCATGTTGTTGTTCGTCTCGCGAGCGCGACGCGTTGTAGCGCGGCAAGGATCGGAGCGTTGTCCAAAAACGACGGGTCGCCGGGTTCGGTGAACTCGGGGTGCCACTGGACGCCGACCACGAACTCGTGACCGGGGTGGTGCACGGCCTCGATCACCCCATCGCTCTCGCTGCGCGCGTCCACCACCAACCCTTCGCCGAGCGACTTTATCGCCTGGTGATGGACCGAGTTCACGCGCTGGCGTCCCTTCTTGCCGATAACGCGCGACAGAAGCGCATCGTCTTCGATGACGATGTCGTGAGCGTTCTTCTCGTAGATGTCCGCGCGCCGGTGGACGAAGGCGCCTTCTACCTGGTGGACGATGTCCTGAAAGAGGGATCCGCCCAGGGCCACGTTCAACACCTGGTGCCCGCGGCAGATGCCGAGGATCGGCTTTCTCGCGGCGACGAAGGCACGGACGAGCGCGATCTCGTAGCCGTCGCGGACCGCGTCGCCGCCCCACTCGGGCTTGATGGGCTCCTCGCCGTAGGAGCTCGGCGCGACGTCGACGCCGCCGGCCAGCACCAGCGCGTCGAGATCCTGGGCGTAGGCATCGGATCCAGGGCCCTCTCCGGGTCCGGGAACCACATAGACGATCGCGCCTTGGGAGCCGACCCACGCTCCTAGGGATCGCTCCAGGTAGTAGAGCGGCCTGCCGTTGAAGATCGGACGGGACTTGTCCTCGTGGAGCAGACAGGCCGACACGCCGATACGAAGGGCCGGGGACACGGGGTAGGCAGGGTAGCAGCTGACAGAGCGCCGGCCTCTATGTTGCTATCCCCGAACCGTGCGGCTGGCGATCGATCGACTCCTGTCCGATGGTCTGCGTCTGGAGCTGCCCCGCGAGGGCTCGCCGCCGAACCGGCTCGAGCTCGAACGCGGCGTCGGGGTCCGCGGCGTGTACGCACACGACGCGGAGACCATCGTGCTCGAGGGGCTGGTCGCCGACGAGCTCGACGCCGCCTCCGTGGTGTGGCGGTTCGGCGAGGGGTCGCGAATCGAAGCGGCCCCGCTCGTCCTCGGCGGCGCCGAGATCGACCTGCGGATCGCGCGCGGTCCCCTCCGCGGCCGGCACCGTCTCGCGGGGAGCATCGCTGCGCGCGACGTCCAGGGCAAAGCCGTTGCCATTACCGTCGGGCCGACGGCCATCGTCGGCGTCGGTCTCGAGGGATCGGGCGTGTCGTTCCGCACCGGGCACGGCGAGCCCACCGAGGTGAAGCTCGGCCGGCTCGCGCTCGCCGGCGTCGCGCTCGCGTCCGGGGACGTACGCGTGGAGATCGAGTCCGCCGAGTGCCGCGGCGGCGCGCTCCGGCTGGGTGAAGGCTCGGACGTCCAGGGGGCGCTTGCGACCGTCGAGCTCAAGGGGGGCCGCGCCAAGATCGGCGATCTCGAGATCGCGTTCGCCTCGGCGACCGCTCAGGACGTTCGACTGGTGAGGACGGCCAACGGCCTCGAGGTCGCCGTCGGCGCGCTCGAGCTCCGCGGGGTCGACCTCGATAGCGCGGCGGCGAAGCTGCGCGTCGTCAAGGCGCTCGCGAGCCACGGCCTCCGCTTCGTCCGCGGTGCGCTCTCGATCCCGGACTTGTCGATCGACGAAGCGAGCTTCGACGTGGCGCTCGCCAAGCCCCAGCCGCCAGAAGCCCCCACGAGCGGGCGGGTCGCTCGGTCGCAGCCCATCGATCTCGAGTTCTTGGATCGGCTCTCCGGCCGTGTGAACGTCGACGTGAACGTCGACGTCCGCCTTCCGGTCATCAAGCGCCGCGTCGCGGTGCACCGATTCAGGATTCCGATCGACAAGGGAACGATCGATTTCCACGAGCTCGAGCGCGACCTGTCCTTTTTGGAAGATGCGGTGCTCGACTTCAAGCTGAAGGACGATCGGCTCGTCTTCCAGAAGGACATCCCTCTCATCCCATTCGACGAAGAGACGATCGTCTACTGGCAGCTCGACGACGACGAGATCCGGATGGCAGAGAACAACATGGTCAGGCTCCGCCGCTTGGCGGCGGCCAAGCTGCCGGACCGCCCCAAGAAGCGCAACGACGAGCCGAGCGGCGTCGAGATCGTGAAGCTCGATCTCGAGCCCATCGAAGCCGTGCTGCGGCTCGATGGTCCGGCACGGATCGCGCACGGAGGCTTCGCCGTCACGCTCGGCGCCGACGGCCGGCCGGGCTTCGGCGAGCTTCGTGTCACCGGCGCGGTCCGCCATCGGCCGAACCAGCAGCCACAGCCCGGCGAGGTTCGGGTCGACCTGCGGGAGCTGATCGCCGCATGCGAGCGCGTCGTGATTGGATCGCGCACGCTCGTGGCCGACCTGGTCGAGGTCGCGGCCGTCGTCGACACCCACGTCGTCTTCGAGGGGATCCGGCCGACGGTCACGCGCGGATCGATCCGGGGGCTTCAAACGCGCGGCGTGTCGCTCGCTTACACCTGACCGCGGACGAAAAAATCGTGGGAGCTTTCCGAGATCCTCGGCGCCGGGCGTGCGTCGAAGGGGCATCTCGAACGACACGAGATCCCAAAAGGAGAACCACCGTGAACGCCCTCTCGAAGTTTGTTTCCGCCCTCGCTCTCACCCTTCCCCTCGCCGTCCTGGCGATCTCGCCGGCCATCGCCGCAGGAGACACGAGCGATGCAGCGGATGACGACATGACGCTCATCGCGCCGATCGCTCAGCCCGACGATGAGCAGCCGGCGGGCACCCTCTCCGAGGCGCAGAGGGCCTCGTGGGAGAAGGAGCTCCGCGCTTCACGCAAAAAGCAGATTGCCCAGCTCAAGGCATACGCGGAGCGCGGCGAGTTCGCGATGAACATCCAGGGCCGCGGCATGGCGTTCGTGTGGCGCGACGACGCCGGCAGGCTCTGCGCGATGGCCCACTTGGTAAACGCGTCCGGTCGCACCGACCTCGTCGATCGCGTCGCCAAGGATGACAACGATCTGCAGCTCGCGACCGTCACCGAAGGCGACCTCTACGAATGGATGCTGCGCTCTGGCTTGACCAAGGAAGAGATTCAGCTCGTTCAAGAGCCGGCCTTCGAAATCCCGAACAACGACTCCGCAGCGCGCCTTCGCGAATGGGAGACGAACCGCAAGCGCGAGCACCTCGCATCCGTCGTCGAGCGCCTCGAAATGACCACCGACGCAAGCATCGCGCTCGCCGTCGATCGCCTCGCTTCTCACGTCGGCGGGGTGGACGCAGCGCCCCCGGACGCGGCACCGACGGCGTCCCAGGGCAGCATGCCGGGCTGGTGAGCCCCGGCTTCAGGCAGGCGTCTCGATCAGGCTGGAGCGGCGCCGGAGGGCGCCGCGCAGCATGCAGACGAGGAAGACGCCCTCGACACCCACCGCGCGATGCTACGCTGAGGGCGTCGTCTCGGTCGGGAGGTCGTATGAAGAAGCTCGGTTTGGGGATCGTGCTCGCTCTGTCTTCGATTGCGCTCCCGGCCTACGCCGATGATGCAGCGCCTGCGCCGACGGCCAAGCAAGCGCCGAATTTCCGCGGCGCCAGCACGCTGCCCGACGTCATCATCACCGGCAGGCGGAGCGTCCCCGTCGCCTCGGCCGCGATTCTTCGCGTCGCGCCTGCGATCACGCTGACCGAGCTTCGCATCTCGCTCCTCGAGAAGGTCGAGAAGGTGATCCTCGGCGAACACTTCTGATTCGAGACAAACTTTGCCGTCCTACATGTGGGCGGCCAACAATGCTCCTCCAGGATCACGCGTTCGCGAGTTCCGGTAGGAGGGCAGCAGCATGTTTCTCTCGACGTGGAGCCCCACGCCGCAGCGGCTTCGTCCGCCGCCGCTTTGGCTCGTCAGCAGTGGTTTTCACACGCTCGGAACGGTCAGCACCAAGAAGCTGGTGCGTGGCGTCGCCGTGGGCGCGATCGACCGCGATCACTGGGTACGTGACGTTCGCTCGATCCGGTGGCGCAACGTGGCCGAGGTGCGTGAGGTTCGCGCGATGCGGACGCCGATCCCTCATCGCCGCGCCGTCCTCGAGTCGCTCCTGCGACTTTCCGACGACACCGGCGAGGCGATGCGGTTGGCCCTCGACTTGGCGATGCTCCGCACCGGCGCGACTGCGGGGATGGTTCACTGCTTCGACGAGCCGCTCCGGGCGCCGGTCACGCGGTGGGTCTCGGGCATGGGCCCGGTCGAGCAGATCGGCGCCCGGCTGAACGAAAACGACAGCCTGACGCGCGTCGCCCGCGCCCGCTGCGTCGCGCTCGGTGCGCCGCACTCGGATCGCGCATTCGAAGCCGCCGCCTCCCGCCTGGGCGCGGGCAAGCACGAGGTCCGCGGCGTCGCGATGGTGCCGATCCTTCACCCGCGCGGGCTCGTCGGGATGATGGAGCTCGCCCGCAGCGAACACCCGTTCCGCGCTTCCGACGCGATCGTCCTGCGTGAGGTCGCGCAGGGCGCCCTGGCGAAGTAGCCTCGCCGCGGTGAAGCCGCGCGTCTTCGTAGGTTCCTCCTTTCCAGAAGAGGCCGAGGCCGTGCTCACGCGCGGCCTCGACGGTTTCGACGTCGTTCGTCCCGCGCAGCGGCTCGCGTCGAATCTCGTCCCGCTCGAGGACGATGCGCCGATCGACGCCGACGTCGTCTTCGGACAGCCGTCGCTCCGTGCGATCGACGTGTCGCCGCGGCTTCGCTGGGTTCATCTGACGAGCGCCGGCTACACGCGCTACGCCGAGCCCGACGCTCGCGCTCTCCTCGGGTCGCGACGGATCGAGCTCACCACGAGCTCGAGCGTGTACGCCGAGCCGTGCGCGACCCACGCCCTCACGCTGGTGCTCGCGCTGCTGCGAAGGCTCGACGGCGCCGCTGCGGATCGCCACCAAGGTCGCCTCTGGCCGGCCGCCGAGCTGCGCGCGACATCGGGGGTGCTCGACGGTCGCAAGGTGCTGGTTCTCGGATACGGGGCGATCGGCCGCCGCCTCTGCGCGCTCTTGGCGCCGTTCGGCGCCCGCGTGTCGGCCACGCGCGAACGAGCCCGCGGCGACGAGGGCGTACCGATCGTCGGTCCGAGCGATCTCGACGCCGCGATCGAGGACGCTGACATCATCGTCAGCACGCTGCCCGAGTCCGCTACCACACGCGGTCTCATGAGCCGGGCGCGGATCGAGCGGATGAAGCGCGGCGCGATCTTCGTGAACGTGGGCCGCGGAACCACGGTCGATCAAGACGCGCTCACGCGAGCGCTCCTCGACGGTCGTCTCGGCGGCGTCGGACTCGATGTTACCGATCCCGAGCCTCTCCCACGCGATCACCCGCTGTGGGATGCAGCGCGCTGTGTCGTCACGCCACACACCGCAGGCGGCCGAGCCGACGAGCATGTCAGGATCGTGTGTCACTTTCTCGCCAACCTGGAACGCTTCATCCGGAGTGAGCCGCTCCTCGATCGCGTCTAGCTCGACTCGGCTACCATCGGGCCATGCTCCGACGGCGCATGTCTCCGCTTTCGCTCGCCGTGGTCCTCACGGGCTGCGGCGTTCCCCAGGCGCAGTACGACGCAGCCCTGTCCGACGCGAACAAAGAGAAGGGCAAGGCCGAGGCGCTCGAGAAACAAGTGGGCGAGCTCGAAGCAGAGAACGCGAGGCTCAAGAGCCAGAAGCCGCCGCCTCCTTCGAGCGATCTGGACGACAAGACAAGGGCCGAGCTCGAAGAGCTCCGGAAGCAGAAGGCGGCCGCAGACGCGCGCCTCAAGATGCACGACGAGCTCGTGCGCCGATTCAAGAAGATGATCGACGCCGGCAAGCTCGAGATCACCGTGCGGCGCGGGCAGATCGTCCTCGCCCTCGAGACGGACGTCCTCTTCGACGTCGGGAAGACGGAGGTGAAAGAGGAGGGCAAGGCGGCGCTCAAAGAGGTCGCCGACGCGATCAAGACCGTCGGTGGCCGGCGGTTTCAGGTGGCCGGACACACCGATCCGTCGCCCATCAAGACGAAGGAGTTTCCGTCGAACTGGGAGCTCTCGACGGCGCGCGCGGTCGTCGTCGTGAAGCTCTTGATCTCCGAAGGCGTGCGTCCGGCGGTGCTCTCTGCGTCGGGCTTCGCCGAGTTCGATCCGGTCGCCAACAACAACGCGCCGCCCGGCCGCGCCAAGAACCGGCGCATCGAGATCGTCCTCTTGCCGAACATCGAGGAGCTCATCGCCATCCCGGATTTGAAGCCCGCCGAAGCTCCGCCCAAGAAGGACGACGACGCGAAGAAGCCGCCGCCCAAGGGCCCGCCGAAAGGTCCGCCCAAGGGTCCGCCGAAGCCGCCGCCCAAGGCAGGGCCGCCGAAGCCGCCTCCGCCGAAGCCGCCGCCGAAGAAGAAGTAGCTACCGGAGCGCGGCTACCAGGCGTAGGCCTCGGGCGCGGGTCCGCCCGGGCCGGGGAAGATCTCGTCGAGCTTCTGGAGCTGCGCCTTGTCGAGCTTGATCTCGAGGGCGCGGACCGCGCCCTCGAGGTGTTGCATCGTACGAGGTCCCACGATCGGCGCCGTGACGACCGGGTTGTGAAGCGTCCACGCGAGCGCGACGTCGGCCGGCTCTTTCCCGATCTCGGCGCAGAAGGCGTCGAATTTTTCGAGCTTGTCCCTGTGCTTGGCGAGCGTCTTCTGCTGGAGGTCGCCAGTGCGTCGTCCCTCGTTCGCCTTCTTCAGACCGCCGAGCACGCCGCCTTTGAGCGGGCTCCAAGGAATGAGACCGAGGCCATAGGATTGGCACGCCGGGATCACTTCGAGCTCGAGTGTGCGATCGATCAAGTTATAGAGGCTTTGCTCCGACACCAGACCCAAGAAGTGCCGCGCCTTGGCGGCCTCGTTCGCCTGCGCGATGTGCCAACCCGCGAAGTTCGACGAGCCGACGTAGATGATCTTGCCCTGTGCGACGAGCGTCTCCATCGCCTGCCAGATCTCGTCCCACGGCGCGTCGCGATCGACGTGGTGCATCTGGAAGAGGTCGATGTAGTCGGTCTTCATCCGCTTCAGCGAAGCCTCGCACGAGCGCTTGATGTGAAGCGCGGAGAGGCGCGACTCGTTCGGCCAGTCGCCCATGTTGCCGAACACCTTCGTCGCCAGGACGACCTTGTCGCGCCGCCCGCCGCCCTGGGCGAAATAGCGGCCGAGGATCTGCTCGGTCACGCCCTCGCCCTTCTTCCAGCCGTACACGTTCGCCGTGTCGAAGAAGTTGATCGAGAGCTCCAGGGCGCGATCCATGATCGCGAAGCTGTCGGGCTCGGTCGTGTGCGGGCCGAAGTTCATCGTCCCGAGACAGAGGCGGCTGACCTTGAGGGCCGTTCGGCCGAGGCGAACGTGTTCCATGGCCGGAACCCTAACGCTCCCGGGCGCGCGTGCTAAGCCCAAACGGTTTGGAACGGTTCGCCGGCTTCCGTCAGGTGCTCGCTCTCTTGCCGCGTGCTGCGCGCATGGCGGCGGCGAGCTCGCGCGGCGGCATGGCAGCGCTGGTGGCCCTCACCCTGGCCGCCGCAGCGCTCCCGCCCGCGATCGCCTGGGTCGGTAAGGCGCTGGTCGACGCAGTCGTCGCACGCGACCCCGACGACGCGATCCGGTGGGTCGCCGTCGAGCTCGCGCTGGTCGCTGCGCTGGTGCTCCTCTCGCGCGCCACCGGGCTGCTGCGACAGACGCTCGGCGCCCGCCTTGGTCATAACGTCAACGTCATGATCATCGAGAAGGCGCTCACCCTCGAGCTGTCCGACTTCGAGGATCCCGCCTTCTACGACCAGCTCACCCGGGCCCGCCGCGAAGCATCGAGCCGCCCCATCGGGGTCGTCATGCAGGTCTTCGACGTCGTGAAGGGCGGCCTCACGCTCTCGGGGTACGCGGCCCTCCTCTTCGGGTACAGCCCGCTCGTCTGCCTGGCCCTCGCTGCCGCGAGCGTGCCCGCGACGATCGCCGAGGTCGTCTTCGGTCGCGCGGCGTTCCGTCTCCGCAACTGGCGGAGCCCCGACACGCGGCGCCTCTATTACATGGAGCGCGTCCTCGCGAGCGACGACCACGCCAAGGAGATCAAGCTGCTGGGCGTCGGGCCCCTCCTCCTCGATCGGTATCGCACGCTCGGCGATCGCATCACCAAAGAGGACGCGGCGCTCGCCGCGCGCCGCTTTCGTTGGGGAACCGCGCTCTCGATCCTCGCCACAGCCGTCTATTACGGCGCCTACGCGACCATGGTGGTCGCGGCCGCGCGCGGCTCGATGACCCTCGGTGAGATGACGCTCTACGCCGTCGCCTTCCGCCAAGGCCAGGAGAGCTTGCAATCGATCCTCTCGAGCCTCGGCGGCATGCACGAGCACGCGCTCTACCTCTCCAACCTCTATGGTTACCTCGATCGACCGCCGCGCCCAGTTCGCGAGAGCGCCGAGCTCGACGCCGACCGAGCCCTCGGTCCTGCGCACCTCCGCCTCGAGGATGTCTCGTTTCGGTATCCGGGCGCCGAGCGCTGGGCGCTCCGCAACGTCAGCCTCGACGTCGCACCTGGGAAGAGCCTCGCGATCGTCGGTCACAACGGCGCCGGCAAGACGACGCTCATCAAGCTCCTCCTCGGTCTCTACACCCCGACCGAAGGCCGCGTCCTCCTCGACGGCGTCGACGTCTCCACCATTCCGAGCGAAGAACGCATGCGCATCTTCGCAGCGGTCTTCCAAGACTTCGCGCGGTGGCAGCTCACCATGCGCGAGAACGTCGGGTTCGGCAGCGTCGAGCACCTCGACGACGATCCCCACCTCGGTCGCGCCATCGAGCGCGGCGGCGCCAAGGCCCTGCTCGGTCGAATGAAGACCGGCCTCGAGACCCAGCTCGGCAAATGGTTCGACGCCGGCGTCGAGCTCTCCGGCGGCGAATGGCAATCCGTCGCCCTCTCACGCTCCTTTGCGCGCGAGGATGCCCGCGTCCTCATCCTCGACGAGCCCACCGCCGCCCTCGACGCCGAAGCCGAGCAAGCCGTCTTCGAGCGCTTCCGCGAGCTCGCCCAAGGCCGCACCGCCATCCTCATCTCCCATCGCTTCCCCACCGTCCGCATGGCCGACCGCATCGTCGTCATCGATGCGGGCGAGCTCCACGAGTCCGGCACCCACGCCGAGCTCCTCGCCGCCGGCGGGCTCTACGCCAAGCTGTTCGAGGTGCAGGCGGCTGGTTATCGGTGAGTGCTGCGATCGCCCCGCAGCGTGCGTGAGCGTGGGCGGCTGGACCGGGCGCGAGCGTGGGTGCGGGCGCGAGCGTGGGTGCGGGCGCGAGCGTGGGTGCGGGCGCGAACGTGTGTGCGGGCGCGAGCGTGGGTGCGGGCGCGAACGTGGGTGCCCGCTCCCGCGCCGCCCGCAGGGCGATCGAAGCCCGCTGGATAGCGCGCAATGGGTATGGGTGGGGGTTCGATCGCTACCGACAGCGTCGGAGCGGCGGTGGCGCCCGCCTTCACACTGGGCTCGCCACCGGCTGCGCGTCCCTCGCGACCGAAACCCGGCGGATAGCGCGCAATGGGTGGCGGTTTGATCGCCCGGGTGTCAGCCGGGCCGCGCGGAGGCGTGTCGGGCTGCGCCTCGGCGATCGAAGTCGGGGGTATTGTTTCAATAGGTGGGGGCTCGATCGCGGTCTCCGCCTCGGGGTGGCGGAGATGCCCGCTTTCAGGACCGCTCGCCGGTGGTGTGCGCGCCCACACGCGATCGAGGCCCGGTGGATAGCGTGCAATAGTGTCAGTTGGATCGTGTCCGGCTCTGTGGCTACGCGAGTAGGCGATCGAAGTCGGGCGTATTGTTCCAATGGGTGGGAGCTAGATCGCTCGCCGACCGAGTCGGGGCGGCGGCGCCTGCCTTCACACCCGCTGGCGCGATCGAAACCGGTTGCATTGCGCGCAATCGGCCGCAGTTGAGTCGCATCCGGCGGTGTGGCGTCGCGCCTCGGCGATCGAAGTCGGGGGTATTGTTTCAATAGGTGGGGGCTCGATCGCGGTCTCCGCCTCCAACGTGGCGCCCGCCATTCGATTGGTGGCGCCCGCCGTTGGAGCGGCGGTGGCCGCCATACGCGGCGATTGTTGGACGATGGCGATGAAATCGCTGCGAGCACGCAACTCGCCGGCGCTCGTGTCGACATCTCTCTTGTGAGACCTACGACAGAGGCTGCGGCCTACCACTTGGTTATGCGTGCCAGCGACGGTCGGCCCCTTGCGACGACGAGGGCGCAACGTCGCGTGGTTGCTCGCGTCGTGCTGGAGCAAGGGGAACAGCGTGGTGTGCTGGGCTTCGGGTTGGGGCCCGACCACCTGCACATCGAAGCGGCTGCGACGCGCAAAGTCGTGGGCCAGCTCGCGCGGTACGTGGCCTCGGCGCTCCGTCACCACCTGCGGCTCGGGGCGCCATTCGCCCCAAGCTGGATCGAGCCGACGCGCGATCAGCGGCATCTACGGAATCGGCTGCTCTACGCGATGGGGCAGGATCAGCACCATGGCGGCGGCCGCGACCCACTCTTCGAGGCGACCAGCTTGCCCGATCTGCTGGGGCTCCGGGTCCTCGGGACGTCGATCGCAGAGCGCGTGCACATGCATGTACCGAAACTACAGCGGAGCGATCTGCTCGCGCTGCTGGGGACGCCGCTGGGGGAGCCGGCGCCGCCGGTCGACGCGGACGTGCCTCCCAACCTCGAACACCTGGCGGAGGCCGCGGCCGCGGCGTTCGCGCTCCCGAATCTTCGCGGCCGAGCTCCCGAAACGGTTCTGGCCCGACACGCGGCGGTGCTGGCAGCCGGAGCGCAGGCGCCGAGCCGCGCCCTGGGGAAACTGTTGGGGATTGGGCAACGCACGATCCAACGACTGCGGTCGCTGCCTTGTGACGAGCGATCGGTCCACGCAGTCAGGGGACAGCTCTGGCTCCGAGACGCTCTGGCTGCGAACGCGATCGCACCAGTTCGCACCACGGTAGTCACCCAAGGTTCGATGAACCGCCCGGGCTCGACGTTCCCGACAGCGGCCGATCGCCCGACTGGTGTCGTGTCGCATCCGACCCAACCCGGGTGAGTGAGCCAACCCGCGTGCCCGCGATCAAACCCCCACGGATAGAAAGAATACCCCTGACTTCGATCGCCCCGCCCAGCTCACGCGCGCAACGACGCGACGCAACGAGCACCGATCGCGCCCAATCCACCCCATTTCGATCGCGCGACGGGCGGGC
Organism: Polyangiaceae bacterium; assembly: GCA_041940405.1. Taxonomy (GTDB): domain Bacteria; phylum Myxococcota_A; class Polyangia; order Polyangiales; family Polyangiaceae; genus Xiheicaenibacterium. The sequence goes on from JBGTSH010000054.1 coordinate 23,088, forward strand.
GCCCAGGTCGCGCGGCGGGCGGCCAGGTCGGGCGGCGGGCGCCCAGGTCGGGCGGCGGGCGGCGATCGCGCGCGGCGGCTCGATCGCGCGCGGCGGCTCGATCGCGCGCGGCCAGGTCGCGCGGCTCGCAGACAGGTCGCGCGGCTCGGGACGCGCGGGGGAGCGGGCAGGCGGCGCGGCAGGAGGACAACGGGTAGCGGAGGGAGAAGGAACTAGGTAGCGACAGCGATCGAACTGGGGCGCATAGACTCAGCCCCTCGGTTCGATCGCGGACAGGGAGCGCTCCGCTGAGCGCAACAGACGAAGGTCGCGCGCGCGGTTCAGGCGTTCGCCGCCACGCGCACGTTCGCGGCCCGCGGCGCGCCCGCGGCGGCGCGCCGGCCACGCCGCTGCAAGCCGAACGACGGAATCAGAGCGAGCAAAGCGGGGAGCCGCGTGCGCGGAGTCCAGCGAGCTGGACGGAGCGCAGGCAAGCTCCGACGGAGCGAAGCGGAGTTGAATCACGCTCGCTGATTCAGTACGCGGCCCTGAAAATGGCCTCGAAATCGGCCTTCGTCACGGGCTTCGGATTGTTGGGGTGGCAAGCATCGGCGGTCGCGACCTCGACCAGCTCGGGGAGCTGATCCTCCTTGATGCCGGCGTCGCGGAGGCGCGCGGGGACGCCGACCTTCTTCTTGAGGTCGGTGAGCCAGGCGAGGAAGGATTTGGCGCCGGGATCGGCGAGGCCGATGGTGACGGCCATGCGGCGAAAGCGATCGGCGGCGACCTCGGCATTGAAGGCGAGGGCGTGATCGATCATGACGCCGTTGGCGAGTCCGTGGTGCATGTCGGCGACGGTGCCGAGGGCGTGCGCGCACGAGTGGGTGAGGCCGAGGCCTTTCTGGAAGGCAATGGCGCCCATCATCGAAGAGAGGAGCATGCCGCCGCGAGCGTCGAGATCGGTCGGGGTCTTGTAGGCTTTCTCGAGATTCTCGGCGGCGAGGCGGAGCCCCTCGAGCGCGATGCCGTCGCAAATGGGATGAAAGTCCTTGGCGAGGAACGCCTCGACGCAATGGGTGAGAGCGTCCATTCCGGTGGCGGCGGTGACGGCGGGAGGTAGGCCGACGGTGAGACCGGGATCGGCGAAGACCGCTCGGGCGAGGAGCTTGGGCGAGAAGATGATCTTCTTGATGTGCGTCGTGTCGTCCGAGACCACCGATGAGCGTCCGACCTCGCTCCCGGTGCCGGCAGTCGTGGGAATGGCGACCCAATAAGGGATGTCGCGATCGATCGGGCGAGCGCCGGGTTTTTCGTCCTCGTAGTCGAAGAGATCGCCGGGGTGCGTCGCGAGAAGAGCGATGGCCTTCGCGACGTCGATCGCGGCGCCGCCGCCGAGGCCGACGATGCCGTCGGCGTTGTGGTCACGGTACGCTTTCACGCCGGCCTCGACCTGGGACTTCACCGGGTTGCCCCAGATTCCCGCGAACGTGCCGGCAGCGAGGCCTCCACGCTCGAGCGACGAGGTGATCTCACCGAGAAGAGGCAGCGCAGCGATGCCTTTGTCGGTGACGACGAGGGGCCGCTTTACGCCTGCGGACTTCAAGTGGTCCGCGACCATGTCACGAACGCCTGCACCATAGTGGATCGTGGTCGGAAAGCTGAACCGCTGCGGCATGTGATTTTGGGCCCTTTTCTCAGATGATCTCGAAGTAACGCGTGAGCTCCCAGTCGGTTACCGCTTCTTGGAACTTGCGCCACTCCCAAAGTCGCGTGGTCACGAAATGGTCGACGAAGGCGTCGCCGAAGAGCTCGCGGGCGACCCTGGACTCGCCCATTTTCGTGGCGGCTTCGTACAGGCTGCGTGGCAGCCGCTCCTTGGGACCCTCGACGTAGGCGCTGCCGGCGACCGGCGCCGAACTGAGCTCGAGCTTTTGCTCGACGCCCCACAGTCCGGCGGCGACACAACCGGCGACCGCGAGGTACGGGTTCACGTCGGAGCCGGGGACGCGCATCTCGAGGCGCGTCGACTTCGAGCTGCCCGGAATGACGCGGCATGCGACCGTGCGGTTGTCGACGCCCCACGTCGCCTTCGTCGGTGCCCAGTAGCCGTCGACGAGTCGCTTGTAGCTGTTCACGGTCGGCGCAAAGAGCGGAAGGATGTCGGGCAACAGCTGGAGGATGCCGGCGACGAAGCTGCGAAACGCGGCGCTCATTTTGTGAGGATCGCTCGCGTCGTAGAAGAGATTCTCGTCGTTCTTCCACAAGCTGACGTGCGTGTGGCCGCTGCAGCCCGGTAGCGCGTTGTTCCACTTGGCCATGAAGCTCGGCATGATGCCGAAGCGGTGGCCGATCTCTTTCGCGCCGGTCTTGAACAAGACCGCGCGGTCTGCGGCTTCGAGCGCTTCACTGTAGAGGATGGCCGCTTCGGTCACGCCGGGGCCCGTCTCCGTGTGCAAGCCCTCGATGGGAACGCCGAACGCGGCGAGGTCGTCCATGAGCGCGTTGAAGAAGGGCCGGTTCTGGCTCATGCGCAGGACCGAGTAGCCGAACATGCCCGGTGACATCGGCTGTGGAGTCCGATTGTGCTTCTCGGCGAGCGAGTGCGGCGTCTCGAGGAAGTTGAACCACTCGAACTCCATCCCGACCTTGGCGGCGAAGCCCGAGGTGGCTGCGCGCGCCACCACCGATTTGAGGAGCTGACGCGGACAGATCGGGAGCGGCTTGCCGGCCTCGTCCTCGAATTCGCCGAGGAAGAACGCCACCCCGTCGTCCCACGGGACGCGGCGAAAGGTCGACAGGTCGAGGCGCGCCACCGCGTCGGGATAGCCGGTGTGCCAGCCGGTGTACTTCACGTCGTCGTAGCAGACGTCGGCCGAGTCCCAGCCGAAGACGACGTTGCAGAAACCGAACCCCGACTTCGCCGCGCCGAGGAACTTCTCTTTGTGGAGGTACTTTCCACGGAGGATCCCGTCGATGTCGGTGATCGCCACCTTGACCTTGCCGTGGCGGTCCTTCTCTACATCGGCGAGCAGCGCTTTGGACTTCGGCTTGTCTTGCGGCATCAATCGCTCCTCGAATTGTTGGGCGCCGTCTCGCCCAGCGAGGGGAGCGCGCCTTCACGAACGGACTTCGGGATCAGGAGGAAGTAGTAGACGAACCCCGTGACGATCAAGAGGACGTACACGAGGGCGAGCCACGGGGTCGCGACCGCGAGCGCGACGAGCGCCGCAGCGGACAAGAGAAGCGCGACCGCCGGCACGACCGGGTAACCCGGCGTGCGGAACGGCCGCTCGAGATCGGGATGCGTCTTCCGCAGTCGGAAGAGCGACAGCGTCGAGATCACGTACAGCGTCACCGCGCCGAGGACGCTGACCGTGATGATCTCGGCTGTCTTGCCCGAGACCAGCGCCAGGATGCCGACGACCATGTTCACGATGAGCGCGTTCGCAGGCGTCATGCGGGACGGGTGCGTCGCTCCGACGAAGCGCGGTGCGTAGCCGACGCGGCCGAGCTCCATCGTGGCTCGCCCGGCGACGAGGATGATGCCGTGAAACGACGCGACGAGGCCGCTCAGGCCCACGCCGATGAGCAGCTTGTACAGAGGATGTGCTTCGCCGACGACGTGCTTGAGCACGAGCGGCAGGGGCGAGTCGCTCGTCGTCTCGGAGCCGGGAGCGACGAACACCGCCGCCTTCCATCCGGCCACGCCGACGCCGGTGAAGAGGACCGCGAGCGCCAAGAGCACGAGCGTCGCCATCGCGGTGAAGAAGCCGCGCGGAAGATCTCGCTGCGGCCGCTCCGCTTCTTCGGCGACGTTCGCGATGCCCTCGATCGCGAGGTAGAACCAGATCGCGAACGGAATCGCACCGAGCATGCCCGCCCAGCCGTTCGGGAGCGGATCGGCGGAGAACGCCTCCCACCGGAAGGCGCTTCCGGCGACCCCGGCGAAGATGAGCAGCTCGGCGACCGCGACGATGGTGATCACCAGCTCGAACATCGCGGACACGCGTACGCCCCAGATGTTGATCGCGGTAAAGAGCATGTATGCGCCGATGCCGATGGCGATCGGCGAGACGCTGGGGAAATACAGCCCCAAGTACGCGCCGATCGCCGCGGCGATCGCGGGTGGAGCGAACACGAACTCGATCCACTGCGCGAGCGCGGCGAGAAACCCGAGGCGCGGGCCGAGCCCGTGGTGCGCATAGATGAACGCGCCGCCGGCGCGAGGCATGGCGCACGAGAGCTCCGCGTAGCCGAGGACGAACGTTACGTACATCACCGTGACGAGCAGCGTCGCGGCGAGCATCCCGTACGGCCCGCCCTCCTTCAGGCCGAGGTTCCAGCCGAAGTACATCCCCGAGATGACGTACCCGACGCCGAGGCCCCACAGCATCAGCGGGCCGAGGGTGCGCTTGAGCTCCGTGCCCGCCTGCACCGTGACGCTGGGCTCACCCATCGCCCGCGAGGAGACACCCGAGCGCGCGGGCTCGCAAGGCAAGAAAGGGATCAGCGCGTGACGCCGCCGCCGCTTCGTCCGCTGTCACGAACGATACGAGCGCGCTGTACGAAGCGATCGAACCAGCGCATCAGCTCGTATTCGACCTCTTCCCCCTCGAGGATCCCGATCGCGCGGGCGATCGCCTCGAACGTCGAGAGCGTGGCCGGGCGAGGGCTTCGCCGGAGGCCGTAGCGCGATGGAGCGCCCGGCGGCAGGCTCACGATTTCGGCGTCGGCGAGGTCCGGGTCGCGGTTGACCATGCGCCGTGCCTGGCTCCAATTGCCGTCTGGCACGACGAGCACGAGATCGTCCGAGCGATCCGACGCGTCGAGGCACCGGCGCGCGCCGTCGGGATAGAGCACCAGCCGTCGGCCCTCGGCCCTCGGCGCGCGCGGCGCAGCGCCGAGCTGACCGCGAACGCGGACGTCGACCCCTTTCACGATGCGCGCGAAGAGGCGTCCGGTGTTCGTGCTCTTGTGGGTCTCGACGTGGTGAACGACGAGCACCACGCGCGTCGCCAGCGCGAGCTCGGGGAGCTCGCCGCAGAGGCACAGCGGATCGGGCAGGCCGCAACCCCCGCAGCGCGGAAGCCCGCGCGAACGAATCGTCGCGTCACGAAAGGCGGGGGACTGAGGGACCGGCAGGCGACGAGCCTAGCGCGCCGCGATCCGTTTGGTCAGCGTTTGCACCATGAAGGCCATGAGGCCCCAGGTGGTGAGCTGAGCGAGCAGACCGCCGTAGTAGACGATCTTGTGAACCAGGTTCATCACATCGATGCTCACCCCGGTGTCGTGAAGGATCCGGCCGTCGTAGAGGCCCAGGATCATCGCGACGAGATAGGTGATCCACCAGACGACGACGAGGATGCCGTTCTCGTCGTTGGCCGCGCGCCGCCAGGCGTCGCGCATCGCCATGTACGGCACGATCCATTGAACCAGCGGGATGAACCAGCTCCCGATCGCCATGCCGTTGGAGAAGCGCGTTCCACCTCGGTTCGCGCGGACCCAGGCGTACGCCTTGGCGAACCAGACCCAAAAGAAGATGAGGGCGAGCAGCGTGAAGAACGCATCGATCCCCGCGCGCACCAGACGATGAATGTCGTAGCTCTCGAACCTCACGAAGGTCTGGAGCGGGACGAAATAGAAGATGATCGGCACCGCGGCGCGCAGACCGATCATCGCGAGCGCCGGCGTGGCGGCGCCTGCGACGGCCTCGGGCGCGATGCCCGGCGCGTGAGCGCCCGGCGGATAGCCCATCGGGACGGGAGCGTGCGGATGCGCGTACGGATGCTGTTGCATCGTGGGCCCTTGGTACGGGCGCACGATACCAGGCGTTCCCCGCGAGCATCGGCGATCAGGCGACGTACTGGTGTGGAATCACCGTGTCGGCGCGCTCGTAAAGGGCCCCGAGCTTGTTCTCGGCCTCGCAGGATTGAGGAGCGTAGATCTCGAACGACGGCACGGCGGGGAGATCGACGGGGACGTCGTTGGCGATTGCCATCGCGACGGCGCCGACCTCGGCCATCGTCGGCCTCGCCGCGGGGTCCTTGCGCAGCATCCAGGCGACGAGACGCGCGAGGCGGACGTCTGTCTTGCCCTCGAGGCTGGGCGGCGCCGTGCGAACGTGCGCGAGCTCGGGCAGGATGTCCGCTTCGACGGCGAACGCCGACCCCGACAGCGTTCGATACGCGACCGCGCCGAGCGCGTAGACATCGGTCACCGGCGAGCAAGGGTCGCCGAGCACCTGCTCCGGCGCGAGGTACGCAGGGTTCTGCGTCGCCGTTCCGCACGGGAAACGCACGGCGCCCGCGACGCGTACGACCGAGCCGCCGCCGCCGGTCAGCCAGAGCCTCTCCGGCGCGACGTTCTTGTGAACGAGGTGCAGCCGATGGAGCGCCGAGAGACCGCGTGACGCGCCGATCAGGATCTGGAGCGCTCGCTCGTCGGGGAGACCCCACGAAGCGCCGAGCACGTCGCCGAGCGTGGCGTCACCGAGCCAGGGCAGAACGATGTAGTCGGCGCCGGTGCGCTCGCGCCACGCGATCGGCGTCTCGAGGTTGGGATGCGGGGAAGATCTGAGGATGCGCAGGTGCAGGACGTCGACGGGTCGCGTCCGCGCATCGTCATCCACACGGTTCGAGATGCGGACGAGCACCGGTCCGCCTTCTACCAAATCGAGCGCCCGCCAAACCGTCTCGCTCGGATGATGCGCGAGGCACAGGATGAGCTGCCAGCGACCCTCGAGGACGTCCGGCTTTCGGCCGACGTCATGGGCATGAATCTCGTGCATGGCGACCTCCGCTCGAAGCGGATCCACGCCTTCGCAGCAGTCGTGCCAACGGCGGGTCGATCGAGGTCGGGATGCTCTCGCGCGAATTGGAGCGACGGTCGCGTCAGCCGCCGACGAGCCGACCCGCGCGATAGTCTTCGTATGCTTGGTCGAGCTCGGCCTCGGTGTTCATCACGAAAGGCCCCCGGCGAGCGATGGGCTCACCGATGGGCTCGGCAGAAACCAGGAGCAGCCTCGCTCCTTCGCTCGACGCAGTTGCAACGAACGTTGCACCCTGCCCCAGCACGGCGAGCTCACGTGAGGCAACCGCACGGCCGTCGCCGCCGGCTCGTACGCCGCCGGCGAGCACATACGCGAAAGCGTTATGCGACGCCGGGAGCTCGTGGACGAAGGTGGACCCGGCACCGATGGTGACGTCGAGCATGGTCGGAGCGACGACGATGTCCTCCACCGGTCCCGTGGTGCCGCCGATCGCACCGGCAAGTACCCGCGTCGCAGCCCCACCGACGCTCACCTCCGGGACCCGATCGGGCGCGATGTCCTGGTAGCGCGGCTTCATCATCTTGAGCTTCTTCGGCAGGTTCACCCAGAGCTGAAAGCCCCAGAGCAGCCCGTCCTTCTGCTGCGGCATTTCGGAATGAACGATGCCGCTGCCGGCCGTCATCCACTGCACGCTGCCGCCCGTCAGAAGGCCGTGGTTGCCGACGATGTCACGATGCTCCATCGCGCCGTCGATCATGATCGTCACGGTCTCGAAGCCGCGGTGCGGATGCTCCGGGAAACCGCGAACGTAGTCCGCGGGGCGGCTCGACTTGATTTCATCGAGGAGGAGGAACGGATCGAGGTGCGCGAGCGCGCGCGTCCCGATCGTCCGTCCGAGCCGGACACCCGCTCCCTCGCTGGTCGGTGCTGCGGGAACGACCTGCAGCACCGAGCGAGCCTCGGACGGTGGCGGTGCCGGTTTCGCGTCCTCGGGTGCACGGCATGCCGCCAGGGCGAGGGCCGCAGGCGCCCCCATGAGGAGGTGGCGGCGGCCCAGAAGATGGCCGGTCATTCAGGTGGAAGATACCTCATCACCGCGGTGGACGCTCCCGGGGTTCGAGGCGACCGGGATCGTCAGCCGGCGCGAGCTTTGCGGCGCCGGACCGAGCGACTTGCTCGTGCCTGTCACGCCGCGCCTCACCAGCGCACCACCTGCGAGCGCTGCGGTCCAGCCCCACGCTCCGCGCATCAACGTCGACGCGAGCGACAGCGCTCCGCCTATCGCCATCGCGAAGATTCGCGAAAGCGGATCGAATGCGGTCGTGGGTTTCGACTCCGGCGGTGCGCTGAACCGTTCCTTGGCGCGCTCGTCGGTTTGGGAGTTCCGCATGGGGACTGTGAGCCTGCAACGGCCGTTCCCCAAGAGTGCGCGCCGAAAAACGGCAGGCGTTGCGGGGGCATCGACGCCTCTGCCGCGTCGATCTGCCACGCCCGCGTGGCCCATTTGCCGGGCGATGCAGAGGCGCACAGCCGGGGCACGTTTGATGCACCAACCAATTTGCATGTCGAGGAAGCGGCCGGCCGCCGTACATCACCGTCGCTCGGACGACGGGCATGCGTTCCTCGGTGATCCGACTCACGGCGATCGCGTGCCCAGCGGGCGTCCTGACGAGCCCGATGCCGCATACGAGCTGGCCGGAGAGCTCGGCACCGCGTTCAACATCGCTTGCACCGCCAACGAAGACCTCAGCGAGCAAACCTTCGAACAGATCAGCGTGACCGAGGTCGGAGGCCCCTTCGTCGGCGTCGCGGCCCGCGAAGAGGTCGCGAACGACCTCGATCCAAACAACCCCGAGGGCGCGACCATCGAGCCGTTCCCGACGCCGATGCGTGCGGGCCTGTTGCCGAGCGATCCGCCGCTCTACAAGCCCGAAGACCGCTGAGGCCCTCGCGGCCCGAGCGGGCGCGTTCTACGATGCGCTCGAATGACCCGAGCCCACATCAGGTGCGCGTTGAAGCTCGCGTGCGTCGGGCTCCTCGTGATCGAGTCTGCTGCCTGTGAGGGCGGCGAGATCGGCGGCGACGGAGGTTCAGGCGGCGGCCCTGTGTTGACGGTGTCGACCGCGTCGAGCGCGGTGACCGACGGCTCGGGCGGAAACCCTACGGGAGGAGGCGACGCCGGCGGCTCCGACGGGGGCGGAGGCTCGAGCCAAGGTGGCGGCGGAGAGAATGCCGGCGGCTCGGGTGGGGGCGGCGGTGACGGCGGCGCTGGCGGCGCTGGCGGCGCTGGCGGCGCTGGTGGCGCCGGCGGTAGCGGAGGTCAAGGCGGAGCCGGCGAGGGCGGAACGGGCGGCAGCGGCGGCGCAGGAGGTAGCGGCGGCGGCGCCGACTGTGACGGCGACCCACAAGGCGGGAGCGATCAGCCGGACGTGATCTACGCGCTCCCCGACGTCGTCGTCACGACGATTGCCGGAAGCGACGTCGCGGGCATCGACGACGGAAGCGGCGCGCTCGCTCGCTTCGACAACCCGGTCAACGTGCTCGATGACGGCGCCGGCGGAACGATCGTGACCGACTTCGACAGCGGTCGGCTCCGGGTGCTCGACGGGGCGGCGAACGTCACGACGCTCACCGCCGATCCGCTCTTCGCTCGTCCGTTCGGGCTCGAGATGTCCGCATCGGGCGAGCTCCTCGTACAGACCGACTACAACGAGCTCGGGCTCGACGGTGGACCTAACGGTGGTGTCATTTGGGGCGTCGACCTGTCGACGGGCGCGGCGCAGCCCATCGCGATCCAGGCTGGCCGGCCGCGCGGAATGGCGCGCCTGGCGAACGGGCTCGTGGTCGTGAGCGACATCCTCAGCCACGAGGTGCGTCTCTTCGATCCTGCCACCGGCGACTTCACGCCGCTCGCAGGGCTCGCAGGTTGTCCGGGCTATGCCGACGGGCCGGGAGTCGACGCGCGCTTCCACCGGCCGTACGGTCTGGCGGTGACGGCCACCGGCGACGTGCTGGTCGCCGATCAGCACAACCACCGCATTCGCTCGATCGCGATCCCGAGCGGCGCTGTCACGACGCTGGCCGGCGACGGCACGGCCGATCACGTCGACGGCTTCATCGGCGACGCGCGCTTCAACGAGCCGGTCGACCTCGCGATCGACGGCTCGGGGGCGGTCTTCGTTACCGAGATCGGAAACCACCGAGTTCGCCGCATCGCCTCCGGCATCGTGGAGACGGTGGCCGGCGGCCCCGCGCAAGGCTTCGCCGATGGTGACGGCGAAGCTGCGCGCTTCAACGGTCAGGAAGGCATCGCGGTCTCAGCCGACGGCGCGACCGTCATCCTCGCCGACGGAACGCTGGGGGTACCCGGGCCGTTCCACAGGATTCGGAGGATTGTGATCCCGCAGTGAGGGAGGCGGCGGGTCTCGACCCAGGATGCGGGCGAGGACGCGCTTGCCGAACTGCGAGACGTCGTCGAAGAGCGAGTAGAAGACCGGCGTCGCGAGCAGCGTGAGGAAGAGCGCGAGGCTCTGGCCGCCGATGATGACGAAGCCCGTCGCGCGGTTGGTGCCGGCGCCCGCGCCGCTCGAGGCGACGAGAGGGAACATGCCGGCGACGAACGCGACGGTCGTCATGAGGATGGGCCTCAGGCGGTCCTTGTTCGCGCGGAGGATGGCCTCGAGCCGAGGCAGTCCCTCGCGTCTCAGCTGGATGGTGTGATCGATCTGGAGGATCGAGTTCTTCTTCACGACCCCGAAGAGCACCAGGATGCCGAGCGCCGAGAAGATGTTCAGCGACTGGCGGAACATGATGACGCTGATGAACGCGAACGGGATCGTAAGCGGCAGGCTGATGAGGATCGTGATCGGGTGCAGCCACGACTCGAACTGCGCCGCGAGCACGAGGTACATGAAGATGAACGAGAGCAAGAAGGCGAGGAGGAAGCTCTTGGCGGCGCGCGCGAGCTCGCGTGACTGGCCGACCGGGAAGAGCTGGTAGCCCGGCTCCATCTTGAGCTCCTCGGCCTTTTTGTACGCGGCATCGAGCACCGTCTGCTGCGAGTAGCCGGGGAGGAGGTTTGCGTAGAGGTAGACCGTCTTGCGGCGGTTGTAGCGATCGATACGGCTGGGACCGGCGCCTTCTTGGAAGTCGACGACGTTCTCGAGCGCTACGGTGCCGAGCTTGCTCGACGGCACCTCGAGCTTCTTGAGCGCGGCGATGTCGTCGCGAGCGGTAGGAATCGCGCGGACGAACACGTCGTACATCTCGCCGCTCTCGGCGAAGTTCGAGACGTCGTAGCCGCCGACGAGGATCCGGAGAGCGCTGGCGATGTCGACGACGCTCACGCCGAGCTCGGCAGCCTTCTTGCGGTTGATGATCGTGCGGACCTCGGGCTTGCCGGTGACGAACGACGTGTCGCTGTCGGCTACGCCGGGCGCCTCGTTGATCACCTTCATGATCTCGTTCGTATAGGCCTCGAGCTTCTTCAGGTCGGTACCCTGGAGCTGGAGCTGGATCGCCGCCGCGGGGCCGCCACCGGAGAAGGCCGGGATGGGCCCGACCTGCACGCGGAGGTCGTACTGCTTGGTGTACGGCTCGGTCAGCTTGCGCGCGTCGATCGTGACCTCTTGCTGGGTCTTCTCGCGCGTCGTCGGGGGGTTGAGCTTGACGTAGACGGTGGCGAGGTTGGGCGTCCGCTGCGCGTCGTCGCCGATCGTCGTGACCGCGTACTTCACCTCGGGCAGCGCTTCGGCCTCGGCGGCGATGCGCGACGCGATGATGCGCGTCTGCTCGAGGCTGGTGCCTTCTGGCGCGCGGACCGTGATGCCGAACTGAGACTCGTCTTCGTCAGGGAGGAAGTTCTTGTTCGCGGCGGCACCGAGCGGAACGATGCTGACGAGCACGCCGAGCGTGGCGATCGCGATCACCCAACGACGCCTCATCGACCAGCGAAGGACCGCCATGTAGGCGCCCTCGATGTACGCGTAGAACTTGTTGGCCCCGCTCGCGATCTCGGCGAGCCGCGCGAAGCCCTTCTTTTGCTCCGGCGGCTTGGGGGCGCCACCCGCACCGTGTTGTTTCGGCCCGTGCGCCTTGAGCATGCGCGCGCTCATCATCGGCGTGAGCACGAAGCTCACGATCATCGAGACGCCGATCGAGAACGCCATCGTCAGGCCGAACGAGTTCATGAAGCGGCCGACGACGCCGCCCATGAAGGCCACGGGGAGGAACACGACGATGAGCGAGAGCGTGGTCGCGAGGACGGCGAGGCCGATCTCCTTCGTGCCGTCCAACGCCGCGGTGACCGGGTCTTTCCCCTTCTCCTCGATGTGCTTGTAGATGTTCTCGAGGACGACGATCGCGTCGTCGATGACGATGCCGACCGCGAGCGTGAGGCCGAGCATCGTCAGGGTGTTCAGCGTGAAGCCGAAGGCCTTCATCAGCGCGAAGGTGCTGATGATGCTGACGGGGATGCTGACGGCGCTGATCAGCGTCGTGCGGAAGTTGCCGAGGAAGAAGAAGACGACGAGCGCCGCGAGGAGGGCGCCGAGCACGAGGTGCTCCTTGACCGCGGCGATCGCGTTGCCGATGAACTCGGACTGATCACGCGCGACCTCGACCTGGTACCCCTTCGGAAGGAGCGGGCCCATCTCGTCGAGGCGCTCTTTGACGTTCTGGACGACCTCGACGGTGTTCGAGCCGCTCTGCTTGCGGATGCTGAGGAGGACTGCGGCCTTGCCTTGCTTGAATCCGACCGACTCGGGCTCGGCCATGCCGTCTTCGATCGTGGCGACGTCCTTGAGCGCGATGGTGACGCCGTCGCGCGATGCGACCGCGACGTCGGCCAGCTCATCCACCGTCTTGACCCTGCCGAGCGTCCGCAGTGTCAGCTGGGTGTCGCCGCGCTCGAGGCGGCCGCTGGGGAGCTCGATGTTCTGGGTGCGCAGCGCCGCCTCGACCGCGAGGGGTGACAGGCCGAGCTTCTTCAGCTTGTCGGGATCGACCCAGACGTTGATCTGACGGCCGCGGCCGCCGATGACGAGCACCTGTCCGACGCCGCTGATGCTCTCGAGCTGGCGCCGTATCTTCTTGTCCGCGAGCTCGGTGACGTCGCGAACGCTGCCGTTGCCGGAGACGACCAACGTGAGGATCGGCGTGGCATCCGGGTCGACCTTCGCGATCGTCGGGCGCTCCGCGCCCTCCGGGAGGTTGTTGAGGACGCCGTTGACCTTCTCGTTGACCTCTTGTGCGCCGACGTTGACGTCCTTCTCCAGGACGAACTGAACGAAGACCTGGCTGACCCCCTCGACCGAGACGCTACGCAGCTCGTCGATGCCGCTGATCGTGTTGACCGCCGACTCGATCTCGTCGCTGACCTCGCTCTCGACCTGCTCGGGCGCGGAGCCGGGGACGATCGTCGTGACGACGACCATCGGGAAGTCGACCTTGGGAAAGCGGTCGACGCCGAGGCCCATGTACGAAAAGAAGCCAACGACCGTCAGAAGGAGGACGATCACCGTCGCGAAGACGGGGCGGCGCACGCAGACTGCAGCTAGCCATTGCATGACGGACTCTCAGCGCTCACCCCCCTCACGCAGTGAGGGGGGCCGGGGGGGTGAAATGGCAGCTCGAAACCTTTGAGTCGAGACAGGGGGAGCAGTCTCGTCGAAACGTCAGAGGAGAACGGGCGATCCGTCGGAGAGCTCGGCGGTGCCGTCGATGGCGACCTCTTCCCCCTCCGCAAGCTTGCCGCTGACCTCGATCAGATCCCCGCGAGCGCGGCCGGGCACCACGAGGCGCTCGGTGACCCGCTCGCCCTCGCGCACGAAGACGCGAAAGCCGGTGCCTGCCGGAACGACCGCGGCCTTGGGGACCATGAGCGCCTTGCGCGGCTCGCGGGCGAGGGTCACCGCCGCGCGCGCGAAGAAGCCGGGCCGAAGCGCGTGATCGGCGTTCGGCACCTCGGCCTCGACAGGCAGCGTTCGCGTTTGCACCTTCACGCTCGCGCCGACGTTCTTCACCTTGCCGGTGAACACGCGATCGGGGAAGGCCGCGACCGAGAGCTCGACGGTGTTGCCGACGGCGATCGATCCGGCGTCCGCCTCTGGGATGTCGAACCGGAGCCGGAGCGGGTCGTCGCGCAAGATGACCGCTACCACACGGCCCATCGATGCGAACTCTCCGGGAGCGATGCGCTTCTCGACGATGGCACCGTCGAAGGGAGCGCGGATCTTGGTATCGTCGAGGGATTTGGACGAGAGCCCCGCCTGCGACTGCGTCGCGAGCAGGCCCGCCCATGACTGCGCGACGGTGTTCCGAGCGATCTCGTACGCGGCGTCGGCGCGGTCCTTGTTGGACTTCGCCTGATCGAGCTGCGCCTTCGGGATCGCGCCCGAATCGTAGAGCGCTTGCGCGCGCTCGTACTCGGTCTTCGCGAGCTCGGCGGCGTCTTTGGCCACTTTGACGTCCGAGACCTGCTCGGCGTCGAACTTTTCGCCGCCCTTGAGCCCGAGGCGTGCGCGCTGCGAGGTCGCGGTGGCGTTGGCGGCGTCGAGACGAAGCGAGGCCTCTCGTCCGTCGAGCTCGACCAAGAGGTCGCCCTTCTTCACGCGCGTGCCGAGGTCGACGTGCACCGCGAGGACGCTGCCTGCCGTCTGCGCCGCGAGCTCGCTGCGCTCATCGGGATCGAGCGTTCCCGTGACGTCGATTTGCTGTCCGACCTCGACCGCCTGCACCTTGGCGACCTGAATCTTCACCGGGGCGCTGCCGGCCTTCTTCTCGGCGACGGCATCTGCCTGTGCGCCGCTCGGCTTGCACCCGCTCGACGCGGTGAGAGACAGCGTGGCCAGCGAGACCAACGACACGCAAACTGCCGACAGATAAGCACGCCGATTGCGCATCTGGCCTTCCGTGGGGTCTCTCTAAGGCAAGGATTCCACTCGGTCAAACGGGTGAGCGTTAATAGGGTGGCTCACTAACGGTAACATTCTTTCTTCTCAAACCCCTGCGCGCGGGTGCCCCAACCCCGCTCGCCTCGCGTCACAACTGGCTCCGCCAGAGAGCCCAGAACCAGTCGGATACCTTCTGCCACACCGGCCTCGCGCGCCATGCGTCCAGCGTGTACCGCTCGCTCCTCGCGAGATCGTCTTCGTACCAGGCGATCACCGGCTTCGCGAACGCCTCGCCGACGACCACGACGGAGAGCTCGTAGTTGAACCGAAAGCTTCGCGGGTCGATGTTGCTCGAGCCGATGACCGTCACCCTGGCGTCGTAGATGTAGGTCTTCTCGTGCAGGACCTCGGCCGCGTAGCGGTAGATGGCAACGCCGGCCTTCAACAGGCTGCCCCATAGGTGCCGGCTCGCGGCGTCCACGATCGGGACGTCGCTCGTCTGAGGAACCAAGAGGGCGCACCGACCCGTACGGCGAGCGACCTGAGCGAGTGCGCGGCGCCAGCGGACCGACGGGATGAAGTACGCGCAGCTGATCCGGAGCTCCTCGCGCACAGTCTGGGTCAGGCGGCTGAGCGACCACTGGAGCAGGTTGATGAAGCCCGGCTGGCTGCTGAGCGCGAGCACGGCGAGATCGCCTGCGGGCGGGCCCTCGAGCCGCGGCACCGTGGTGTCCGGACCGTCGGCGTGGAACCACATCGCGTCGAACATCTCGGCGAGGTCGCAGGCGACGGGACCGAAAATGACGACACCGCAATCACGCCATTGTCCGTCGCCGAGCGGCCGGCTCATGTACTCGTCCCCGATGTTGCGCCCGCCCGTGATCGCGAGGGCGCATCGTGTCTCGTCGCGGACGCTCTCCTCCGGTGCGGGCGCTTCACCGGCGCCGCACGGGCGCCGCGCCCAGGCGAGCGGCGCGTCGCACACGAGGAGCTTTCGGTGGTCGCGAAAGCCCGGCTGCCAGTCTTGTTTTCTGCCGATGCGGCTCATCCTCAGGCGCCACGGGGCCACAGGGTTGAACTCCACGACGTGCCCGCCAGCGGCGGTGATCGGCTCGAAGAAGTCAGGGCCTGCGGCGTTGGACCCGATGGAATCGTAGAGGAGCCGGACGGCGACGCCACGCTTGGCAGCACGGACCAGGGCGTCGCGCACCAGCGTCCCGGCTTCGTCGGGCGAGAAGATGTACATCTCGAGATCGACCCGCCGCTCTGCGCGATCGATCGCCGCGATCATCCACTCGCGATGCATGCGCCCGTCGTGGAGGTAGTGGGCTTGGTTGCCGTCGACGAAGCGCGGCGGGCGCGGCGCGACGCTGCGCCAGTGACCGAGCCGGGCCAAGCGCGCCTGTGCGTGGAGGCGATCTTGGAACGCTGCTCGCCACGCGCTGGTTCCGAGTTTGGCGGCGGCCTCCGCCATCCGTCTACCGATGCTCCTTGGGCAGCGTTCCCCAGTAACCCGTCACGCGGCAGAGGGTACTCCACCTACCGGCCGGTGCGGGATACGCTCAGGGCCCTCTGTGCCGGAGCCCGGCGCTCGTGAGGAGCTCTTCCTCGATCGCGGCGTAGGAAACGTCGACGTCGAGGCGTGCGAGCACCGAATAGAAGCCGAACTGGAGCCGGTTCATGAAGAGCATCTCCGGCTTCATTTGGACGAAGCCGGATCGCTTCTGGATGACGAATCGTTTGAGCTCACGGATTCCGGAGACGAGGCCTGCGACGTAGCCGCGCGTGATGTGCATCCCTGGGCTGAACAGTGGCTCGAAGCACGAGCGGATGTACCGGCAGACGGCGTCCTCGTACGGCCCGCCCTTCGTCTCCAGGAACGATGCGGTCGCTCGGCGGAAAGCGGTTTCATCTCGGTCGAGCGCCGCTCGGTGGAGAGCGAGCCCGGCGCGGTTGTGCTCGACCGAGATCGGCTGAACGCAGCCGTAGTCGAAGAAGGCGACGCGGCCTTCCGGTAGGAACAGGTAGTTTCCGGGATGAGGGTCGGCGTTGAACTGACGGTGAACCAGGATGCTGCGGAAGACGAAACGCCAGAGCACCTCGGCGTAGGCGCGCCGTTCGCTCTCGGGCCGAGCAGACGCATCGTCGAGCGAGGCGCCTTGGATCATCTCGGTCGTGAGCACGCGTCGCGCCGATCGCGCCTCGACCACCCGGGGCACTGCGATCGCGGCGTCGCCTTCGTGGAAGCCGCGAAAGCGCTCTTGGTTCTCGGCCTCTTTTACGTAGTCGAGCTCTTCGGTGAAGCGCGCGCGGATCTCGGAAAAGATTCCGTCGACCCCCAGCGATTGGGGGCCGAGCGTCGAGAGCATCGACGTGACGATGCCCGCATTGGCGAGATCGGAGCTGACGGCCCGGTCGATCCCGGGGTGCTGGACCTTCACCGCCACCGCACGTCCGTCGTCCAGCTCCGCCCGATGGACCTGACCTATCGAGGCGCTCGCGAACGGCTCTGCCTCGAACGAACGGAAGAGCCGATCGAGGGGACCGCCGAGCTCGGCCTCGATGGTCTCCTTGATCGACCCGAAGGACGAGCTGG
Source organism: Polyangiaceae bacterium (assembly GCA_041940405.1). GTDB lineage: Bacteria > Myxococcota_A > Polyangia > Polyangiales > Polyangiaceae > Xiheicaenibacterium. The sequence goes on from JBGTSH010000054.1 coordinate 40,324, forward strand.
GCGCGTTGGCCTGGAGGTTTCGCAGCGCGCGTTCGTAGGCCGCGCGGTGCCCCTCGGGCACCATCCCGTCGATGAAGCTGGCCATTTGCCCCACTTTGGCCGCGAGGCCGCGCATCTCGCCCAAGACGTCGGCAGCGACGCCTGCGGCCGCGGCACCGTCTTCGGACAGCGCGAGGCTCGCCCCCGTGGAAGCACCGAGTCTCGCGAGACGTATGAGGCGGCCTAGCCGGCCGGAAGGAAGACCGACGTCGCCCATGACAGAGCGTACAGATGGGGCTATCAGCGTGACCCGACAAGGGACCGCCCAACGACTTTCGCCGATGTCGTCCGCTCGTCCAATCCTCGCGCTGCTCCTGCTCTTCGGTTGTGAAAACCAGCCGAAGAAGAGCGATCCGTCTGCTTCCCCCAGCGAGCTCGCGGTGACGGCGGTCCCGGAGCCCGCCCCCACCGCGACGCCGTCCGTCGCGCCGCCGCCCGAGGTGCCGCCCGGGCGCAGCGACGGCTGCAGAGACGGCATGGTCCGGGTCGAGGGCGACTACTGCCCTGCGGTCATGCAGGACTGCGAGGAGCACCACACCGAGTACACGAACGACAAGGACAAGCGCCGCGTGAGCGAGCGCTGCCTCAAGTACAAGTCACCGTCGCGGTGCGTCTCCAAGAAGCGCAAGCAGCTCTCGTTCTGCATGGACCGCTACGAGTGGCCGAACAAGGTCGGCGAGATCCCGCGCGTCCTCACGTCGTGGCGAAGCGCCAAGAAGATGTGCGAGGCCGAGGGCAAGCGCCTCTGCACCGAGGACGAGTTCAACTTCGCGTGCGAGGGACCGGAGATGCTGCCGTACCTCTACGGGTTCGTCCGCGACACCCAGAAGTGCAATTTCGATCGCGAGTACAGGTACCCGGACCACACGCACCAGATGCTCGAGTACGACGAGTGTCTGAAGGACGCGTGGTGCACGGCCGAGCTAACGCGCCTCGATCAGCGCGAAAAAATCGGCCAGCGCAAGACGTGCGTCGCCTGGTCCGGCGTCTTCGATCTCAACGGCAACGTGAACGAGTGGGTCGAGATTCCCGGCGAGAAGCCCCCCAACCGCAGCGGTCTGAAGGGCGGATGGTGGGGACCGATTCGCGCGCGCTGCCGGCCTACCGTGACGTTCCACAAGGAGAGCGACTACGGGTACGAAGTGGGCTTTCGCTGCTGCGCCGACGCGAAGGAGTAGCGCTCGATGGGCGGGCGCGGTCGTTGCTAGCTCACTCTCGGCATGGGACTTCGATCGAGGATCCTGGTCGCGACCGACTTCCGCCCCGGGTCCGATGAAGCGATACGGCAAGCGCTCGCGATGGCGCGGGGAGCGCACGACGTGGCGATCTGCCACGTGATGCCCGAGGTTCGGACGGTGCGCCCGCTCTTTCCGCAGCTTCAGATCGACGACGCCCTCGCCGCGGTCGAGCTCGAAGCGTTCGCGCGGGAAGAATGTGAGCGGTGCCTCGAGCGCGTCGGCTCGCTGGACATCGACGTGTACCTCGAGAGCGGCGCTCCTCATGTGAAGATCGTCGAGCGAGCGCGGCGCTGGGGCGCCGATCTGATCGTCGTCGGGGCGCCCCGCTCGCCGAGGGTGACGACCGGTACCGCAGAGAACGTCGCGCGTCATGCGCCCGTTCCCGTGTTGGTCGCCCGCGAGTGCGGCGCCGGGCCGGTCGTCGTCGGCTGCGATCTCTCCGAGCCGAGCCTGCGGGCGGTCGAGGCTGCGGGCAAGCAAGCCAAGGCGATGGGCAAGCAGCTGGTGGTCGTCTACGCGCTCGACGCCGAACGTGAGCTCGCGTGGCTTGGCGCGCTGCGACGCTTTTCGGACGTCGCGCGCGAGACGTACACGACGCGTCTCATCACCAAGGTCGAGGACGCGGCGAGCGAGCTCGGCCAGGCCATCGCCGGGATCGTTCCCGGCGCGCAAGGCGACGTCGAGCTCGGCGAGCCTGCCGAGACGCTCCGTAGGCGCGCCCGCGAGCTCCATGCGAGCCTCCTGGTGGTCGCGACCCATGCGCGGACCGGCCTCGACTACGCGCTGGTGGGCAGCGTGGCCGAGGCCGTCATCGAGAGCGCGCCGACGTCGGTGCTCGTCGTCCGCGACGTCGACACGTCGGCCGAGGTTGCGGCCGACTGAGGGACTCCCCCCTCACGACGTGAGGGGGGTCGGGGGGGAGAAATCAAGAGACAAACGTCGCCAAGCACTCCCACCTCGCCGCTCGAGACGACGTCA
>JBGTSH010000055.1:0-42213 GCA_041940405.1 Polyangiaceae bacterium
CGTCCTCGATGACGTTCTTGGAGAGCTCGGGGTGGCGCGACGAGAGGAGCTTCACCTCTTCGGAGATCGGGGGATAGGTGACCTGGAGCGGCGCGAAGCGGTCGAGCTGCGCGGCGTCGATGCCGAAGGTGCCCGAGAACTGCTGGCCCCGATTCACCGCGGCCACGAAGAGGACGTTGTCGGGGATGTCGAGGAAGTTGTTCCGGATGGGGTGGAAGAGCTTCCGCGTCGAGTCGAGGGCCGGCATGAGCGCGTTGCGCGCCGGCTCTGGGCAGCGGTTGAACTCGTCCAGGAAGACGAGGTACCGGCGGTGCGTGTGCTCGTGCGCGTCCTCGAGGCAGCGCAGGATCTCGGTCTTGACGAAGTCGGTGACCGGCGCGCCGCTGGCGTCGGCGCGAAGGTGGAGCGTCGCGAGGAAGTCGGCCGCCTCGACCACGGCGCCGCAATTGAAGAACACGAACTCGTAGCCGAGGTTCTTGGCGATGGTGCGCGTGAGCACCGTCTTGCCGCAGCCCTGCGGGCCGTCGAGCAGGATGTTCTGACCGCTCTCGAGCAGGACCTGGAGCTTCTTGGCGATCGTCGGGTCGACGTAGACGCCCTCGAGCTTGAACTCTTGATGGCGCACCAGCTCGACCACGATGGCGCCGCGATCGTCGCGCTCGAGCCGCTTGATCTGGAGGATCTTCACGAGGGCGGGGACGCCCGGGCGCACGCGCGGGTCGTCGCAGAGGACGACCTTGGGCGCGCGCTTTCCGTCGAGGTGCGTCGCGCGAAAGCGAAAGCCGCTCTCCTCGACCGGGTTGGCCCAGAACGTCGTCTCCATGACGGAGCCGACCGCGATGTCTTCGATCGATAGCTTCTGGCTCATGACGTCATCCGCGGACCGGTGAAGGTATCACCCGGCCATCGCCTTCTGCACGAGGCCGGCGATGATCTGTCCGAACTTTCGCACGGTGACCTCGATGCTCGCGTCGGTCAAAACCACATAGTGAGGGAAGCAGCGCTCTGCGAGCGGCTGCACAGCTACCTGCGCGACGACCATTCGCTCGCGCTTCGTCAGGTGGGTGACCAGGTTCTTGAGCGAGGCGACCGAGCACTCGGTCGGTAGTCCGTCGCTGATCATGACGAGGACCTTGGCCTTGCGCCGGCTGCCTTTGGCCTGGGTCGCGGCGTGGTAGAGCGCGGCGGAGTCGTTGTTGCCGCCGCCGGCCGCGAGCGCGTGCACGGCGGCGCGCTCCTTGGGGCCGCAGTCGAAGATCACCCGATCGGTGAAGCCGATGACGCGGACGTCGACCTCGGAGAGCGGGCGGGCGGCTTCGACGACGAGCGCGCCGAAGAGCTTCGCGCGCTCGATGTTCTCGCGCGACGCCATCGACCCCGAGCAGTCGACGATGACGCCGAGGTAGAGATCGCGGTGCGGCTTGGTCTCACGGGACTTGAGGGCGCGCGGATCGCCGTGCAGCGCGAGCGGCATCAGCCGCGGGCGATCGATGCGGCGACCCGAGACGAGCATGCGCCGCTGCGTGAACGAGAGGCCGAGCTCCTCGAGGTAGGAGCGGAGCACGGACGCGGGGCGGTCGACCTTGCGCCTGTACGGCGCATAGGCGACCGGATCGAAGGGGACGGGACGCACCTCTTTGATGAGGTCGAACTTCGTCTCCGGATCGACGTTCAAGTAGAGCTTCCCCGAGGGCTTGCCCGTCGCCGAGCGCGGGCGGCCTTCGGGGTTCGCAACGCGCTCGATGAGGCTGTCGATCTCTTCCTGGGAGATGCCGTCGTTCCACACGAGGCCGTCGACGCCGCCCTCTTCGAGCTCTTCGTGCGGGCCGATGGAGTCGCAGAGCTTGGTCTCGAAGCCGAAGATGTCACGCAGCTCGAGGGTGATGCTCCAGAGGTCTTCCATCGAAGACTGCCGGAACTTGTGGGCGAAGAGGTCGAGCGCCTGCTCGACCTTGGGGTCGTCGTGCCGGTTGCCCAGGCCCATCCGGAGCGCGCGGGCAAAGCGGGCGAAGCTCAGGCCGACGCGCTCCATCGTGAAGAGGAGGCCGCCCGAGTCGACCTTGACCGATTTGTCATCGCGAGAGACGCCGAGCCGCGTCTGCGACAGGACCTCGAACGCGCGCGCGCCGAGGTGCGAGACGAGCGCGAGCACCGGGACGTTTCGATCGGTGTGCTGAAACGCGTACGCCGCGAGACGCTTGAGGAGATCGCCCCACCGCGAGTCCAACGCGCGCAGGTTGCGCTCGAGGTGCTCGTCGGCGACGAGGTTGAAGACGCCGTGAAGACCCGCGTCCTCGGCGCGCTTCCACACTTTCTCTGCGGCTGGGCCCGCGTGGTAGAGGTGATGGCCGAGCTCGTGGAGGATGAGCGCGGCGACCACCTCTTGGCCGTGCGGATCGCCGCGAAGGATGGGGAGCGGCGTCACGAAGATCGCGTCCTGGCGCGTCCGCGTGAAGCCGAGCTTCTGGGTTCCGGTCATCCGGATCCGCATCGGCTTGCCGAGCGCCCGCTGCGCGATGCGCTGGCCCCACGCGAACACCTCGGCGATGCGGATGAGCTTGCGCTCGCGTGCCGCACGGGTCGAGAGCATGCGCGCCGCAGCCATCCGCGCCTTGTCGGTGATGCCGTGGGTCATCACCGCCTCGAGCGCCGGCTCGGCGATGTGCCCCGGCACCGGCGTGAGGTGGTGAACGAGCGCCGCCTCTTTCGCGATCGCGAGGCCGGCGGCGAGGAAGGTGAGTGCGCCGAGGAGCGTCGTTCGGGTGCGCGTGCGATCGAAGAGGTGCGGGCGGCCGCTCGACTCTTCGAGGCACTGGCCCAGCACCAGCGGAAAGCCGTGGTCGTCCCCCTGCATGTGGAGGTGCAGCGCGACGCGGCGGCGGAGCGCGCCCATCCGGCGGGTTCCGATGTCGAGAAAGCCGCGGAGCGCAGCGAAGCCATCCGGCGTGGGAGGCTCTGCGATGAGGATCTCGACGGCACGCAGGTAGGCGTGCGGCTGCGGTGAGCTGGCGAGGCGACGTGGGAGATCGCGCGCCGAGGATGCGCGAGCGAGCGCCTCCCAGTCGCCCTCCTCGAAGAAGGGCTCGCGGGACGGCAGGTGGGCGATCGCAATCGCCCGATCGAGACCGCCCGCTCCTCCGCATTCGATGTCGGCGAGCGCGATGCGAAAACGCAGCTCCTCGGGTCGGGATCCATCGTCGGCGAGCGCGAGCGCGCGGAGCTTCGCGTCACCTTCCGGCCACAGAGGAATCGAATCGATGATCGGCCGCACGGCGCGCGGGTCGTCGGTGGCGGCGAGGCGATCGGTGAGCCGGCGGCAGCCTTCATCCCCCATCTCGACCAGACGCAGCGTCGCTTCATGCACGACGCTGGTGCGCTCGTCGCCGGTGAGCCGAACCAGCGCGTCGAGATCCTTTGTCTTGCGGATCTCGGCGAGCAAGGCCTCGTCGGTGCGCGGCTCGACGCGCACTGGGCGGCGCGGCAAGAGGCCTTCGGCCTCGACGAGCGGACCGAGCATCTCACGCGTCGCCGTGTCGAGATCCGGAAGCATGAGCCGCACCGCGTGTGCCGTCGCCGAGAGATCGTGCTGTCGCGCGCGGGCGATGTTGCGAAGCGCGCTCGCTGCACCCAGGCTCGCGTCGGTGCGCAGCGCCGCTACGAGCGCAAGGAGCGCGGCGTCATCGACCAGCTCGAGAAAGCGCGGGCGCTGGCGCCACGCGAGGATGCCGATGGCCGATGCGATCGCGTGGGTCGCTGCCTTTCGAAGGGGAGGCGAGACCAAGGCGACGCGGGCGTGGACGAGCGCCGCGAGGCTCGCGTGATCTTCGAGCCCACGGTAGAGGTGCGCCAGCGCGTGCGCGTCCCAGCGCCAGAGCCACGCGTGCCCCAGCGGCGAGAGGAGCTCGTTCGTGGGGCCGTAGGCGCGCGCCATCGCGCGATCGAGATCCTCGAGGAACGACGGCGAATCGTTCGAAACCTTCGCGAACGCTTCGTCCGTGGCAGCCACGGGATCCATCGAGCCGAGGAGCGAGACGCACGTCTCGACGCTCGGCATCGGAGGAGGCGACTTGTAGGCGACGCCCTGGCGCTGTCGGGCGGCGGCCGCGGTCGGCGCCGGTGCCGGCGTGCGCTCGGCCGCCCACGCAGCGAGGCGTTCGTCCGCGTGATCGCGGAGGCGCTCGGCGAGCGCCAGCTCTTTGCCGAGCGCGAGCGCTCCAGGAGGTGCGGTTTGCAGGAGCTCCGCGAGCACCCCGCCGCGCGGGCCCATGGAGCGCTTGTCGAGCGCGAGCAGCCCGCCGACGAAGTCGTCTGTCTCGAGGGTGAGCGAAGCTTCGACGAGCGTGACGCGCGCGAGGGTGGAGTCTGCAGCGCCGACATTGCAGAGCTCGCCGAGCACGCGGGGGATGACCTCGGCCCCGGACGTCGCCATGACGGCGCGTGCGAAGAGCGCGGATCGCTCTGCATCGAGGCTCTTCAGCTGCGCGTCTTGCATTGCGGCGCGAAGCTGTGGAGCCGCCGCGATGAAGGGGAAGAGGTGGGTCGGCGCGCGAAGCAGCATCGCGGCCAGGACGGCGCCCCGCGTGCGCCGCTCGTCGGTCGCGGGGATGAGGCCGAGCGTCGAGCTGCGCCCTTCGTCGTTCTCGTCTTGCAGCGAGAGGAGCGCGACGACGTCCTCCATCGGCTCCTCGAGGAGGGCCATGGTCAGGAGCTCGGGGGTGACCGCCTCGGCCAGACGGTGGAACGGCTTCTTGTCGCAGAGGCGGACGATGCCCGTTGCGACGTAGAGGTCGAGCCTGCCGTCTTCGCGCACCGCTCTGGCGAGGAGCGGCTCGACGACGGCGCTGTGGTAATGCACGTGCCACCGGTGCCAGAGTGCTGCGCCGGTGCGCAGGTCCGCGCGGTCGAGCTTCGGCGAGAGGAACGAAGGCGGGTGAAAGAGCGCGAGGAGGTGCAAGCGCGACGGCGTCGTGCCGCGCGCGCGGATGTCGAGCCACGCGGACGCCGCGATCTGCGCCTGCACGGTCGACGCCGCATGCATCGTCTTCTCGATGGGGTCGTGGGGGTCATCGGGGATGACACGCAGTAGATCGTCGAGCTCGTCGACGACCTTGTCGATGATCGAGAAGTCCGGCTCGGCGCTCACGGTGCCGAGGAACCGATTGGCGATCGCGGCCGTTCGCAGGCGAAGCTTGTCATGGGATCCCCCGAGCAGGGCTGGCTTGGCCCTCAGCACGCCCCATGCGGCGGGCGGCGTGAGCGTCTTGTTCCGAGCCAGATCGATCAAGAGCGCGAGCCCGCTGGGTGGTGCGAGCGCACCGTTCTCCGCATCGCAGAGGATTTCATCGCGGTGCGCAGGATCGGCGACGAGGAGCAGATCCCATTCGCGAGGCGCCTCGCCGGCACGTGAGAGCTCCAGGCCCAGCGCGCGAACCTCCGCGCGCTCGTGGAAAACGACGTGCGCCCAGCGTGCGGCCTCGCTCCTTGCGACGTGCGCGAGGACGCGGACGGCGTCGTTGGCGAGCGCAGGCTCGCTCAGACAGTCGACAGCCGTCTCGATGGTCAGAAGACCCGTCGCGCCGCGAAGCGCTACCAGCGCCCGGCGGCGGAGCTCGACGTTCGCTCGCTCGTCCTCGGCGAGCGTGACGAGCGCCCCGAAGAAGGGCGTTCTATCTCGCAGCGACTCACTGCCGAGCTCATCGAGCAGCGCAGGCATGCGCTCGTCGTCGAAGTCTCGATCCGCGAGGAGTGCAAAGAGCAGAAGGTCCTGCACGTCGAATCTCGCAGTAGAGCAGAAGAAGGAAGGTACGAAGTAGGCAAAGCCCGGGACGCGGCGTCCGCTCGGCTCGTCGAGGACCGACCACGACGCGAGGCAGATCACCTCCGTCGCGAAACGCCTCGACAGCCGCGCGGGCGCGCGGGTCACCCCACATCGGCGGCACGGATCCGCAAGGGCCGAAGCCCCGCAGAAGAAAACGCCGCACGCGATCACTCCCGTGATCGTCGCGCGGCCCAAAGGGACCCAAGGGTGGTTTGAAGGGTCCCGGGCTCCGCGCCCGACTGCTCCCACCAGAGAAGTCGCCGTGCTGGCGCGGCGCCGCCCCGCACACGAATGCAGGGCCCGCCAAGCGAGCCTTTCGGATCGCCGCCGGCGTTGCGCCTCCGTTCTCGCGCAATTTTGGTAGCGCGCCAGGTCTGGTGCCTCGCCGTCTATTGGGGTGAGCGATGTCCGCTGCTGCGACCCCAGTTCGTGACCGGGGCCCGCCTCGTCGCCGCTGCTTTGGCCGGACGGACGGGGATGCGGCGAGTGTCTGACGCGCCTACGGCCCCGACCGGGGAATTCTCATTGGAGCGGGCTCAAGGGAGGGGCGACAGCGGCCCGAACGGGGGAACCGGCACCGGCTCGCCGGTCTGCATCGCGTCGAGGCGTACGCCGCGCGCGTCGAGCTCGCGGTCGTAGAACGGGCTGAAGGTCCGATCGACGTTCGTCTGCACGAAGTTGGCGTCGGTCGTGTGGCAGGTGGGGCACCCGACGATTTCGATTCGCTCGGCGAGGCTCGGGTACGCCGCGAGGATCGCGGGATCGAGGCCGGTCAGATCGAGCCGGTCGGCCGGCACGCTCGGCGGGACGCGCGCCGACTGCGCGCGGAACCCGGAGGGTATCGGGGTCGTGCGCGCCGCGAGGCCCTCTGCGTTCTCGACCACGAACGCGAGGAAGTCGTCTCGGAGCGGCCCCGCCTCGTTGAGCATCGGCGTCGCGACCGTCATGAAGAGCGGCGGATTGTCGAGCTCGCCGTCGCCGGTCGGCGTCCACTGCCTCCACTCCCAGGGCGAGACCGTGAGCTCGACGCTCTCGGCGAGGAGGAAGCGTTCGGGAACGAGGACCTCGTCGAGGAGTGCGCGCGCATCAATGACGAAATCGTCATCTGATGACGCCGCGAGGCGCGCCCAGCGCCGCGCCGTGGCGAGGCAATGCGCGGCGCCGCCGGGGCCGATGTCGTCCTCGCTCGGCTCCTGCCGGAAGAGGAACAGCATGTGGAAGGGCGCGTAGGTAGGGTGGGTCGATGCGATCGAGACGCGGAGCTCGCCGCAGCCGCCGCCGCGCTCGGCGAGATCGAGCCGGTTGTGGACGCCCGTCACCTTGAAGGGGAGGGCGTCGAGGTCCCAGGCGGCGGGATCGGCCCCGTGGGTGAGGGCGAGCTCGTCGGCGAGCTGCGCCGGACCGGCGCGCTCGGAGTGCAGCGTGGTAGCGAAGCGGCGGAACCAGGCGTCGAGCATGCGTCCGCCGTGGGCGTCGGGCGCGATCGCTGCGAGCACGCGGCCGAGGCCGACGACGTCGGGATCGTCGACCAGCGCCGGTGCAGTCCACACCAGGCTGCGCTCGCGCACCGCCGGCGGAACCGGCGCCCCGCGTGCGAAGACTGTCGCGCGCGTCGCGCCTTCGTTCGGCTCGAGCACGAGGGTCTCGACCGAAAGCGGACGCGGCCGGAGCCATACGCCGGTATCGTATGTCTCGAGATCGGGGCCGATGCTCGAGCCGCCCGGGGCGCTCAGGACCGCGCCAGCGCCTGCGACGTGGATCTCGATGATGCGTGCGTCGCCGTCGAGGTGAATCTCTACGGTGCGCGCGCCCGCTCGGAGGTCGACATCGATGCGGCCTTCTCCGGCGTCGTCGACGATGTCGCCGAGATGAACGACGATCGTCTCGTCCTCCGCCTGCGGTGGAGAGGTCGTCGACGACGAGGAGCCGTCCGCGTCGTCGACGCACGCGACGAGCGCACACAGAGCGCCGACGAGGCCGAGCCGAGCCGAGCTCATGCGGCTGCGCGGCGCCTCCGGATCGAGAGGAGCGCGAGTGCGAGGAGCGCGATGGCCGACCCGTCCTCGCTGCTCGCCGACCGGCAGCCGCAGCCGCCATCGCCCCCGTTGGCTCCGTCGGCACCCCCCGCGCCGCCGTCACCGCCGCTGCCCGTAGAGCCGGAGCCTGGGCCCGGCCCGGGACCCGCGGCGCTCGACCCCGTGGTCGCGCCGGCCGGCTCACCGCCGCCCGTGCCGACGGGCTCCGGCGGCTCGCCCCAGTGGCGGGAGTAGCGGGACACCGCAACCTCGTCGAGGCGGCCGGCGAACGCGCCGTCACCATCCGGACACGCCGCGCGCGGACCGGGCGCGCCGATCGTCAGCGGCTCCGACGTCTCCGTGATCGTCCCCGTCGGGAGGGTTGTCTCGCCGACCGGCTGTCCGCCGAACCAGAAACCCGCCCTGCCCGTGGGGCCGTCGTACTCGAACGCGACGTGCGTCCACTGGTCGGCGGGCAGGGACGGGCTCGCGAAGCCGTGCTGCTCACCGGCCACGTTTACGCGCGCCTGGATCGCGAGGTTCTCCTCCATGACGAGGGTGTACGAGCCGTCGATGATGTTTCCCTTGCCGAGGAGCAGCCGCCAGTTGTTCGCGCCGTCGCAGTCTGGGCTCTGCGGCATGATCCAGGCCTCGATGGTGATCCCGTTCGCAGGGTTGAGGCTCGCCGCATTGGCGGCGACCACCCGATCGTCGACCCCGTCGAACGCGAGGCTCTTGCCGACGACACCGTCATTTTGCGCGGCGAAGCCGATGCCGCCCTCGAGCGTGAGCGTGTTGAAATAGCCCGAGACGTCGGGCGACTTGGTCGGATCGAGCTCGCCGGCGTGGCTGACGCTCTCGTTGAGGTGCCAGAAGCCGCCGTAGCCGCCGTCGAGGCCGTCATCGAAGACGAGCTCGACGTAGTTCGAGGTGTTCGACCCGAAGAAGGGCCACACGTCCACGCCCGCGCTCACGGGGATCTGGCTGAACGTGTCAGGGCCGGGAGACGAGAAGAAGAGGCGCACGGTGTCGGTGGTCGAAGGGTTCGCGCCGCCGTCGATGTGCGCGACGCCCCAGTTCGTCGGGTAACCCACGACGGAGAGGGCGTTGCGGCGCGGTCCGCAGCCGGGCGGATTCTCCGGCGCGATGCACGGCATCGGGGCCGCGGCGAAGATGATCGCCTCGCCATCGGGGAACACCCATGGATAGGCGCCGCGGAAGAGCTCGCCCGCCTCGAAGGGCGTGCCGTCGGCCGCGCGGAGCTTCCGCTCGGCGAGCGGGTAGACGCCGATCACCGCGGGGTCCTCGTACATGCTCGAGATCGGCTTCGGCGCCGACCAGCCCGAGGCGGCGCATGCGCTCGAGGCGACCGTGTACATCAGGATGTCGATGGTTCCGTCATTTTGCGGGTGGCCCTGGTAGATGAGCAGCTTGCCGTCGCGCGTGACCGTCGGCTCGATGCCGAGCAGCGCCGGCGAGAGCGTTTCGGTCCCGCCAAACTCCCACTTGTAGACCTGCGCGTCGGGCGTCTTCGGTGCGGAGACCCAGAGCTTCAGCTGGCGCCTTCGCATGATGAAGCCGCCCTGAGCCGGGGGCGTCACCGCGTCCGAGTCGAGGAGCCACACGTCATAGCAGTCGTAGGGGCCCGCGGCGTTCGGCGATCCGCCCTCGTCGCACGCGTACGGCGTCTGGCTCGGATCCGGCTCGCAGATCGCGAGCGCGTTCTCCATCACGTCCGGATTGCCGAAGATCGTGATCCGCGGGCTCAGCATCGGCCCCGACGCGTCGGGCAGCCCATCCTCCAGAAAGGTGGCAGCTTCGGGGCGGACGAGCTGCGCCGCCCAGCCCGATCCGTCGCGTGCGAGCAAGAGCCGCCCGTCGAAGGAGATGTTGTGGCCGTTGGCCCCGAAGGAGCTGGGCACGCTGCGCGAGCTGGTCACCGCCGCGGCGGGGAAGGACCAGAACGCGCCGAGAGCCACGACACAAGCGAAGGAGGCCTTCCTCATCCGTGTCGCGTGCACCGGACCGGATCGAGAAAAAACAAAGGAACGCGCCAATAGCTGATCGGATCGCGCCACCGCCCTTGCATTTGCAGGGTCAATTCCGCTCGGGCGGGTAGGATCCGTCCTGTGCGGATCCACTGGCCGGTCCTGGTGGTTTTTCTCGCCTTGGTGTTGGCGCCAGGGCGCGTGGACGCCTGCGCTCCGGCACCACGGCACGGCGAAGTGGTGCGCATCGCCAACGAAGAGGCGCTCATCGCTTGGGACTCGAAGAAGAAGGTCGAGACCTTCGTTCGCCGCGCTTCGTTTCGATCGAGCGGGGACGCGTTCGGGTTCTTGGTGCCCACCCCGTCGAAGCCGGAGTTGGGTGAAGTCGACAGCCGCATCTTCGTCGAGCTCGCCCAGCAGCTCGTTCCGAAGGTGATCTACGAGGAGGGCGACACGAGCGTCGGCGTCGGCTGCTCCGCCTTCATGTTCGTCGCCGGTGCCGAGAGGAGCGCGAGCGCGCCGGAAGCGGCCCACGCGGCGGCGCCCTCGGTTCGCGTGCTCGACGAGCAGCGTGTCGCCGGCTTCGACGCGGTGGTGCTCGCGGCGGACGATCCTGCGGCGCTGTCGGCGTGGCTCAAGGAGAAAGGCTTCGCCGAGGGAGAGTCGCTCACCGAGTGGCTCACGCCGTATGTCACGTCGAAGTGGATCCTGACGGCCTTCAAGGTCGCCGATCCGGGGAGCGGCGCGGCAGGCGCCGAGGCTCTTCGATCCTTCGGAACGAGCGCGGTGCGAATGACGTTCGCGACGGATAGGCCTTTCTATCCATACCGTGAGCCCCGCGATCAGCGCGAGACGCTCCCAGCATCGCAGCAGAAGCTCGCCGTCGACAACCGATTGCTCCGTGTCTACTTCGCGTCGGACGACAAGTACGAGGGCGCGCTGGGTGACGGAAAGCCGTTCCCCGGCGTGACCAAGCTGGCAAGTGTCGCGGAAGTGCCGCCGTCGGCTCGAGAGCTCCTCGGCGACGAGACGTTCCTCACCGTCTTCGACGATACGTCGACGCCTCGTCCCGGCACCGACGACGTCTTCTTCTCCGTCGCCAAGAACCCGGTGCCGGTGACGATCCCGCCGACGGTCGTCCGCACGCCGAACAAAATCACGATCCCGCTCGACCTCGTCGTTCTTTTGGCGGGCTTCGTGACCGGCATCGTGTTCTTGATCCGCCGAGCCAGACGCCGGGCCCGCGCGTAGACCCTCCGGTCGGCCGTCTGGTTCTGCGCCTCCGGCTTTTCTAGCGCCCGTCGGGCTCCATCATGTAAGCCCGCGCCTCGTCCCACGTTGCCTGGTGTCCGCCCGGGGTACGCCCCACCAAAGGGCGTAGGCGTGCTCGGGTCAGACGGCGCATCTGCGACGTCGCGCGGCGTGGCGTGTCCGTGAGGAGGGATCATGCGAGCTCCTGCGAATTCACGAGGCTGGCTCATCGGGTTTGGGGTGGCGGCACTGGCTTCCGCAACCGCGGGCTCGGTCCACCAAAGCGAGGCGGAGGCGGCACCCGTCGCACCTCCTGCGACCGACGTCGCAAAAGTGGAGGACCCCACGTCATGCGCTCGGGCATTCCCGAAGCGCGGCGGCGCCGCGCTGCCGAGCGCGACGCAGGGGAGCACGGTTTCGCTCGCGTCGTGGGGCCAGAGCCTCGTCGCCTACGTGGCCCACGAAGACGATCGCAGCATCCACGCGATCGATCTGGCTGCAGGTAAAGAGGTGGGGGTGACGCCGCTCGGTGGAACGCCATCGAGCGTTCTCGTCCTGCCCGACGGACGGATCGCGGTCGCGCTGCGCGACACCAACCGTTTGGAGCTCTTCGAGCCCGGAGAGCGTCGCTCGGATCCGCTTTCGCGACGCTGCTCGATCGCCGTGCACTCGGAGCCCGTGGGGCTGGCGGTGAGCGCCGACGGCGCCACGCTCGCGCTGACCAGCGGATGGGGGCACAAGCTCGTCGCGTTCGATGTCGCGTCGATGAAGGCGCGGGCCGAGGTCGATCTCCCTCGCGAGCCCCGCGCGGTCGTGATGACCGACGACGGCGAGCGAGCGTTCGTCGCGCACGTCGTCGACTCGAAGATGAGCGTCGTGGACTTGCCGACAGCATCGTCATCGTCCTCGTCGAGCGTCCGCACGATCGACCTCGCCGTCGCCAAGGGCGGCGTCGCGCAGATGGGTTGCCAGGGGTTCGCTCTCGCCAAAGCGGTGACGTCGTCCACCGCTGCGGCATCCGGCAAATCCGATGACGGCGCGGTGATCGGAGAGCGTCCGCTCCCGAAGGGTACCGCTCCGCCTCCGTCCAAGCCGGCTGCGCCAAAGCAGCCGGAGGCGGCCGCGGCACAGCCGCCGAAGCCGCCCGCGGTGGCGCTCCCGTCGATCGATGCGCGCATCTTTGCGCCGATGGTGACGGTCGACCCCGGCGAGCGAAGCGAGCACACGAGCGGCTACGGATCACCGGAGCGAGGGCCCACCGAAAAGCCGCTCGTCAGCGTCGTCGACAGCGGGGCCGAGCGTCCGATTACCCGAACCGCGGCCGGCGATCTTCTCGCCAGCCGCGACGCGTGCCTGCTCCCGCGTGCCGCCGCGTTCCACGGTCCGTCGAGCTCGCTGCTCGTCGCCTGCCTCGGCTCCAACGCGGTCCTCCGTCTCGACGCACGCACGGTCGATCCATCCAGGCGCGAGCTGTCGCGCTTCCCTGTCGCGGCCGGTCCGACAGGCATCGCCGTCGATCAAGCAGGCGGCCGAGCCGTCGTGTTCTCGCAGTTCGCGAGCAAGCTGTCGGTCCTCTCGCTCGAAGGCAAGCCGGCGCAGGTCATCGACGTTCCGGTCGTCGCCTCGCGCATGCCTGCCGGCGACGTCCTTCGCGGTCGCACCATCTTTCACGCGACCCACGACGCGCGCATCTCCGGCGACGGCCGCGCCTGCGCGAGCTGCCATCCGGACGGCCGCGAGGATGCAATCACTTGGCAGACGCCCGAGGGTCCTCGTCAGACGCTGATGCTCGCGGGACGCGTCGGCACCTCCACCGCTCCGTTCGGCTGGCACGGCGACAAGAAGACGGTGCAGGAGCACGTCACCGAGACACTCGTTCGCCTACGAGGTCGCGGCATGGCGTCGGTGCCCGAGCGCGCCGACTTCGATTCGCTGATCGCCTACATCTCGTCTCTCCGAGCGCCGGCACCGACCGAGGTCGCCGCGTCGCGAGCCGACCTCGTGCGCCGCGGTCGCGAGCTCTTCAACGACGCAGACGCTGCTTGCGCGACCTGTCACCCGGGAGGGGGGACCACGGGCAAGAGCTTCTCGGTCACCGGCGAGCAGCTGCTCTTCGACACGCCGTCGCTCAAGGGCGTCGCCGGCACCGCCCCCTACTTCCACGACGGGCGGTACACGACGCTCGACTCCCTCCTCGCGTCGTCCGATCACTCGATGGGCAAGACGCTCCAGCTTACGCGCAAGGATCGCGTCGCGCTCGCCGCGTACCTGGAGACGCTGTGATGAGAGGCCTCGCAATCCTCGGGGCCGTGTTCCTCGCCGCTTGCGGCGGGGGCACCACGCCCGTAGAGCCGCCGCAGACGGGCCGCCTCCAGGTCGAGGCGCAGATCGAAGGCCCGCTTCCGGTCTCGAGCTTTCAGCGTGGATCCTTGCTCCCCGCCATGACGAGCCGGCCGTTTCGCGTGCGCGATCTCCCGACGCTCACCTCCAAGACGGACGTCCCTCCTGCGGATCGGCAGCGCCTGGTGAAGGAGCTCACGGTCACCCGCGAGGGCGAATCGGGGTTGGTGCGCTTCCAGGGCGCTTCGGGACGGTTCGCACGGCTCACCTTCGACGACAGCCGGTCGACGACGTCGTCCGTCCGCGTCCAGTGTGGGCAGTGGACGGCGGCGCACCTCGGTCTGCACATTCTCGACATCCATCCCGACGGGCGCGCGACGTTCACGCGCATCGACGGCATCTTCGACGGGTCCGCGTGCGAGGCCGTCGAGCGCGCCCGCGTCAGCTTCGAGCCCGCCGTGCTGGTCCCCGGATATCTCTTCGCGTTCCGCGCCTGCTCGACGTCGCCTTGCGAGAACGGAAAGGAACGCGTCACGTTCCTGATGCCCCCGCTCGCAGGCGTGGAGTCCGACGCCGCCGGCATGCAGGAGCTGCCCGTCCTCAACGAGCCGTTCGGCGTGGCATCCTTCGAGCCGGTCCAGGGCGCCGCGTCGGTGCTCACCGCGATCGTGAACGAAGCGGCGCTCGCGCAGAGGTTCCGCACGCGCCCCGCGTGGTTGAAGCCCGGGCCCGTGGTGCTCGGGATCGACCTGGGGCGAACGACCGAGGAGCCCGAGCCCGTCGGCGTCGCGTCGTTCGGGGTCGTGACCCAAGGCCCCGTCCCGCCTGCGAACGAGCCAGTCGTATTCGAACACTGAGCCCGCGGGAACCTTGGCACCTTACCGGTGTCTGGTCGCTTTACGATGCACGAAGGGACCAGCGTCGAGCGGGTACCGAGCGCCATTCAGATCACCGTTCGGTGGGGCGCCTCGATCCTGATGGCCAAGCGCATCTCGCCGCCGAGGACGATGCTGCTCACCGGAGGCGTCGGCAAGCTCGAGCTCGTCGCAGAAGGTCTCGAGCTCGTCGCCGGCGGCGAGCGCCACCGCGTCGTTCGTGGCAAGCGCGTCAAGACGATCGTCGACGACGTCGAGATCGTGATCGACGCGACCGAGGACAAGCTCGCGCTCATCCCGCTCGCGCCCGCGATGGATCACCGGCACGCGGCGGCCGATGTCGGCTCCTTCCTCCTTCATGGCGGAGCGCTCGCGTTCTGCTTCTTCTGGCGCGCGCCGCTCTCGCATGCGGAGACCGATGTGCCCTCGCTGAGGCAGCACATGATCCAGGTTGAGGAGCCGCGCAGGATCGAGCTCCAGCAAGAGGAGCCGCCGAACGCGGTCCCTTCGGCGGCGATCGACGTGCCCGCGGCCTCGACTGCGCCGAGGACTGCGAGCGTTCGTGGCGGCGCGCTCCGGACCGGCTCGGCCGACCCCACGTCCGGAATCTCGCGCGACGAGCTCGTGCAACAAGCTTCGACGTTCGGGATGATCGGGCTCCTCGCAGCAAGCCAGGGCGGCCACGATCCGGTGTGGAACGATTTTCAGCTGGCGAGCAACGTGAACGGCACCGGCGGCGGTGAGGTCGCCGACATGTTCGGTGGCCAGTACGAAGACTCGCTCAGCACGTTCGGCTTCGGCGCCGGCGGGCAGGGCGCGGGCATCGGGGTCGGCTCGCTCTCCACCTGCGCCGACGTCCACTGCAGCCGGCGCCGTCCGCAGATCAGGGCTACCGAGCTCCTTTCCGTCGGGTATGGCTACAAGCCCAGGACGCCGAAGATTCGAATGAGCGGCGGGGGCGGCATCGCCGGCCGCGTCCCGCCCGAAGCGATCCAGCGCATCGTGCGACAGAGCTTCGGTCGCTTCCGCGGCTGCTACCAGGACGCGCTCACGACGAACCCCGGCCTCACGACGCGCGTAACCGTGCGGTTCGTGATCGGCCGCGACGGCTCGGTCAGCTCGGTCTCGGCCGCGAGCGACGCGCCGAGCTCGAACCTCGCCCCCTGCGTCACCAAGGCCTTTTACGCCTTGTCGTTTCCCCAGCCCGACGGCGGCGTGGTCAGCGTGACGTATCCGCTCGTCTTTTCTCCGGACGAGTGACGGTGCGAAAAGGCGCGTAAGCGCGCCGCCTGGTGTACGTTTCCCTCCCAGCGGGGCCCGCGGCCCCTAGGAGGAGATTTCCATGGTTCGCTCTTTGTTCGCTTCGTTCGGTGCGCTCTCGCTGGCGCTGATGGCCCTGGCCGGTTGTGAGAAGGACAAGCCGGTCTGCATGCAAGGTCAGATGTACGACGAGGCGACGGGGCAGTGTATGGCTTCGCAGCCGATGTGCCCGCAAGGGACCATGTGGAACGGGATGCAGTGTGCGCCGATGGGCGGCGGCGGCGGCAGCTGTCCCGCCGGCCAGCAGTGGAACGGCCAGGCTTGCGTCCCCGTCGGTGGCGGGGTCGGCGGCGTCGGCGGTGCCGGCGGCGGCATCCCCGGCCTGACGGGCGGCTCGTGTCCTCCGGCTCAGCCCCTCGACGCGATGGCCGGCATGGCAGCGACGCAGGGTCTCAACCTCTTGGCGCAGCAGAATGCCCCCGGCGCCAAGGCGGTCGGCAGCCCGCTCGCCGGCAACTTCCAGGCGGGCCAGTGCCTCGAGGTGCAGGTCACGCTGAACCCGGGCAAGTGCTACACGGCGATCGCGACCGGCGCAGGTCCGACTGAGGTCGACGTTCAGCTTCAGCTCCCGCTCCCGCCGCCCGGCAACCAGACCATCGCGCAGGACAACGCGTCGGGCCCGATGGCGGTCCTCGGCAAGAGCCCCGACTGCTTCAAGAACCCGTCGCCCTTCCCGGCCCCGATGAAGCTCGTGCTCAAGGTCCCCGCGGGCCAGGGCATGGCCGCTGCGCAGCTCTACGAGAAGTGACCTGTCGATGAGACAGCCGGCGTCACGCTGCTCGGCAACGTGACGCCGCCGCGCCGGATCAGCCGCGCTTCTTCGCGTGAACGAAGAACATCGGCGTGAAGATGCCGAGCTTGCCGGCCTTTACCAACGCGTCGGCGCCGTCGTTCAAGAACGAGCTCACCATGCGCGTTCCCTTCGGCGCGAGGCCGATTCGCTCCATGACTCCGGTCGCGAAGTTGGTGACCGTGCGACCGATGGGCGTCCGCGGCAGCGCGCGGAGCGAGAAGGGACCGGAGCTCTTCGTGGACTCCACGTCCAAGTCGGCGTGCCACGGGACGCCGGGGTAGGTCCCATCGGCGAGATCGCGCGTCGCGAGGACGTCGAAGCCGACCTGGTCGAGCGCCGTGGTGACGTCCTCGAAGCTCGCGAGGTGCGCGATGCCGTTGCCGCGCTCGATGAAGAGCTTGAGCCGGCAATGCTCCGGGTTCTTCGGGTCGAACTTCGGCGTCATGCACCACTCGTAGAAAGCGAAGCCCGCGCCCGGCTTCAGCACGCGCGCTGCTTCACCGTAGATGCTGGGCTTGTCGGGCGCATGGCAGGTCGCCTCGATCGCGTACGCCGCGTCGAACGACGCGTCGGGCACGGGGATGTCGAGGAAGTCCGCCTGAAGCACGACGCACTCCGCCTCGAGGTTCTGCTTCTTGTTGTACCTGCGCGCCTTGTCGACCTGGTAGCCGCTGATGTTGACGCCGGTGACGTGCGCGCCGCTGATCCGGGCGATGTGGCGCATCGGACCGCCGACGCCGCAGCCGAGGTCGACGACACGCATCCCCCGGCGCAGACCGAGGTGATCGGCGAGGTACGCCTCGTGGCGCGCGAGCGCGTCCGAGAACCTCTCGCCCTCGCGGCGCGTGGCGAAGTGGAACGCCTTGCCCCAACCGAACTCGTAGAAGTCGGTGACGAGATCGTAGTACTGCGAGGTGATCGTCGCGTAGCGATCGGCGATCGATTCTTCGAGCGGGCGATCGAAGTGCGCGACGTAGGCTTCGGCCGTCGCCTTCACCTCTTCGCGGTCGAGCCCCACACGCTTCTTGCCCCGCTCCTCGGCCGTCGCTTGTCCCTGCATGGCGAAGGTCGATTAGCCGCGAGGCGCAGCGAGCGCAACCGCTGCGGCGAGAGGCGTAAGTTCAGGTGTTGTCGCCGATTTCGAAGAGCACGCCGGACTCGGTCTTGATTCGGTTCAGCTTGCGGCTCGTCATTTCGACGGGGCTCGCGGTCGCGGGGTTGGGAACGGCGCCGACGACGATCGGGCGATCCGGATCGCCGTTCACGAACGCGAGGAGGACCTCGACCCCCGGATTGAGGGGGAAATGCATGCCGTACCCGGGGCCGGCGTGGGGCTGGGCCATTCGAACGCGGTGCGACGCTTTGCGCTCGCCGGGGCCCGCGGTGTCGAACAAGAAGCGGATGCGATAGCGGCCCTGCTCGTCGATGTTGGCGATGTCCTCGCGATCGCCGTCCGCGTCGACGACGCCGGTGAGGACGCCGGGCACGAACGGCCGCGGCGTCGTTCGCTGCGGGCGAAACGGGACGCTCGCGTCGATGGCCTTGAAGGTGTTTCGGTACCCCGCCTGGTCCGCACCGGGCGACGAGGCGCGCGTGCCTTGCTCGAGGACGTGGACGACCTCCGTGAAGAGCACGGTGAGGTCGCCGGCCGTCGGATGCCCGGCGATCTTTCCGCGGCGCGCCGCGCCGATCTGCGCGAGCCTGCTCTCGCCGCTGTAGACGTGGTGGCGAGCGCGCCGCTCCTCGGCTCGAACCTTCGCGAGCGCCGCCGACTCCGCCGGCGTCTTGGTGTGCGCGCCGTACTCGATGACGCCGCCGGCGTAGGCGTCCTGCACGTCGTGCGATCCGGTGATCTCGGTGAGCGGCGTGCGGTAGTTGTAGTCGCGCACCACGTAGAGGCTCGGCATGATCGTGCGAGACTGCTCGAGCGCGAAGACGCCGACCTGCTCGCCGCGCGAACGAAACTGGAGCGGCTCTTCGATCTCGTCGAACCCCGAGTTGTCGTCGACCAGCCGGAGCGAGCCGGCGTCGGTGAAGACCAGCGACACGCCGAGGTGCTCGACCAGTCGTGACACGAAGCCGAGGTCCGACTCGCGGTATTGGACGATGAAATCTCGCGCTGGATAGTCGCCTCGCAGCCGCGACTCGAACCGATCCTCGTCGCCGACCAACGAGAGCTTCTTCTTGACGACGTCGGGCACCGACATCTCGAGGAAGATGTCGACCGTCTCGACGAGGGCCAGCCGGTGCTGCAGCGGCGCGGCGCGCAGCCGATAGGTGTGGATGTCGACCTCGGTCTCCATCCGATCCTCGACAGACACCACGAGGCAGTTGATCTCGCGAGGCTGCGACACGCCGTCGTCGATCGCGACCAGGAGCTCGGCGCCAACGACCTTGTCGAGCGGCAAGCCCTCGGCGCCGGTGACCACGACGTCGATGGTGAGCTCGAAGGGCCTGCCGATCGACTCTCGTAGCTCGAGCTTGCGAATCTCGAGGTGCTTGGTGTCGAAGTCCTTCGCCGTGAGCGTCGCAGTTTCGCGGGCCATGGTGACGAAGGACACCGGCCGGCCGCAAACCTGTCAAGGACAAGCGCTGGCCTGGTATCGTTGCGCGACGTGGCTGGCGCTGGGGACGCACCGCATTTTTTGGACGAGGTGCCGTACCCGCTCGCGAAATCTCTCGCGCGCGAGCTTCGGGCGCTCCTCGCTTCGGCGATCCACGGCTCGACCGAGCTGAGCGAGGCGCTCGCGTTCGTGGGTTTCCCTCTGGACGTGGTGTTCCTGGATCGTCCTGCCCGTTACGTCTGGGGTGACGTCCTCGTTCAGGCGTCACAACGCAATCCCAACGGCGGAGCGCGCGCCATCGTCGCGGCGCTCGCTGCCGCGGCACCCGAGCTGGGAAAGGATTTCTTGCAGAAGCGTCTCGAGGCCTACCTCGCGGACATTCCGCCGCCTCCTGCTACCGTCCCGCTCATCGCGTCGCCCTCGACGGCTCGGCTCGAGAAGGTGCTCGGCTCGCGTAGCGCGTTCGTCGATCCGGCGAGCTTGCCGTTCGTGATCGCCGCGGCGCGGTCGGTGGTCCGGATCGCCGCATCCTTCGACGAAGGTCCGAAGTACGGAACCGGCTTCGTCATCGGCGAGCGTCGCATCCTCACGAACCATCACGTCCTCTACCAGGCCGACGAGCCGGCACAGTCGATCACGGTTTGGCTCGACTACGAGGCCGATGAGACCGGCGCGGTCCCGTCGCCCGCGGTCGCGACAGGTGTGGTCGCGACCATCCGAGGCGACCGTCCCGATGACGTCGGTGTCTTCGAGGTGGATCAGCTGCTCGGTGAACGCCGGCCGCTCGCGTTCGCAGACCAGCCGGTCGCGGTCGAGGCCAAGGTGGCGATCGTCCAACATCCGCTCGGGTTGCCGAAGCAGGTGGCCTTCCACACCGTCATCGGCGAAAAAGACGGCCTCCTCCACTACCTGACCGACACCGAGCCTGGCTCTTCGGGATCGCCGGTGCTCGATCGACGAGGCAAGGTCGTCGCGCTCCATCACGCGTCCAAGGACGTGAGGATTCAGGGGCGCGAGGTGCCGGT
The DNA here is from genome assembly GCA_041940405.1 of Polyangiaceae bacterium. Taxonomy (GTDB): domain Bacteria; phylum Myxococcota_A; class Polyangia; order Polyangiales; family Polyangiaceae; genus Xiheicaenibacterium. The sequence goes on from JBGTSH010000055.1 coordinate 19,990, forward strand.
GAACGAAGGCATCGCTGCGGCGCGCGTTCTTTCGGCGCTCGGACGTCTCGGGGTCCCGACATGAGGGCGCCATGATCTTGAGCGACGCGATCTTCAACGCGCTCCTCGCGATCTTGGGAAAGAACTTCAACGATCAAAAGGATCCCAAGGTCGAGGACGTCTACAACGCTGCGGGGCTCGATCAGGGCGACCGAATCATCTGGGACCGACCGGCGCGCGCGAAGTGGGAGCAGATCCTTCGCCTCCACGGTCCCGACATCTTGGTGCTCATTCAATCGATCGAAGAGCTTGGGTACGCGGGCGTCGCGGCGCAGCTCCGAAAAGCATTGGAGGCGGCGCCCGCGGCGGCGGTCGCGACCGTACGTGTGCTCGCATCTGCCCATCAGCCGCTGACGCTTCACCTTCAATGCGATCGCGCCGAGCATTGGAACACGCTCGTCGCCGCGACCAAGTCACCTCCGCTGTCGATCTATCTGCTCGGCGGAGCACGCGGCCTGGGCCACAAGCTGTTCCTCGATCGGATTCGTGCCGAAGCGCAGGCGCTCCTGGCCCACTGCATCGACGTCTACCCGGCTGCCGTCGAGCGTCCGGCGCAGCTCGAGCATGCAGTCGCCGGACTCCGCGACATCCTCGGAGAAGAGGACATCGGCGACGTCCTGCGGCGGCGGCTGGTCGACACCAACGTCATCTTTCTTCACCGCCCGGTCGGCCTCTTGGACCAAGCCAAGGCGTGGCTTCCCGACTACGTCGGGACGGTGTTGCCCGGGCTGGCGGATCTGGTCGGCAAAGCGCGCGAGGCGATCGGCGGCGTGATCGCGCCGGGCGCGGGCACGCTGGTGGCCGTGATTCCGATCGAGTGGAAGGACGCAGGCGACCACTTTCGTACGCTGCTACGTGAGCTTCGTGAGCGCGCGCCGGACGCCGAGATCGTCGCCCCCGTCGATCTCCACGCAATCCAGGACGCCCACGTCACCGAGCTCCTCTCGCGCGTGACCAAGCCCAAGGATGCAGCGAAGCGCGCGCAGCGGATCATGGACGAGTCGACGAACACGGCGGAGATATTCGCCAACCTCGAGGAAGAGATCCGGCGCGTGCCGGTGGGGAGCCCGTGATGAGCGACGGCAAGGAAGCCTCGTACGAATTTCATCGATACTCGCCCAGTGACGACCATTGGTACGTCCCCGGTCCGGCCCTGAAGACAGCGGTGAACACGGCGCTCGCTGCCGAGCAGCCGCTGCTCCTCACCGGTGAGCCGGGAACCGGCAAGACGACGCTCGCGCGTTCGGTGGCCGAGACATTGGGTCTCGGCGAGGTGTTGACCTTCAACACGCGAAGCGAGCACCAGGCGCGCGACTGCCTCTACACGTTCGACGCGCTCCGGCGGTTCTACGATGCGCAGGTCAAGAGCGACGAGTTCGGCAACACGGAGAAATACGTCGTCTTGCAGGCGCTCGGTAAGGCCATCGCCTCCAAGCAGAAGCGCGTCGTGCTCATCGATGAAATCGACAAGGCGCCCCGTGATTTTCCGAACGATCTTCTCGACGTGATCGAGGCGATGAGGTTCGAGGTCCGAGAGCTCGACAAGGTGTTCGAGTCCACGCCAGAGGCCAGGCCGGTCGTCTTCATCTCGAGCAACAGCGAGAAGCAGCTGCCCGATCCGTTCCTCCGACGGTGCGTCTTTCATCACATCGAATTTCCTTCCGCTGTCGATCTCGAGCGGATCGTTCAGAAGAATCTCGGACCGTTGAAGCTCGAGGCGAAGCTCGTCCGCGAGGCGATCGCTCGCTTCGAAGAGCTCCGCAAAGAGCCGCTGGTGAAGCCGCCCGCGACCGCCGAGCTGCTTGTCTGGCTCCGCGTCCTGCACCGAGCGGGCGCGCTGCCCAACGCCGGCAAGGCGCCCTGGAACGACAACTTCGTGCGCGCGCTCGTCAAGACGCGCGACGATCTCGAGCGCGTCCTGACGAAGAAGGCTGCACCACCGCCTGCGACCTCTTCGCCCTGATGGCCGAGCTGGTCCCTTTTCACGATCTGCTCGATCGGTTGCGCGAAGAGCGCGCGATCGGCGTCGACGATTACCTCGCCGTCGGCAGGCTGGTTGCGAGGTCGAAAGGCGCGTCGATCGTCGAGCTGCGCGATGCCCTGGCGGCGCTCCTCGGTCGTGACCGCGAAGGGGTCGCGCGCATCCGTGAGGTGTTCGACGAGCTCTATGGTCGGATCGACGACCCCGAGCCCACCGGCGATGAGGTGCCATCGACAGGCGAAGTCGAGGCACCCGTGCCGTCGAAACATGCAGAGGAGCGCGAAGCACCGGCGGAGAAGCCGACCCTCTGGGCGCGCGTGCAATCGAGCGCGATGCGGGGTCGTGCGCTCGCTGAGGGCAAGGGTCGCGAGGCGACATGGGCGGGCGTTCTTCTCGTCGCGATCGCGATCGCGCTGGTTGCGCGTATCGTCTCGCCGTCGCAGCCCGAGCCGCAGCCCGGACCGGGGCCGGACGGTCCGATAGAAAACCCGCCGACCGATCCCAAGCCGGTGAGCATCGAAGGGCCGGCGGCACCGGTCTACGCGACGATGCCGGGCTGCGAATCCTGGCAAGGCGGCCCGAGCCCCTTTCAATATGCCGCCTCGGGACTCGTCTTCTTCGGCTTTCTCTTTCTAATTGCCCGCTCCAGCTACCAACAGCGCGGCCAGGCTGCGCGCCGCACCCTTCGCCGCGATCGCTTCGCGTCGCCCGCGAAGAACCGAACCTACGATGCTCCGCTGGCCGGCCTGTCGCCGCGCCTCATCGATACCGGCCCGCTCCGTTTGGCGGCAGGCGCGCTCGAGCGTCGAACGCAGCTCGATGTTCCGCGGAGCGTCGATCAAACGGTGCGGCGCGGTCTCCTTCCCGTGCTGGCGTTCGGTCCGCGGCGAGGGATCGCCCGTCTTCTCGTGCTCCAGGAGACGGCCCCCGCGGCGGATGCCTTTCAGCCGTTCTTCGATGCCTTCGTCGCGAGCCTCGAAGGGCAGGGAGTCGAGGTCGAGCGCTTCTACTTTCGAAGTGACCTGTCCGAAGTCTCGCGGCGCAGGGGCACCAAGCCCGAGCAGCTCGCCCGGCTGACGCGTCACCTGACCGAGCGCGCGGTCGTCGTCCTCTCGACGGGGGAGATCACGCCGTCGAGTGTCGTCGACCTCGCGAAGCTTCTCGAACCGTGGCCGGCCAAGGTGCTGTTCAGCCCGCTCGCGGACCGCGCACGCGTCGCGCCGGGGCTCCTCGACAAGCGATCTCCTCTGCCGATGTTTTCACTCGATTCCAGCGGCGTGCGCGAGGCGGCACGATCGATCGAAACAGGAGGCGGCAGCGCGCGCACGCGCGCGCCGTCCCGAGCTCGGGTTCTTCCCACCCAGATCCTGCGGCTGCGCGCGATGCTGGCGATGGCGCTCTCTCCGAACTACGCCATCGCCGAGCGGCTTCGTGCGCGGTTCATGCCGCTGGTCGCGCGCGACATCCTTCGTGCAACGACCGGCGTCGTTCGCGAAGGCGCACGCGGTGCCGACGGTACCGCGGCGCTCGCGTGGTTTCGCGAGATGGACGCCACACCTCGGGCCGGTCGAACGGCGGGAAGTGAAGAGAGAGACGTGCGCTCGTTCCTCGGCGCGCTCGTCGAGGCGGCCAAGCCCATCTCGTCGGCCGAGGGAGAGGAAACGCTGGCGGAGCTTCGATGGAGGCGTGACCGCGCGCTCCTCGCAGCGGGCTCCGACGATCCCGGAACGAGAGAGGCAGCGAAGCGCGAGCTGGCGGAGCTGGGAAGAGGGCCGCTTCGTGCCGAGCTCGATGTCATTGCGTTCGACACCGACGAGCTGCGAACGACGCTGGCGAAGACACCGGACGCGCCTGCACCCGAGATTGGATTCGCTGCACGGGCGCGCTGGGCGCTACCGAGCTTTCCGCAGGTTGGGGCGATTCTCTTGATGGCGGTGGTGGCGGGCTGGGGTGTCGGGAAGTTTCATGAATGGCGGGCGCAGCCGTTCTCTCTGGATGGCGAGCCGCGCACCGTGCTGTCAGACGTCGAATTGGTGCGCGGGCTGTGTCAGTTCGATTCGTTTGGCGCGGGTTGGCGGGAACCGTCCGGAACGATGTTCTTCCTAGGCACGATTCCCAACCCTTCTGGCACTCCCGATACGACGGACTCGGGTGTCGTTCTGCCGTCGAAGCAGCTGACCGCGGTGCGCATCGAGAGGCGATGGGCATGGTTCACCGTGCAAGCCGCGGTCCTCGTGACCGACTCCCTGTATGGTCCTGAGCACCTGGTCGTCCAGTCGGGCGGGGCCCGGGCATTCGCGGGGGCGAGCAGCTATCGGCCGGCGAACAAGGAGCGCGTCTCCACGGTGGCATACACGTTTGGGGGGACGCCGTTGACTATCTTCCCGGACGCCGCCTACAGCCCACCCGATGGCTTCTTCCCCGTCACCACGCCCGCAGGTATCGGTCTGTTCGAGACCTACTCGCCTACCACGCGATACTTCTCCGGCGGCGGCGGTCCCGGCAACATCGATTGGGCTCGAGCAGTGCATCAGCGCAACGTCTACGAAGGTTCGTCAGCTCTTCTTCCGGGAACTACGGAGGACTTCATTCTACGCCTCGTAGGAAAGCGCGCTCTCGCAGTGGAGCCCTTCGTCCCCGAGCCGGAAGCTCCGGTCGACCCTGATCCGACGCCGAAAGAGCCCACCGAAATGACAATGTCGTCCTTCTTGACCTGCGACAAACCCTCCGGCATGCGTGGTCCAGCAATCGTCACCGGTCGCCTCAAGCGAAACGTCACCGACGAGGAGCTCAAGGACGCGTTCCTCAAGCAAATCCCGCTTCCGAATCGCTGGACCTTCGAGACCTCACCCGTCGAGCAGAACCCCGTGCCCGGCTGCTTCGAGTTCGCGCTGCCCACCACGCTGAAGGAGCCGCAGGACGGTGAACGCGTACAGATCGTCTTCGAAGCCTTTGATTGCTCGAAGACGATCTTCGCCGGCTGCCGTCAGCTCACCGTCCGCCAGGTGTACCGCGCAAGCGTCGAGTGACACGAACGCCACAGCCGCGAGCCGCGCCCTGGCACGACGCGTGCTCCACGCACACGTATGAGCGAAGCTGCTTGGCCGGAGGCCGACACCGCCGCGCGTGGCGAGGCGAAGCCGGAGTCGGAGCAAATCCCGGAGTCCGAGCAGGACGTGAGCCTCAAGGAGCTGCTCGAAGAGACGCGCATCATCCTCCCGGGAACCGAAGTGCTCCTCGGATTTCTCGTGACGCTGCCGTTCACCGAGCACTTCGGTACCCTGACGGGGCTGCAGCGTACGATCTATCTCTCTACGTTCTTCGCGGTGCTCTCGGCGCTGCTCATGTTCATGCTGCCGGCTGCGTACCATCGCATCGCGCGGCCCATTCATCAGCGCTTGCGCTTCAAGCGGTTCGCCAACTACTTCCTCATCGGCGGCCTCGCGCCGCTCTCGATCGGGATCGTTCTCGTCTCCTGGCTCGTCACCTCGGTGGTGACCCCGCATCTCGCGATGTGGGCAGCGATCGGCGTCGCGATCCTCGTCGTCGTGGCATGGTGGGTCGTTCCTCTCGCGCGCGTGCACGATAAGGCGCCCCGCGAAGACTGAGCAGGCTCGCCCGAAACCATCGTTGGCGGGCATCCTCGCGTGGTACCGTGGCCGCCTTCGGTCTTCGACCTCGGAGGGTCACCATGCGCAAGCTCTTCGTCCTCGCGTTCCTTTCGCCGCTCATGATCCTGGCCGCCAGCTGCGGCGACGACACCGGCTCCGGCGGTGGAACCACCACGACCGCGACGACCGCGGGGCCCGGCGGCACGACGACCACCGGAACGCCGACGACGAGCACCACGACGACGACCACGACGACGACGACTGCATCGTCGACCGCGGCCTCGACGACGGGAACCGGCGGGGGCGAGGCGTTCGCGATCACCAGCACCGCCTTCAACGAGGGCGACATGATCCCCGAGGTCTACGAGTGCCGCGGCGGCGGTGGCGACAACATCTCGCCGCCGCTCGCGTGGACCGCGGGGCCCGCGGGAACGATGAGCTACGCGATCATCATGAAGGACACGAGCATCAACTTCACCCACTGGGTCATCTGGGACATCCCGGTGACCGCCATGGCGTTGCCCGAGGACGTGGGCGGCGGCTTCATGGTCGCCGACCCCGCGGGAGCGAAGCAGGTGGACCCGTACTTCGGCCCGTGCTCGCCGAACTCGGTCAACACCTACGAGTGGCGGCTCTACGCCATCGACGTCCCGACGATCCCCGGCCTCGACCAGGGCAGCAACAACAACGAGGCAGCCGCGGCGATCATCGACGCGTCGATCGCCGACGTTGCGATCTCCGGCGAGTCGTGAGCCGCTACTGACAGATTCGGTAGGCCTGACCTTCGATGTTCGGTCCGCCCTGAGCGACGCACTGCGATCCCTCGGGGCAGACCCCGTCTTTGGAGCAGTCGCGGGAGCACGTGCCGTTCTGGCAGAGCGCGAACGCGCAATTGCCGTTGGTCGAGCACGAGGCGCCGACCTCACCGGCGCCCGCGGGCAGGCAGAGGCCGATGCGCGTCCCGCCGAGGTCGCCGAGCCCGACGCATCCGTAGCCGTACTCGCACGCGCCTTGGAGGCGGCAGCTGTCGAGGCATGCGTCGCCCGGGAGGCCATCGGTCGTCGTGGGTGCCGCGCAGCTCACTGCCGGCGCAGAGGGAATCGAGAACGCGTCGAAGTCGATGTGCAGACCGTCGTTGCAGACGTTGACGACCTGGAAGCTCGCGTTGCACGCCCACTGCGCCGGCTCGTAGCCGCCGGGCAGCGGGCCATAGACGTCGGCGGGCCTGCGGCACACGCCGTCGCAGGTCCAGGGAGCGAAGGGCAGCGCTCGTTGTGGGCAGTCGGCCGCCGAGCTGCATGCGATCGTGCAGCTCGAGACGACGAGGTTCGGTGACGTGTCGCACGCCGACGGCGCGACGCATTGCGAGGTGTCCGCAGCGCAGTCGGCAGAGAGACGCACGCAGACGTCGGTCGCCGGGTTGCCGACCGGCATGCAGCCGAAGCCGGCCGGACAATCCGCTCCGCTCGAGCACTCCGAGACGCAGTAGTCGAGGGGCGTGAGGCAAGCGAAGTTGCACTGGCCGGCGCTCGTGCACGAACGCCCCACGTCGTTCTGCACGCAGACGTTGCCGCCGTTCACGTCCTCGCAGCGGAGGCCGCTCGGGCACTGCGCGTGGGAGTTGCAGGTGCGCGTGCAGCGCTGCGGTCCGCTCGGCGTCATCGGCCGGCACAGCCCCGACTCGCACTCTGCGTCGCTGCTGCAGAGCGTGAGCTCGGCGGCGTCGATCGTCATGCCGCTGCTCGTCGACGACGGACCGGGCCCGGTCGTGCCCATCGTGCTCGTCGTGCTCATCGAGCCGGTCGTGCCGTTGCCGCCTTCTCCGGTGCTCGTCGTGCCGCCCGGGCCCGCAGGGCCTGCTCCGCCATCGCCCGTGTATTCGCAGACGCCTCGCGCATTGCAGATGTGGCCCTTCGGACAATCGACCTCGGCTTCGCGGCACTCGCGCTGACAGGTCCCGTCGACGCAGGTGCCTTGCAGACAATCGCTGTTCAGCTCGCAGCTCTGGCCGCTCGGCTCGGCGCAGGAGCACAGCACGGCGCCCAGCGTGGCCAGCAGGGCGCGAGCAAAGAAGGACATCCGAGCAAGATACCAGGTCAAAAGCGAGATGCGGGGGCAGACTCCTGTGCCACCACCCGGTCGAGCTCGGCGAAGAACGTCGCCTCCGAGCGATGCGCGTGAAGCTCCCTCCCGAGGGCGAGCGCGGCGACCTCGATCGCCATCGAGAGCATCCGAGATCGGATCAAGAAGTGCGTTCCAGGAAGGCTTCCGGCATGTCCCGCGGCCCACTTCCGCAGCTGGTCGCGCACGAGCGGCTCCCACGTAGCGATGCCGGTCCAGTGGTGGAAGACGAAGAGACGGCCGTGCTTCGCGATCAGCTCATCCGCGCGCGTCGTGTAGAAACGCAGCGCGTCGAGGCCCACGTGGCCTTCGATGCGGGTGAGCATGACCGTGGGTGCCGGCGTCCAGATGCGCGCGTTCGCGCGCGCGTCCTGCCACCTCTCGGCCAAGGCATCGTCCGGCTGCACGCCCACAGCTTCTCTGCGCTTGCTCGCCGAGGCAACCCGGACGCTCCTCGGATTCGCGTTGCGGTTGGGCCGTCGGCTGAACAAGATGGGCGACCTCATGGATCGGATCGAGCATCGCGCCAGCTTCGGGGGCTTCCAAGACGTCTACCGCCACGACTCGAAGGTGCTCGGCTGCACGATGACCTTCGGCGTCTACCTTCCACCGCAGGCGGAGAAGAAGAAGCTGCCGGTCCTCTATTTTCTCTCCGGCCTGACCTGCACCGAGCAGAACTTCATCACGAAGGCCGGCGCGCAGCGCTACGCGGTGGAGCACGGCGTCATCGTCGTCGCACCCGACACCAGCCCTCGAGGTGACGCGGTGGCCGACGAAGAGGGGTACGACATCGGCAAGGGCGCGGGCTTCTACCTCAACGCGACAGAGGCCCCTTGGTCGTCGCACTACAAGATGCACGACTACGTCGTCTTCGAGCTGCCCGATCTGATCGAGTCGAAGCTCCCGGCGACCGCGGTGCGCGGCATCACGGGTCACTCGATGGGCGGGCACGGCGCCCTCGTCGCCGCGCTCAAACATCCGGGTCGCTACAAGAGCGTCTCGGCGCTCTCGCCCATCGTCGCGCCCTCGCGCGTCCCGTGGGGTGAGAAGGCGTTCGCCGCTTACCTGGGTGAGGATCGAAACGCGTGGAAGGCGTGGGACGCCTGCGAGCTCATCGCCGGCGCCACCGAGCGATTGCCCATCCTCGTCGACCAGGGCGACGGTGACGAGTTCCTCGAGAAGCAGCTCAAGCCCGAGCTCCTCCGCGAAGCGTGCGACGCCGCGAAGCATCCGCTTACGTTGAGGATCCAGCCTGCCTACGACCACAGCTACTACTTCATCGCCAGCTTCATCGGCGATCACGTGGCCCATCACGCCAGGGCGTTCGTGTAAGGGACGTCAATTCGTCGTGCGGTAGGCCGCGAGCCAATCGGGCACGTCGTAGATACGATCCGAAAGGTTCTCGAGCGGACCGCGTAGGGCAGGGTTCCTAGGGGCTACCAGCGCCGTCAACAGCCGAAGACCGAGATCGGTGCGCGCGTCGCGGAGCAGGCTCCGGACCGGAGCCGTCCATTCTTCGGGCCCGACCTCACCGTCGGTAACGAGCAAGATGTCCGCGTTCTGCCACTTCTCGTCGTGGCAGCGCTGGAGGGCGCGGCGGAGCGGCTCCTCGAGCACCGTGCCGCCACCGAATGACGCGGTGAGAAATGCGAGCGCGTTGGTGAGGCCTTCGCCCACGAGGCCGAGCTCGTGCTCGGCGAGGTTGCCGGCACCGGAGAAGTTGTAGACGTACACGGGGCGCGCATCGACCGTCGCCACGGTGAGCGTCTGCGCCACGATCGCCTTCGCGACGTCCTCGCGTGCGCCCGCCATCGAGCCCGACGTGTCGAGGAGCACCACGATCGGTCCGCGCGCCGCTCTCACCTGCGCGACTGCGGCTCCTGCGCTGAACCAAAGCTGCTGGATCTCGAGCGCCTGATCTGGCCGCCTCGCCTCGTACGTTAGGAGGCTCTGTTCGATCCGCCGTGCATGCCAGAACCGTCTGAACGCGGGCCGCCGGAGCAACAGCGCTTCGACAGGCAGCATTCGGCTCCAATCCCCCGATCGATCGACCCCGCGCACGTCAATATCGCCGCGCACAGAGAGCGGGCTGGGTAGTGCAACCTCTCGCTCGACGTGACGGCCTCGCTTCTCGAGGACTCGATCATCCGAGGCATCCGAATCTTCTTCGGTTCTCCCGAGAATGCGGAGCAGCTCGGCAAGAGGCGGAGCGGCTCCCAGCCATTTTCGAAGCTCGATCGCTGCATCGAGCGGAAGGCTCTGTGCAAGCCAGGCCGGAATCCGATCGACGCCTCGCTGGCCGTCGAGCGCGCTGAGCACCTCCGCGAGCGCTTGCCATGTTCGTACGCGTTCACCCCAAGTCGCCTCGAGCTTGTCGTGCAAGCGCTCCGCGACCACCTGGGTCAGGAGCGTCGACGCAAGGGAGCGGGCGCGCTCGTACGCTTGATCATCGAGCACGAGATCTCTCGCGTTCGCGAGGCATGTGGCCTCGTCGTCCGCGCAGCGACCGTCGATAATGCGGCCGCGCGGCGATCGGCAGGCATCTCCCGCGAGCTCGTACGTGAGCACTTCGAGGTCGGGATCGCCGGTGCACGATTGGACCGCTTCGAGCAACGCGAACAGGACGTCGTCCGTGATGTCGGGATTGCCGTTGCAGATGCCGGTGACGCCGGCACGGCGGAGCGCCTCGAGGACGCCATCCCGCAGCAGCCCCGACGGCCATGGAAGACCGCCGGCGATCGGGAGCCGGCCGTCAAGCAGCGCGGCGCGCAGTGCGAGGATGGCTCGAGCACGGCTGGTGATCTCGCCGAGCGTGCAGGTCACCACCGCGTTGAAGAGCCTCGCGGGGAGATCATCGAGCATGGCGTACGTGGAGAAGCCCGGGCGCGGCCCCCGCGCCGTCGTCATTTCTGAGCCTCTTCCGCGATGCATTTACGCACCGTTGCGAGCCGCGACTTCGCCTCCGTCAGGCGCTCGCCCCCCGCCTCCGCGTCTCGACGCACGCTGTCGAGGCACGCGACCGGGAGCCAGAGAGGTGTCTCGTCCGCCGTCTTTGCCTGCGCGATCGCGATGAGGTTCGCGTCGATGGAGGCGGCGAGCTCGTCTATCTGACGCAGCTGGTCGGGGATCCGAGCCTCTGCGTGCGGATCCGGCTCCAGGAGGGGTTGTCGAGCGGTCGGGGCATAGAACCAGTTGGCTGGATTCTTGATGTACGACTCGAGAAGATCGATGTCGGCCTGCGCGAACTCCGAGCGCCAGAGCTCGGGGATGCTGTAAGGCCGCGTGTTGTCCATCGGCGCCACGTAGAGCTGATGGCCGTCGTGATCCTTGGCCGGCTGGCGACCCATTCTCTCCGTCGTCGGGAGGCCGTCCTCATCCACATAGAGCGCCTGGCCTTCGGCGTTGACCTTCTGGCGAGCACGCGCTTGGCCCCAGAGCTCGAAGGCGTCGACCATTCGGGCGAGCCGTTCCGGCTCCTGTTTGACCTGCCCCGTGATGTTGTGGTGGAGAAACTCTCGAACCTCGGTGACCTGCTCGGGCCGATCCCAGAGGCAGAAGTCGAGGAGCCAAGCGTCCGGAAGCAGCACGGCGTCGCGGCCTTCGGTGAACGCTGCGACCCGGAGAAGTTGGACGATCTTTACCCATCTTCGATCCGATACGTAGATGCCGCGCTTTTGGCACCATGACCGCATCGTCGACAAGAGACTGACCACGCTGGCCGACAGCGTGACCTTCTTCGAGGCCCGCTGAATCTCTTCGATGGTTCTACGATCAAGCCGGTCCTCTTCCGGGATCGGCGCCGCACCGAGCGCAGGACCTTCGATCAACGACTCGAACCCGGTGCTCGAGATCGGCTCGACGATGCGCCGAACCAGGAAGCGATCGTAGAGCGCACGAAGCTCGTCTTCGCCGGGCACCTCGTTGCTTGCACCTATCACCGCGATGAGCGGGACCGGCTCACGCTTCGCACCATTGTCGAACTCGCGCTCGTTCAGGATCCCGAGCAGCGCATTCAAAATGGCGCTGTTGGCCTTGAAGACCTCGTCGAGGAACGCGATGGTCGCCGTGGGCAGGTAGCCTGCGGTCAGCCGGACATATACGTCGTTCTCGAGCGCCTTGAGGGATAGCGGGCCGAACACTTCCTCGGGCACCGAGAAGCGTGTGAGGAGTCGTTCGAAGAACGCGTCGCCCTCGAAGGCGTGCCGTAGCCGTCTGGCGACCTCGCTCTTCGCCGTCCCTGGTGGCCCCAACAGGAGTACGTGCTCGCCGGCCAACGCCGCCAGGAGGACGGCACGGATCGTGTCGTCGCGCTCGACCAGCCCTCGGCCGAGCGCCGATATCAGCCGACGGAGCCGTGCGCGCAGCGGCCTGTCGTCGTTCTCGGCGTCGAGCACAGACGTCGGCATGGGGTGGTCATCCTGAACTCGCCAAGCCCCCGCTTCAATTCCGCTTATCCCCAGTCCGCCTAGGGAATTTTTCGCCGCCGCCCCCGTTGGATGAAAGAAAGCAGCTTACGGCTCGTCGGTCGGAACACCTTACGTACGTACAAGCTGACGGGACGCTCGATGGGAGAGAAGACGGCATGAGGTTTGGGCTTATCGGGGTGCTCGCTTCGGTCTTTCTTGCTGGTTGTGCTGCGAATCCTTCGACCCCGGCCACCCAGGTAGGCGGGGTCGGCCCCGCACCGGCGGCCGGGCAGATGGGCATGGCGCACATCTACCTGCCTGGTCGGACGTCGCCCTCGGACGTGTACTTCCAGAACGTCAACGGCGTCGCCATCACCGAGGGAGACATCGTCCTCGGTCCGGTCGATCAGCTTCAGGCCAACTACGGCTTTCCCAAGTTCTCCAACGCCAGCCACGCGACGGCGTCCAAGCACGCTTCCCACATCTGGCCGGGCGCGATCATCCCGTTCGAAATCGATGCGAGCGTCACGCCGCAACGGCGTGCGTGGGTCGACTGGGCGGTGGCCCATGTCAGCACCCAAAGCGTTCTCAAGCTCCGCCCCCGCACGCCCGCCGACAAGGACTACGTGGTCTTCACCGAGCTCGACGGCGAGGGATGCCACTCGTACGTGGGCCGCATCGGTGGGCCGCAAGCGCTGAGCGTAAAGGGCTGCTACTCAGGCGGGAGCGTCGTCCACGAAATCGGCCACGCGTCGGGCTTCTACCATGAGCAGCAGCGCACCGATCGTGACGCGTACGTCACGATCGTTTGGGAAGAGATCGAGCCGTCGCATCGACAGTGGTTCCAGGTCGAGACCAACGCCAACGACATCGGCCAGTACGACTACGCGAGCATCATGCATTACTCGCGCAAGGCATTCAGCTGGCGCGGCGGCGATACGATCGTGCCGAAGAATCCGAACGCAAAGATCGGTGAGCGCGACGGCCTGAGCGAGCTCGACAAGGCCGCGCTCGCGCAACTGTACGCAGGCGCCGCGCTCGGCATCCCGGGCGTCACCGACGGACCCATTTCGGGCGGCGGCTGGCCGAGCAGCGTTCAGATCCCCGGGCTGCCTCCCATCTCGGTGCCTGCCGGAATTCCGTGGCCGCCGGCGGGTCTGCCGCAGGGGCTTCCGCAAGGCCTCCCGCAAGGCCTCCCGCAGATCCCGACCACCGGTCTGCCCGAGCTTCCTTGGGCCTTCCCGCAGTAGCCTAAGGCGCTTGGATCACCGCGAGGGTGAGCGCTTCACATCGCTCCGTGCACTCGCTCTTCGCGGAGCCGAATCCGAGGTTCAGATCCGAATCGGTCTGAAACAGAACGCCGACGCTGTCATCGTCCGCGGGGACGAGACCGGCGACGGACTCGTGGCCCGGTCCGCCGATTTGCCGAATCGCGACGGGGAGGCCGCCTTCTTCGATTCGCATCAGCAGCGCATCGAAGCTCCCGGCGCTCTCGAAGGATCGGTCGCCGAGGTCCACGCTGCCCAGCAGGGGCACCGCGACGACCATGCCTTGGCCGACGTCGGCGAGGTGCGAGGCCCAAGGAGGAAATTCTCCCGTCTTCCCGCTCCACGCGTCGAAAGCGCTGCTCCAGCGAATTCCGCCGGCGCCGACGTCCAGTCCCATGAGCCAGGTTCTCTCCGCCGGCGGAACTGGCGAGCTCGACGCAACGAGCTCGCTCGACCTGAACCACAGCGCCCAGGGCACGCTCCACATCGGCTCCGACCAGAGCGAGGTGCTGCCCTGCAAGAGCTCGAGCTCGCCGGTGTGCTCCGGCGACTGCCACGCGACGGCGAGCAGACCGTCTGGACCGGCGCGGAGCCCACCGAAGCTCCGACCCTCGCTGCGGCTCGAGCGAAGCACGTCGCCGTTCGGAGCCCAGGTGATGAGCGCCCTGCCCATTTTGGCGCCGTGGCCGCCGTCGACGCTCCACTCGTCGAGCTGGAGGCGTCCTTGAAAGCTGTACGCGACGGTGAGCTCGCCCTCGGGCGAGACCGTTGCAGCGTCGAGGCTCACGTGGCCGTCGGCATCCCGCCGGTAGCCGCGGGCCCAACGAAGCGAGCCCGCAGCGTCGAGCGAGAGAGCGAAGAGCTCGCTGTCGATCGTCGTGCCCAAGACATCGAGCTTGTTTCCGTGCGGACCGAGCCCTGCGATAAAAACATTACCGTCATCATCTACGCCGAGATGATGCATGCCGATGCCGCGGACGCCGTGCCCGTCCGTCCCGGATACGCCCATGCGCCGGACCCAGGCAATCTCACCGGTGGGCTCGAACGACGCCACGACGAGATCCGAATCGCCGATCGGGTCGAGCTCCTCGCAGTCCAGCGTGACGGGATCGCCGGTTCGCCACGCAGCGACGATGCGTCCGTTCGCGCTCCGAGCGAGCTCGGCGCCTTTGCCCTGGCCCAGGGCTCGGAGCCACTCGCCGTCACCCAGAACGCGGTCGTCCTTCGTGCACGCCGTCGTCTCCTCCGAACCGGCTTCCTCCAACGTCGACCGCGCGCCGCATCCGGCGATCGACAGCACCAGGCTCGTTACGACAAAGCGGGTGTACATCGAGCCGCTAGCCTTGAATCAGAATCGGGGCCCGCGCCAATCCAGCGCAAGCGATTCTGGAGGTCCGTCGCCGAAGCTAAGCAGCGGGCCAAACGACGCCGCGAGCCCGCAGATCTTCGACCGTGTCCGCCAGGGTGTCCATCGGATCGCGCGGCTCCCACCCGAGCTCTGTCCGGGCCTTGGTCGAGTCGGCGTACCAGAAGTACTGCGCCATTTCGGCCGAGACCTTGTCGACGAGGGGCTTCGTGTTGAGGCGCTCGGCAACCTTCTCGGCGACCTTGGCACCGAGCACGCCGAGGAGCGGCGACTTCGGCATCTGCAGTACGGGCATCGCGACGCCGGAGATGCGGGAGAGCTTCTCGCAGAAGGCGCGGATCGTCAGGTTCTGCGCCGCGAGGAGGTAGCGATGACCGGGAAGGCCGTGCTCGCTCGCCAGCAAGAAGCCCTTGGCTGCGTCGCGTGCGTCGACGAACGAGTAGCCGCCGCCCGGGATCGCGGGGATGCGGCGCTCGAGGAAATCGACCACGTCACCCGTCGACGAGCCGAGGAGATCGCCCGGACCGAGGAGGAGCGACGGGTTGACGCAGACCACCTGAAAGTCGTCCCGGTTCCGCTCGAACGCCGCCATCTCGGCGAAGAGCTTGGTTCGGTAGTACGGCCACGTGCCGATGAGATCCATCGGCGCCGCGAAGTCCTCGTTCGGGATCGGCTTGGGCTTCTTCGAAACGGCCACGGTGCCGCTCGTGCTCGCGACGACCGCGCGGCGAACGCCCGCCTTCTTCGCTGCATCGAGGGCCGTCTTCGTGCCGTCGACGTGGATCGAGTGGAGGAGCGCCGCATCCTTCTGATCGCGCGAGACCTTCCCCGCCGCGTGGAAGATCGTCTCGCAGCCCTTGGCCGCGCTCTCGACGCTCGCGCCGTCGAGGACATTGCCCTCGACCTCGACGAGGCGGCCCTTCGATGCCGGCTTCTTTCCGTAGACGAGGGAGACGACGTCGTGCCCCGCGTCGAGAAGCGCCTCGACGAGGTGCGTTCCGAGAAAGCCGGTGCCGCCGGTGACGAGGACCTTGCTCATGACAGATCGAACACCTTCTGGAAGGTCTGGAGCAGCGAGATGTCGTTCGACTTGACCGCGCCGCTCAGGAACTCCATCGGGCTCGGCACGTACGCTTCCTTCACGATGCGCGTGAAGATTTCGGGGCTCGTCTTGAGGACGCAGTCGGCGACGCCGCCCTCGGGCTTGCCCTTTTGCGCCGAGCAGCCGTCTTTGGCCACCTTGAGCGTCCACTTCGCGTCGTCCTGCACGCCGAGCGTGAAGTAGAACGTGACGGGCTTGTCGACGCGGTCGGCGCGGAAGCGCGCCTCCAGATCGCGGAAGAGGCGCTCGATCGGGCTCTCTGACGGGGCGGGCAGCGCTTCGGCTTGGCGGTCGAGCGTGCGAAGGTCGAGAACCTTGCCGTCGCGAAGCATGCGGACCGCTTGCTCGGTGAGCTGCGCGATCTTCTTGCTCGCCGCCGAGAGCTTCATCCCCTCGGTCAGGCGCCTGAGCTCCGACACTTCGAGCGGGAGACCGATGTGCGCGGTGATGTCGCGCTTGGTCGGGATCTTCGAGCCCTTGCGCATCGCCTCGAAGGTGCCGCCCAGATAGACCGGCAAGATGTCGACGCCGTGCTGCAGCGCGAGGTGACCGATCGCCGGCTTGAACTCTTGAAGGGCACCGTCGGGCGAGCGCGTCCCTTCGGGGAAGATGAGGACGGTGCGGCCCTGCTCGAGGTGATCGCCGGCCATCCGCAAGGCTTGACGCAGGCCGCCCTTGCGATCGAACGCCGCGAGGTTCGTGAAGTTCTCGAAGTACGCGCGCCGCCAGCGGTTGCCCTCGAAGAAGTAGTCTTGCGCCGCGAGCGAGACGAGATCTTCGCCGTAGGTGCCGAGCGCGTACTTCACGAACCCCATGTCGAGGTGGCTCGTGTGATTGGAGGCGACGATGGTGTTGCGGTTGTGCGGGATGTGCGCGCGGCCGTACACCTTGGGCCGCATCACGTTGGCGTAGAAGCCCATCTGGCCCATCGTCAGGGCGCGCTTGACGCGCTCGGCGATAGGCGCGGGGATCTTGATCGGCTCTCGTGACTCCTCTTCGTCCGTCGCGACCTCGATCGCGGACGCCGAAGCGCGAGACTTGGCGACCAACGCCTCGAGATCGCCGACGCTCTCGCAGCGCGCCAGCTGCGCACCGTCGAGCGAGAGTCCGAGCTGTGCCTCGAGCGCCGACAGGAGCTCGACGGCGAGCAGCGAGTCGATCCCGAGGTCGCTCTGGAGGAGCGTGGTGCTCGAGATGCCGCGGAGCTCCTTGCCGGTGAGCGAGGCGAGCACGTGACGCACCGGCGAAGCACCGGGCTCGCTGACCGGCGGCGCGACGGTCGCTTGGCTGATCCGCTGCACGATCTGACGCACCTCGGAGCGCTTCACCTTGCGGGTCGCGGTGCGCGGCAGGTCGGCCTCGTAGAGGTGGACGATCGCCGGCTTGGCGACGCGCGGCAGCTTCTCGAAGGCGTCACGCAACGCGCGGAGAGCGCGTTCTTTGCGCGACGTCTTCTCGTGCGGCGCTTCGTCGCCGTCGGGCGCCGAGAGGACCGCGAGGCACGCGACCGTCTCGCTGCCCTGCTCGTCGGGGATGCCGACGACGCTGAGCTCCTTGATGCCCTTGACGTCGCCGATGAGCGTCTCGACGTCGTCGGGGTACACGTTCTCGCCGCTGGGCCCGACGATCACTTCCTTGGAGCGGCCGACGATGACGAGGCGTCCCGACTTGTCGAGCTTGCCCAGATCGCCCGTGTGGAGCCAGCCGTCGGCGTCGAGCACCTGCGCGGTCGCCTCGGGGTTGCCCTCGTAGCCGAGCATGACGTTCGGGCCGCGAGCGAGCACCTCACCCACGCCGTTCTCGTCCTTGCCGGCGATCTGGATCTCGACGCCGGGGACGGGCTTGCCGACGTTTCCGACCGAAGCCTTCACGCTCGCACGCGCGACGGTGAGCACCGGCGCCGCCTCGGTGAGGCCGTAGCCTTCGGCGAGCGGCAGGCCGAGTCCCGCGAAGAGCTTCGCCGTGTCCTTGGGCAGCGCGGCGCCGCCCGAGATCATGTGCTTCATGCGGCCGCCGAGCTTGTCGTGGACCGCGCCGAAGAAGAGGCGACCGGCGTTGAAGCCCGTCTGCTTGCCGATGAGCCGCGAGAGCTCGAGGCCCATGTCGAAGGCGCGCATCGCCAAGGGGCCGCGCTCCTTCACCTCGTTCAAGATGCGGCGCTCGAGCATCTGCCAGAGCGCGGGGACGCCTGCCATCGCGGTGATCTTCGCGCTGGCGAACCCCTCGCGCAGGCCGTCCGCCGAGAGCTCGCGGATGTAGACGATGCGTGCGCCGAGCATGAGCGGCAGCAAGAGGCCGCAGGTGAACTCGAACGTGTGGTGCAGCGGCAGGACGCTGAGCACCTGATCCCGCGGCGTGAGCGGGAAGAGCGGCGCGAGCGCGGCGAGCAGCGCCGTGAAATTCTTGTGCATCAACATCACGCCCTTCGGCTCGCCGGTCGTGCCGCTGGTGTAGAGGATGCTGGCGACGTCTTCGCCCGAGGGCTTCGCGCCTTGGAAGCGGTACCGCGCGCGGCGCGCGTCTTGCTCGGTGACCGCGGTCAGGCCGTCGAGATCGATGACCGGCGTCGACGGCGCCTTCTCGCGCACGAACGAGGCGCCCTTCTCTTCGACGCTCTGGTCCCAGATGCACAGGACCGCGGCGCTCGACCGCACGATGTTCCAGAGCTGCGGTCCCTCGAGCGCGGGATCGACCGGGACGACGACGCCGCCCGCGCGCAGGATCCCGAAGTAGGCCATCGCCCAGGCCGGGCTGTTCTTTCCCGAGAGGACGACCCGATCGCCGGGGTTCACGCCGGCGGCGCGAAGCGTCTCGGCCGCGTGGTACGAGACGTCACGCCACGTGCGGTAGGTGATGCGCGTGAGACCCTCGTCGGTGATCGCTTGCAGCGCGACCGAGTGATCGTGACGCTCGGCGACCTCGTCGAGCAGGTCGAGGAGATGATCGTACGCGCGGAGCGGCTTGAGCTCGCGCGTCATCTTCTCGTCGATCTCCGGGATGATCCACTTCTCGAGCCCGGGCAGGTGGACCTCGTACATCCACTGGCGCCAGTCGATCGACTCGGGGTACCAGACGAACTTGGCGCGCTCGTCCGCAGGCATGCGCGCGAAGCACTCGCGGATGTTGGCGCAGCTGTAGATCCAGTCGGACTCGGCGGTGAACGGCACGAAGAGGTCCATGATGTCGCCGGTGCGATCCTCCTGCTTGGCCGCCCCGACGAGGGCGCGCGCAGCGGGCTTGAAGATCGCGGCGAGCGGACCGACGGCCGCCTTCTCGAGCGCCTTCGAGACGCCGCGCATCGCGTTCGCGTACTGGTGCGGCCCGAGCGCCATGTAGTCCTTCTTGGTGACGCCCATCGACTCGAAGTGCTGCGAGGCGAGGTCGAAGATCTTGGCGGTCTTGCCGTCGAACACGCGCTTGCGCTTGTAGAGACCGATCAGCTCCAGATACCGCTGCATCGAGCACGGATTCGTGTCGGTGACGCCGTACTGGTAGACCGGCTTGTGCTTGCCTTCGATGAGCTCGGCGAGCGACGCGATCATGCCGGCGGAGACCATGTCGACCGGGATGATGTCGAGGTGCACCTTGGGGTCGCCCGGGAAGCGCACGTTTCCTTTGAACGCCATGTAGATGAAGGGCGCGCTCGTGTTGATGCCCTCGTTCCAGCCCGGGAACGGGTACTCGCTGCTCGACTCGACGACTGCCGGGCGAACGATGGTGTACGGAACGCCGCTCGCCGCGAGCGCCTGCTCCCCGATGCTCTTCGTGTACGTGTAGATGTTGGTCCAGCCCCAGAAGAGCGCGCGCTCCTGGCCGGCCTCGATGAGCTGCTTCTCGACGAAGCGGCGCTTCACCTTGGCGAGCTCGTCTTCGAGCGCGTGTCCGCGGCACGGCTCGCCGCGCTCCGAGAGGTTCTTCTTCGCTTCGTCGAGGAACGCGCTCTGGCGGAACGCGTCGTTGGAGCGGTGCCGCGCCATGCGGACCAGATCGAGGCACTCCTCGATCTCGCGCTGCGGATCCCAGTGCGATCGGTCGAGCTGACGGCCCTGCCGGTACTCGCCGAGGATGCTCTCGCCTGCGGCGCGCGGGAACGGCACGGCAAGCGGGCTCTCTTCTTCGATGACGCCCGAGCGGTAGCCAGCGACGTAGCAGGTGCTGGTGTGCATCACCGGTGCGCCGAGCGTCTTGGCGAGATCGATGAGGTTGTTCACGCCGAAGGCGTTGACCTCGAGCGCCTCGTCGAGCGGCGGGTTGAAGTCGACGACGCCGGAGACGTTGACGACGGCGGTGATCGTTCCCTTGAGCGATTCGACGAGCGCCGTGTCGATCCCGAGGACCTTCTGTACGACGTCGCCGTTGACCGGCGTCACCTTCTCGCGGAGGAACGCTTCGAAGGCGGCGCCGGGATGGGCTTCGCGCAGCGGATCGAAGGTCGGTGAGGTGGCGATTTGCGACCAGAACCGCTCCTCGGCCGTCTGGTCCTTCTTGGCGCGAACCAGGAGATAGAGGTGCCCCACCTCCGGGAAGCGGTGGAGGAGCATCGACAGCCACACCTTGCCGAGAAAGCCGGTGCCGCCGACGACGACGAGCCGCGCACCGCGCAGAACGGCCGAGGGCAGGAGAGGGTGCGAGGTCGAGGCGATCGCGGCGGGCGCCGAGACACCGTTTTCGGTCTTCGATCCGTGGTGCGACATCTTGGACGACGTGACCGAACGGTCACGAAGGGCCGCCCGAGAGCGGGCGGAAGCGCGGAATCGCAGGCACGGGCCCCAGCGTCAAGCTGAGCAGCGCTGGGGCCGCGCTGGTGCGCCGCGTCAGTCGTCCTCGACCTTGTCCTCGGGGTGATCTTCGGGGTCGTCGTCGACCTCGGTCACGACGTTGGTCGTGTCGAACGTGACGATCCCGATCGGGTCGGACGCGAAGGTCTGGGCGACCTGAACGCGGTGGTCTACCGGCCCCGCATACTCGGTCGCCGCCGCGGCCTCGATCACGGCGTAGTCGGGGGTCATGGGCAGGAGACCGCGCATGACCTCATGACACGAGATGCTCGTGCCGGTGAGCGTGCAGTCCGCCGTTCCGACAGGACCCGTGAGCGCCGCGGTCCCGCCGGCCGTATCGAGGGGCCCGGAGAACTCGACGCGCAGCGGGACCCCGACGAGGCCGAGCGGCAGGTCGTATTCGAGCGTTGCGACGCCATCCAAGACCTTCCACTCGACCTCGGCCACGCCATACCGCGCGGCATCGGCGAGCTCTGCCGGGACCGGGACCTCATAGATGCCGGCGAACTTGCCGACCTGGGGCTCCGTCTTGCCCGGCTGTGTTTCGTCCGCGGACTCGGTCGCGCAACCCGCGAGCAACCCCGACAGAACGACGCCGAATCCGAGGACACGAGTCACGGCAAATCGCATGTTGAAGCCTCCACGAGATAGCACGCGGCGAAGCATGGAGCAGGCTGCGTCCGTCCTTGCGCACCGTTTGCGCGTCAGTCATTCCCGCCGTGCGGCTTGCAGAACGAGGTCGTGACGCCGTGCTCGATTTCGACCTCGCACTCGAGGCCTGCGCCGCAATCTGCGTCCGTCGAGCACGCTTGTCCACCGCCCGTGACGCCGCTGCCGCTGCCGCTGCCGTCGTCGCCGCCGTGCGGCTTGCAGAACGTGCTGCCGTGCTCTTCTTCGAGCTCGTAGCCGGCGGGGCAGTCGCCCGACGACGTGACCGAGTCGTCGTACGAGACGCAGTAGCTGTCCGCGGTTCCGTGCTCGCTCTCGTGCTCGCACTCGAAATCCGTCGGGCAGTCGGCGTCGACGTTGCAGCGGACGTCGAGGACGACGGCGTCCGAGGAGCTGCCGGTGCTGCCTGCTGCGCAAGCCGACAGAGCGAGGCCGATGAAACCAAGAGCGAGAAGTTGGGTGTTCATTTTCGGTTCTTCCTTTTGCGCGGCGCCGTCGGCGTCGCTGAAGACACGATGGATCCGGGGATCGCTCCTGCCGAGTTTCGGGGCGTTACGGCCGTGACGTGATTCTCGGATGATGGTTGATTTAGTCTTATAAAGTCATAAAGATAATCGCGTCACAGTATGCCGTCTGTCGCCCGCAAGCGGCCCCCGGTGGGCAGGTCCCGTGTGGCTCGCGACTTCTTCGCCGGAAGCTACGCGAAGGTCGTGAGCGACACCTTCGACGCTTCGTCCGCGGAGGTTCGCGATGAAGACGTCGCGTTCGTGGTGGGCGCGCTCACGTTCGTCGGGCGCGTCGCGGACGCAGAAGCGTGTCTCGATGGGTACCGAGAGAGGACGCCCGACGAGGATCGCGATCCGCGTGCGCTCGCGGCCTCGCG
>JBGTSH010000056.1:0-41976 GCA_041940405.1 Polyangiaceae bacterium
GTGACGGTCGTCTCGGAGGTCGTCGCGTCGCTCGCTTTCGGCTCGGTCTTTCCGCCTCCGGAGCAGCCGACGAGGGTGAGCGCTGCGAGGGTTTTGGCGAGAGTCTTGGCGTCGAGCATGGTGGCGGATGCTCGCGCCGCTCGGCGCGATTGTCGACGCTCGGCCGCGGATCCTTCGTAGCTCATCTCTGAGTTACGCTTTGGCTTGACGCGCCCGAAGCGCACCTACATAGGGTGGGCATGTCGGTCCTGCTTCGTTCCGCCGCTGCGCTGCCCTTCGTCGCTGCGCTCGCCGCCTGCGCGCCCGCCGAGCCCGAAGTCGAAACCGAGGAGGCGGCGCAGACCGAGGACGCGCTCGGAACCGCCAAGATCACCTTCGGCGGCGACTTCTCCGAGACGGTGAGCGGCAAGCTTCGCGCGGGCGACAAGATCGAGATCGCCTACGACACGTCGCGCCTGCCTACCTGCCGCGGCGAGCAGAACGGCATCCCGCAGTGGGCGATCACCGCGTACTGGCGCGTCGGTGGCGGCGACCTTCACGCCGTCGCGCTGGCGGGGCTCACGAACGGACAAGAGCCGGCCATCGTCCCCGACGCGAAGGGCACGCTGGAGGTGTGGTTCGAGGTCACGAATCGCTGGGGCTGCCACGAGTACGACTCCGACTTCGGGCAGAACTACAAGTTCACTGTCGCCGCGCCGATCGGCCAGCCGGATTGGGCAGGTAACGCTGCGAGCGTGATCACCCGGCAGACCTGCAGCGGCGGGCCTTGCGACGAGAATCGCAACGTCCTCGACAACGGTTTTGTCTTCGACACCTGGGCGCGCCAGCGCGCGACGGTGGCGGGCCTCTACTTCGACGTCTGGGAAGAGGGCGTCACCGATTGGGACAACCCGGATCTCTGGAAGCAGGTCGACGCGCAGATCCACTACCGCTTCGCGGGAGAGAGCGCCTTCTCCACACGGTACGTCGACTTCTTCCGTCGCGTGGGGAACGACGCCCGCTACCAGGTGCTCCTTCGCACGCTCGATCCGTTCTACGCGATGCCGTCGGTCGTCCCCGCCGATCAGTGCCCCGAGGCGGAGCTCGAGCTCTCCGCGGACGGCTTCTACGTGACGACGACGGTCGAGATCTACTTCACCGCAGACGCGGTCGACGTCCGTCCCGAAGACGCAGAGACGTTCGTCGGGCGGTTCGAGGACTACGCGGCCCCCTACGCAGCGTGCCTCTGACCGTTCTGTAGCACCGAACGATTCTCTCTCGATCATCCGGCTACACGAGGCGGCCTCGGCGCCGTATCGATCAAGTCGGAGATCGAACGATGCAGTCTTGGGAATCCTTGCGAAGCGGCCGCCTATCGCGGCGGCAGGTCATGAGCGCGTTCGGCAGCACCGCGCTCCTCATCGGTTGCAGCGACGACGTCTTGGGCACCGGCGGCGGTGACTCCGGTCCGTCGACGACCCATGGCTCCGGCGGCGGGCTCGCCCAAGGGGGCGGTGGCTTCGGCGGTGGAGGAACAGGCGGCGGCGGTCAGGGCGGCGCAGGCGGTGGAAGCCCGCTCGCCGAGTGCAAGATGCGCGGGCCCACCGACGGTTGCTACATCACCGAGGACAACATCCTCGGGCCCTTCTACAAGTCCGGCGCGCCCTTCGACGGAAACCTAGCCGACGCGCTCGAGGGCGATCTCATGCTCATCCAGGGCACCGTCTACGGGTGCGACTGCGTGACGCCGCTCGCCGGAGCGATCGTCGACGTCTGGCAGGCGGACAGCGAGGGCGCCTACGACAACGTCGGCTTCACCTTGCGCGGAAAGATCGAGACCGATGCCAACGGTCATTACAGCTTCGTCACGATCAAGCCCGGCTGGTACTTGAACGGCGACCAGTTCAGGCCGGCGCACATCCACTACAAGGTCAGCCACCAGGACGGCGTCGCGCTCACGACCCAGCTCTACTTCGAAGGCGACCCATACATTCCGATCGATCCGTTCGTCAAAGACTCGCTCGTCATTCCGCTGACTCAGGGCGACGTGAACGGCTCCGAAGGGCTGCTCGGGACGTTCGACATCGTGCTCGCCTGAGCCGGAGCCTTGCCGGCGATCTCGTAGTCGTTCGCGTACTCGGGCTTGACCCGCCCGGCTTCGTCCACGAGCCACTTCGGGACGACGTGCTTCGGGATGCGGACGCGCTCGGCCGGGTCGTGCGTACCGAAGACGTGATCCCAGAGCGCGCTCGTGACGCCGTGGTTGTTTCGCGGCGTCTTGTGGTGATGAAGGAGGTGATGCTGCCGGAACCACCGGCCGTACCGAGTCCGCGGCGCGCGGGTGTGCAGGATCCGATGAATCACCTCATACGAGCCGTACACGGCGCCGAAGCCGAGCGCGAACGACGCCGCGGTGCGCACGCCCATGATCGGCGATAGGACCGCGCCGAGCGCCGGGATCGCGATGCTCGCCGCCATCACCTTCTTCGACGTGGCGGCGAAATAGCTCGGGTTCGCGTGATGCATCAGGTGCTCGCGGTTGAACTCGTACGCGAGCCCGATCGGTGAGACGCGCCCGAGCAGCGTCTTGGGCTGCTGCCTTTTGGGGCCGTGACCGACGAAGCGGTGGATCAAGTACTCGCTCGCGCTCCACGCCATTCCGCCCGCAAGAAATGCAATCGCGCCCATGGTCACTTTCCCTTCGATACGAGACGTTCCGCAGCGCTGATACGCGCGCTCGACGCGCCCCACGACGCCAGCAGCGCCCGGACGATCGGCTTGGCGATCGTGGTCGGTGTCGGCGTCGTCGGAACGATGCGACGCGCCTTCTCGAGACAGAGCGTGCCGTGGAGCGCAGCCCAGAGCGCCAGCGTTCGTTCGCGAGCATCGCCGCGCTCCAGCGCCTCGGCCTCTGCCGCGCGGTGAAACAGGCCGTCGACCGCTGACAGGAACGAATCGAGCAGCGGCACCGCCCGGAGGGACTCTTCGTCCGAGAGGAGCGGGCGCGGATCGCCGAGCAGGACGGCGACGAGCAACCAAGCGCGTGGCTCCTTGGTCGGGAGTGCGAGGTAGATCTCTGCCGCGATCATCAAGAGAGCGAGCGACCGAGTCGCGGCTGGTCCCTCGAGCAACTCCATGCGTCGCAGCGCCTCGTTCGAGAAGTGTTCATGGACTTCCCGGATCGCCTGGCGTTGCATCGCGGCGACGAGCGCATCCTTGGAGGGGAAGTAGCGGTAAACGGCCGTCGTCGTGTACCCAAGCGACTCGGCCACCCGGGCGAGCGTGAGCGCCTCGAGCCCGCCGTCTTCGAGCAGCTCCATCGCGCGCTCGACCACAAAGCCGTTCATCAGCTCGCGCTTTTGGGCGCGCAGCGCGGTGCCCCTGGCAGCCCTTCGTTCCGAAGCGTGAATCACGTTCACACATTGTGAATCACGTTCACAGGTTCGTCAACAGCTGTCAGCGCTGGCACAGTGCCGGCGCGGCCGAAGGGTCGGGGTTGGAATTATTGCGCTTTTCGTCGGCATCCCGTTTGCTTTCCCTCCAGCCAATGCCCTTTGTTCAACCCCACCAACAAGCGCGATTCGAACGCAAATCACGCCGGCGAGAGGTGAAACGGATCAAGGCTCACTTCGCCGGCGCGCTCGAGATGCTCGAAGCCAACGGCGGCGCTGGGCTCAGCGCGGCGCAGCGATCCGCTCGCGCGGAACGCATCGCGGACTTGCGGAAGTACGCTCTTCGGGGGCAATTCCCGAAGAACCGCGACTTCCACGATCGGATGATGCCGTACTTCGTCGACGCTGCCGGGACGCGCTGCGCGGTCGCACACCTCGTCGAGCAGAGCGGTGACGCCGACCTCGTCCGAAAGATCGTACGCAATCGAAACAACCAGCTCGTCCCCGAGCTGGCGCAGGAGCCTCGGCTGGTCGCCTGGCTCGAGACGCAAGGCATCACGCTCGCGGAGGCGACCCGCATTCAGCCCACCTACTGCACCACGTGGGCCGAAGCCTGCCTCTGCGAATACTACAGTGAGCAAGGGGTCATCGAGGTCGAGGCGTTCGAAGATGGGGCAGGAGCGATCGCGTTTCGCGTGACTGCTGCGTATGACGCCAAGTACGCAGTCGGTGACGTCGCTGACCCCTTCTATGCACCTTCGGCGAAGGTCGGCGACAAGTTCGTCGGCGCCGGATACGGCGGTGGGGCCTATCGGGTCAACGATGACGGAACCGTCGACATGTCGACTTGCCAGAGTGTCCCCGGCGGACACCCTCCGGGCAACCTGCCCAAAGAGACGGTGATCGCCAACATGCGCGGCGAGGAATGTGGAACCGGGCTCGGCCCCGAATGGACGCAGCAGTGGGGCGGCTCCGGGTGCGAGGAGCCGCCTCCGGAGGAGGAGGCCGGCGGATGCAGCGCAGCACCGAGCACGGCTCCTTTCGGCGGCGCGCTCTTCTTCGCGTCGCTCCTGATTGGCGGCGCGATCCGCCTTCGCACACGGCGCGTTCGAAAGTAGCGCGGCGCTACTTCTTCGCGCGAACCTTTCCGATGCACCCGACCACCAGAGAGGTCCACCCCGTCTGGTGCTCGGCGCCGCATCCCCATCCTTTGTCCGCGTGGAAGTACTCGTGGAAAGGGACGAGATCCTTGAAGTGCGGATCGCGCGCGAGGCGATCGCCGTGCGGCCCCCAACAGGGGAGAACGCCGCGCTCATCGGGAGTGAAGATGCGCGTGATGCGCGCGGCGATCTCGCGCGCGACCTGCTTGAGCCGCATCATGTTGCCGCTCCCGGTCGGACACTCGACGTGGAGCGAGTCGCCGTAGAAGAAGTCGTAGCGCTCGAGTGCCTCGATCAAGAGGTAGTTGAGCGGGAGCCACACCGGCCCGCGCCAGTTGGAGTTGCCGCCGAACATGCCGGTGGTCGAGTCGGCCGGCGCGTAGTCGACGCGGTACTCCTCGCCGCCGACGCGAAAGACGTAGGGCTCCTTCTCGTGCACGCGTGACAAGGATCGGATGCCGTAGGGCGAGAGGAACTCGTCTTCGTCGAGGACGTACTTGAGCGCGCGAACCAGGCGCTCCTTGTTCGGGATGGCGAGGAGGCGCTGGCCGCCCTCGGCGTGGGCAGGGACCTCCATGTACGAGATGCTCTTCGCCAGATCGCCGCGGTTCTGGAGCAGCCAATCCATGCGCCGCCGGAAGCGCGGCAACCGATCGAGGACGCTCTCTTCGAGCACCTCGGCGGTAAAGAGCGGGATGAGACCGACCATCGAGCGCACTCGGAGCGGCATCGAGCGGCCGCCGATCTCGATCTGGTCGTAATAGAACCCGTCCTCTTCGTCCCAGAGGCCCGAGCCGCCGAAGCTGTTGATGGCGTCTGCAATCGCTACGAAGTGCTCGAAGAACTTGGACGCGAGATCCTCGACCGCGATGACATCGGCGAGCTCGAACGCGATCGCGAGGAGCTGCGCCGCGTAGAAGCCCATCCACGCGGTGCCGTCCGCCTGCGCGAGGCGCCCGCCCATCGGGAGCGGCTTCGAGCGATCGAAGACGCCGATGTTGTCGAGCCCGAGGAAGCCGCCCGAGAAGATGTTGTCGTCGTCCTCGTCCTTGCGGTTCACCCACCAGGTGAAGTTGATGAGGAGCTTCGCGAACACGCGGGCGAGAAAGACGCGGTCGCGCTCGCCGCGCGGCGCGCTCGTCTTGTAGGTGCGCCACGCGGCCCACGCGAACACGGGCGGGTTCACGTCGCCCATGTTGAACTCGTACGCGGGGATCTGTCCGTTGGGGTGGAGGTACCACTCTCGCAGGAACAGAACGAGCTGATCCTTGGCGAACATCGGATCGAGCTCGGCCATCGGGATCATGTGAAACGCGAGATCCCACGACGCGTACCAGGGGTACTCCCATTTGTCGGGGACGCTGATGACGTCGCGGTTGTAGAGGTGCCTCCAATCTTGGTTGCGCGTGCGCGGCGGCGGAGGCGGCTGCCCCGGGTCGCCCTCGAGCCAATCTTTGACGACGTACCAATAGAACTGCTTGGTAAAGAGCAGCCCGGCGCGCGCTTGGCGAACGACGCGCTCCTCTTCGGGCGGTAGGTTCGGCGTGCGCGCGCGGTGAAAGAGGTCGGACTCGTGCTTGCGGAGCGCGAGGACCTCGTCGAAGGCGTTCCCGAAGCGCGGGACCCTACGATCGGCATTGCCGATCGACGGCTGAAGGCGGAGCTTCAAGGTGACCGAGCCGCCGGCAGGAATGACAAATCTGTAATGCGCCGCCGACTTGGTTCCTTCGGCGTTGGGGTTCACGGCGCCCCTCTCGCCCGCGACGACGAGCCGGTGAAACGCGTCTTTCACGTAGGGGGTCGTGTTCGGCGCGCGCCACAGACGCTCCAAATTGCTCTCGTTGTCGGTGAAATGGATGGCCGGCGCTTCGCCGTTCGGGCCCGGCGACAGGGCGAGCTCGTACCGACCGAGGGAAGCGTGGTCTCCCCAGATCTGCGCGGCCGCGTCGGCGGGCGGCGTTTGAACGCCCATCGCCGGCTTGGGCCAATAGCCCTCGCCGCTCCGGCCCCACGACCACGTATTGCGAAACCACAAGCTCGGAAGCACGTGGAGCGGTGCAGCCTCGGGCCCGCGGTTGTGGATCGTGATCGCGACGAGGATGTCTTCGGGGGACGCCTTCGCGTACTCGACAAAGACGTCGAAGTAGCGACCGCCGTCGAATACGCCCGTATCGAGGATCTCGAGCTCCGGCTCGAAGCGCGATCGGTCGCGATTGCCTTCGACGAGCTCGCGGTAGGGAAACGCCGCCTGCGGATATTTGTAGAGCGCCTTGAGGTACGAAGCCGTGGGCGTCGCGTCGAGGTAGTACCAGAGCTCTTTGGCGTCCTCGCCGTGGTTGCCCTCGCCGTTGGTGAGACCGAAGAGACGTTCCTTCAGGATTGGATCTTTCTCGTTCCAAAGAGCGAGCGCAAAGCAGAGGCGGCACTGACGGTCGGTGAGCCCGAGGAGGCCGTCCTCGCCCCAGCGATACGCGCGGCTGCGCGCGTGATCATGAGGAAAGTAGCGCCATACGTCGCCGTCGGCCCCGTAGTCCTCACGCACCGTCGCCCACTGACGTTCCGGTAAGTAAGCGCCCCAGCGCTTCCAATTGCCGCTCCGGACCTCGTCCTCGACAAGCCGGACCGTCTCGGGATCGTCGTAACGCATGGATCTGGGGAGGGTACCGTGGCGCCTCTTCACCCGGGACGGACTTTGTGCGAAGAGCGCGCGCCATGAACCGAGCGCACATGACCTGGTCTGCCGCCCTCTGCGGCTCGCTGTTCCTCTTGGCCTGCGGCGACGGCGGCGGCGGTGCTGCGTCCGGCAGCGCGGCCGGCGCGAAGCCTGCCGGCTCCGCTCCCGCGAGCGCCAAGCCCAGCGCGAAGCCGAGCGCTGCGACGCCGGCGTCGGCGGCTACGTCGGCCGCGCCCGCTGGCTCGAGCGACGCACCGCCGTCCGCGAGCGGCTCCGCTCCGCCGGCCGGCTCTTCGGCAGCGGGTCCTGAGGGCGGCTCGCCGCTTCCGGCGGATCTCGCCAAGCTGACCGACGCAATCAAGGACGGCGCCGAGCTCAAAGATCCGAAGATGGAGGGCTTCTTCTTCACCGCTCCGAAGGGCGCGAAGCTCGAGCCCGCTCCGGCCCCCGGCGCGTGGAGCACGATCACCGTCGACGGCGCCAAGCTCTCGTTCATGGCGCACGCGGCCAGCGACGGCGGCGACGGCTGCCCCAAGCTCGCCGACATGAAGGCGAAGGCGAAGGGCGCGAAGGATCTGCTCTCGGCGAGCAGCAAGCTCAAGCCGTGGGGCAAGAAGTCGCTCGGCGACAACGTCGAGTTCTGGATGTTCGAGAAGGACGGCAAGGCCGGCTTCTACGGGCTGAAGACCTTCGAGGGTAAGGACAAGACCACGTACTGCTGCGCCCCGGGCGAGCAGGCCGACGCAGAGGCGATGAAGCCGGTGGTCGACAAGGCGAAGGCCGAGACCCTCGCGGGCGTCTGCCTCAGCCTCGTTCAGAAGCAGTGATCCGCGCGTAGTCGGAATGAAGCCGCGTGGCGCGCCGTAGAATGGTGGCGCGCCATGCGGTCGTCCGTTCTCGTTCGCGGTGGGAGGGTGGCCGCGGGCGCGGTGCTCATGACGGCGGGGGTCGTCGGCGCGCCGATCGTCGAGGTCTGGCCGTGGGTGGGTGACCCTTCGGAGCTCGGAAGGCTGGTTCTTTTCCTCCTCCTGTTCGGCCTCGGCCCGGCGATCGCGGCGGTGATCGCGAGCCAAGCGCGCCACTACGACATGGCGCGCAGGCGCGTCCTCGCGATCGCGGCGTTCTTGGGTGCGGTGCCACCCATCGTAGCCGGGTTCCTGGAATCCCCAGGAGGCGCGCTCGTCGGCGTCATCGTGGCGGTCCCGTGGGCTGCGATCCTTGCCGTGCCGACGCTGCCGGTCGTCCGAGCGAACGTCGAGGCGAACGAGTCGCCTTCCTTCGACGCATTCGATCGCGTCGTCGCGGTGGCATGCGGGTTCCTCGTCGCGGTCAAGACGCCCGAGGCGTTGGGAGCGCTCATGCTCGGTGAGGAGACGGCCGCGGCGATCACGGGGGCGCTCGCGACGATCGGCGCGCTCGGCTTCGGCGTCCTCCAGCTGCGCCGCGTGCGCCGCGCGACGCGAGCGCGCGCGCTGACCGAAGAACACGGGCTCACGCTGGAGCCGGAGCTCGTGGAATCCGACGAGGCTGCGCTCCTTTCAGGCCGGCCGAGGGTGCGGATTGTTCGCACGGCCGCGCAGGCCGACTATCGCAACGACCAGCGAACCGAGCTCGTCGCCATCGTCCCCGAGCAGCCGGTCCTTGTTTCGGTTCGAAGCGATCTGTGGCGCCTCTCGCTGAGCGCCCTCGTCGCCGGAATCGTCGCGTTCCTGGCGGTGTCCGTCGCGCTGATCGGTAGGAGTTTTTGAGGACGTACCCTGGCGTGCGCGCTGTGCGATGATCCGCTCGTGCGCCCGAAGCCAAGCGCCATCAACACGTGGATTGCCGTCCTCTCCGGCGGGGGTCTGTTGCACGGCGAGCGCGAGGCCGAAGGCGTGGTCCTCGCTACCCGAATCGTCGGCGAAGAGCGGCTGAGCCGGCTTCGAGGGTGGCTCGAGGTGCAGGCGGAAGAAGACCTTTCCGAGATTCGCAGCGCGGCGATCGAGCTCTGCATGTGGATGGCGGTGGCCGATCGCGTCATCGATCCACGCGAGCGCGAGCTGCTCGGCGACATCGTGCGTTCGAGCGGCCTTTCCGCGACCGAAGAGACGCGGCTCTTGGCGCTGCTTCCCGCGGCGCTCAGCGACGTGCGCCGCCTGCCGCACGTCGAGACGCTGGCCGAGCGATTGGATCATCCGGTGCTGCGCGAGCTGATGCTCGCGCTCGTCTGGCACGTCGCGCGCGCCGACGGCTTCGTCGATGCCCTCGAGGGGACGTCGTACGAACGGCTCGCTGCGATCTTCGGCGTCGAGCCGGACGTGGCCGCGGCGATCAGCGACGTCTTCGGAGTCCCGCCGACCGGCTAGCGAAGCGACAATGCGGCGATCGCGGCGGCGGCACCGCCCGCGATGACCAGCCGCTCGACCCACGTCGTGACGGCGCGCGGAAGCGACGGGAGCGGCCGCCTTCGAATCATCGACAGGACCATCGGCGCGACGGCGACCGGCTGCGCGGTGCAGACGAACAAGAGCGGGGGCAAGAGATCGTCATCCGGCTTCACGATCCGCAGCGCCAGCAAGACGCCGAGCACGACCGCGGTGCCCGCGGTCGCAAAGATGCCCCAGAGCGCGAGCCTGTAGAGGCCGACGAAGCCGACGATGAAGAGCGCCGCGGCGCCGAGGAGCCACCAGCCGGCGGCTTGGTGCGACTTTTCGAGCGACAAGAAGCCGAACAGCGACATCGTCAGCGCGTCGGCGATCGCAAAGACCATCATCAGCTGCAAGGTTCCGCGGTACGCGATCGGCCGGTAGCCATCCTGCGCGGTCGCCGCAGACAGACGCTTGGGATCGGCGACGAGCAGCGCGAGCGCCGTGCCGATCGCCAAGGCGCTGCCCTCGAAGCGTTCGCGCCCGCTGCCGATGATCGAGAGGAACACCCCGAGCGTGAAGCTCGACCACCAGGCGGCGCGCGCGAAGAGCTGGGCGCCGAGCGCTCGGCCGTGGACCGCGATGGCTGCGAGGAGAAGCGCTCCGGCCGGGATCAGAACGACCGGAGCGTTGTCGGCCTCTTCGGCGACGAGCAGAACCGAGCCGAGCACCCCCGCGATCCCCGCGACGCCCGCGCGCAGCCAGGGTGCCGACGGGATCTTCGGGGGCGCGGAGCTCATGGATGGATAAGGACGCTCGAGGACGCCCGAAGTTTCCCGGGACGCTCGAGATCACGGCCGGCGTGGCGGCGCTCATGCTCGAGCAACCAGGCTTTTCGCTCGAGGCCACCGGCGTACCCGGTGAGCGCCCCACCTTTGCCTACCACCCGGTGGCACGGCACGACGATCGAAAGCGGGTTGTGGGCGTTGGCCCTTCCGACGGCGCGCGCGGCGCTCGAATGGCCGATCGCGGCGGCGAGCTCGCCGTACGTCGAGGTGTGGCCCGCGGGGATCGCGCGTAGGCCTGCCCAGACGGCGAGCTCGAGGCGCGTACCGTCGGCGTGCGTCGGGAGGTCGACGAGCGCGTCGAGATCCCCTTCGAACCAAGCGGCGAACGCGCGAGCTGCAGCGTCGAGGATCCCGTGCGCTCCCGTTTCTGTGCCGTCGAATCGCGGCGCCGGCTTGTGGCCGTCGAAGAACACGCCGCAGAGGGCACGGCCGCTCGCGACGAGACGGAGAACGCCGACGGGGGTGGGGAGATTTCGAGCAGCGAGCGTGTGGATCATCGGGACGTACCTTCTTTCGAGGAAAACCAGAGGTGGAAGGCCGCGTATCCGCGCCACGGGCTCCACGGACGCGAGCGCTCTTCGGCCGCTCGCTCGGTCGACACACCCATGACGCGACGAAGGACGAGGTCGCCGGCCGGGAACGCATCGGGATCGCGCAGCGCACGGAGCGCTACGTAGGACGCGGTCCAGGGTCCGATCCCGGGAATGGCGCGCAGATTGTTGACGGTTTCGTCATGATCTGCGGCGGCGTCGAGGTCGACGGCGCCGCTCTCGAAGGCGCGCGCCACCGCGAGGAGCGGTCGGGACGCGGGGCCGCCGATGCCGATGCGACCGAGATCTGCCTCGCCCAGCGACGCCAGGCGGGAAGCCGTCGGGAAGAGCCGGAACCAGGCGGCTTCTCGGGTCTCTGCGGGGAGCGGGTCGCCGAAGGTAGCGACGAGGCGTGATGCGAGCGTCCGTGCGGCCGAGACCGAGATGCGCTGGCCGAGGATCGCGCGAACGACCAGCTCGAACCCGTCCGCTGCGCCGGCGACGCGCAGACCGGGACGTGCCTTGACGGATCGCGCGAGCAGGGCGTCCTTGCCGAGGTGGGCGGCGACGACGTCGGGCCGCGCGTCGAGATCGAAGACGGCGCGAAGCTTGGCGACGACGGCCGGAAGCGCCGGCGCGAGCTCGAGCGAGACCTTTGCGACGAGCGCGCTCTTGTCGGCCGCGGGAGAGACCGAGATGACGCCGGCGCGTCCGCCTGCGCGAAGGGCACGCTTGTAGGTGGCGCCGTCGATCGTCTCGACCGACGGGATCGCGCGCTGCTCCAAGAACGCCAGGAGCGACGGCCAGTCGAGCGGCGGCCGGTAGTCGAGGCGCAGGGTGATCGCGTCCGCCGCACCGAGCGGATCGGCGGCAGCGCGGCGGAGCGAGCCGGGCGGACGGCCGAACCTCTCGCGGAAGAGCGCATTGAAGCGACGAACGCTGGAGAAGCCGGACGCGAACGCGACCTCGGTGAGCGGGAGCTTCGTGTCGTGGAGGAGCTGCTTTGCGAGCGCGAGGCGTCGCGATTGCGCGAGCTCGATGGGCGAGACGCCGAGCTCTGCTTCCATGGCGCGGCGCAGATGGCGCGGCGTGACGCCGAGCTCACCGGCGAGCGACTCCACCGATCCGTCCTGCAGGCAGCCGGCTTCGATGCGCGACACCGCCAGCCGCACCAACCTGCCGACCGCGTCGACGGAAGCGCCGCCCGGCGCGAGCTCGGGCCGGCAACGAAAGCACGCGCGGTATCCGGCGCGCTCGGCCTCGGCCGCACGCGCGTAGAAGGTGCAGCGATCGCGCCCCGGCAGGCGCGCCGGGCAGATGGGCCGGCAATAGACCCCCGTCGTCGAGACGCCGACGAAGAAGGTCCCGTCGAAGCGCGGATCGCGCGCCCGCATCGCGCGGTAGCACGTGTCGCCGTCGAGCTGCATGCGTGGGTTCTAACGCGCGGGGCGGGGCCCGTCTGGCCGGAAACGGACGTGGGGACGAGATGGCGTCAGGCGGCCGGATCGGTGCGGTAGTACGACTTCAACGTCTCGTAGAGCGCCGGGTGCTTGCGCCGCATCTGTCTCGGCTTCTCGAAGAACGCCTCGGTCGCGACGGCGAAGAACTCGGCCTCGTTCTTGGCGCCGTAGTCGCGCAGGACCTCGCGCCCGTCGAGGCGCGTTCGTTCGCGGAGCTTTCTGTAGGCCGCCGACATGACGTTCGTCCATGGTGCGTACGCCTCGAACGTCGAGAGCTCCGGCGTTCCGTCGAACTCGCCGTCGCCGGCGTCGAGCGCGTGTGCGAGCTCGTGCGTCGCTGTGTCGTGGCCGTCGTCCGGGTTCTCGAGGCCCCGAACGACGGCGTCCCACGAGAGCACCACCGTCCCGGGGCCGTACGCCTGACCGAGCACGACGACGCCCTTCTCTTCGTGATGCTTGAAGTGAGACTCGTAGACGACGATGTCGACGAGCCGATCGTAGTGCTCGTCCGGAAGGTTCATGACGAGCCGCGCGGCCGCCGCCGAGATGACGACCTTCACCTCGTCGTCGACGACGAAGCCCTTCACGCCTTCGAAGCTCTTCGTCAGGAGAAAGACCTTGAGCTTGTCTTCGAACCGCGCACGGTCCGAAGCGCCGAAGCGCCGGTAGAACGGCACCCGGCGCTCGAGGATCTCACGCCACGCTTCCGGGAACGGCTCACGCGCCGCGAGACGGCGCCGCACCCAGTCGATCAGGAAGAACACCTTCCGAGGCTACCCCGAAGAGCGGGTAGCGGTACTTGGCGAGGCGCCGATCGAAGAGGAGTCGAACCGCCAGAACGAGGCCGACGTCGTCCACCCACGCAATGAAGGGCAGGGCCGCCTCGGGGAAGGCGTCGACCGGCGAAATCACATACAAGAACACGGCCACGGCGAAGAGCTTCCACCCCCAGGCGGCCTCTTTGTCGCGAACGAGGCGCGAAAGGGCGAGCAAATCGCCCAAAAACGGCACGGCCGAGAAGCCGCGCTTCCTGCGGGGGATCATATCAGCCACGGACCGAAACATGATGCTGCCGCCGCAGGTTGCAAGGTGGCCCTACGATGGCCTCCCTGCCACCATGAGAGCGGCGCCACCATGAGACCGGCTCCACCATGAGAGCGGCTGGGCCGCGCATCGGCACCGCCGACCGTCCGTTGAGCGTCGCGGCCACCTTCGTCTGCGTCGCGCTGACGTTCGTCGCCGGCCAGCTGGTCGGCGGCGCAGTGCTCGTCGGCGCGGCCGTGCTCGTCGCTCTGCTGTCGCACGGAAGCGCGGCCGACGTGGTTCGGTCCGGCACCGATACGCTGATGGCGCACCCGCTCTTCATCTGCCTCGCCGCGGCGACGGCCGGCGGGACGCTGGTGATTTCGACCCTGCTCGCGATGCGCGCAGTCCGCGTTCCCTTCCGCGCCGGGACCGGCCTCGTGATGCCGAAGCTCTGGCACATCCCGGTCGCGATCGTGATGGTGATGGCGACAGGGCCGTTCGCCGACCTCGCGGTGCGCGCGGTTCGACACTTCTTTCCGGGCGTCACCCTCGGCGTGCTCGAGAGCCTCGGTGAGGCGGCGCGCACCGACGGTCCCGTCTTGGCGCTCGTCTTCGCGAGCGTCTCCTTGGTGCCCGGGATCGCGGAAGAGATCTTCTTCCGCGGCGTCATTCAGCGATCGCTCGTCGGTCGTCTCGGCGGGCCGCTCGGCGTGCTCCTCGCGGCGCTCCTCTTCGGAGCGTTCCACGTCGATCCGCCGCAAGCCGTCGGCGCCGCAGTGCTCGGTCTTTCGCTCGGCTACGTGACGTGGAAGACGAAGAGCGTGATCCCCGCGATGATCTCGCACGCCGCCAACAACGCCTTGGCGCTCTGGGCATCGCGCGCGAGCGAAGGCGAATCCAGCGAGATCGAGCTGACGACCCACGTGACGGTGCTCGGCTTCGCGGGCGTCGCGCTCGTGGCGTGCGGCCTCGCGCTCTTTCGTGCGACACCCCCGCCGCCCGAGGGAGTCGCTGCTTGAATTGCCGGCTCATTCGAGGTGCGTCGCGAATCGCGTCGGTCGCTGGAGCGCTCGCCCTTTTGCCCGTGCTCGCGAGCGGTGACGAGCCGGTCCGCGCAGCCGGCTGCCCGGAGGGAATGGTCGCGCTCTCGGAGCGTGTCTGCATCGACGCCTTCGAAGCGCACCTCGAGCGCCTCGACGACGCCGGCAAGCCGATCGGCGTCTTTTCACCCAATGAAGCGGTGCTCGGAAAGCGGGTGCGTGCGAAGAGCGCACGCGGCGTCGTCCCGCAGGCGTACATCTCCCAAACCGAAGCGGCAGCCGCCTGCAAAGAGGCCGACAAGCGCCTCTGCACCGACGACGAATGGCGAGCCGCCTGCAAGGGTCCCCTCGAGAGCCTCTATCCCTACGGTGCGCGCCGTCACGCGGGCGCCTGCAACGATCGAGGCGTAGAGCCGATCGCGCAGACGCTAAGGCGTCCCGCATCGAACGAGACGTGGGGCTTCGATCCGATGAACGATCCGCGCCTCCACCTCGTGCCGGGCGGCGTCGCGCGCACCGCCAGGTTCGATCGCTGCCGCAGCGAGGTCGGCACCTACGACATGGTCGGCAACCTCCACGAATGGACCGCCGATCCCGACGGCACGCTCCGCGGCGGCTTCTACCTCGACACCGCGAAGCTCGGCGAAGGCTGCGACTACGCTGCCGTCGGCCACGACTCCAAGTACCGCGACTACTCGACCGGCTTTCGCTGCTGCGCCGATCGTCCCTGATTTTCCACGACCCTTTCGCGCGGGGCCCCAACCCCGCGCGAGAGAATCAGCGTGGGATAGGAGGCACCACGACGGTGTTGAGCGACTCGACGCTCGCGCCGCCCGGATACGCGTAGCTGCACGCCTCGGAGTAGATCGATGTGCCCGCCTGACCCCAGCCCCACACGGTTACGCCGAACGGCCCCTCGCTCGCCGCCTCTTGGCGTCCGTTGTTGCACGAGCCGGTCGGGACGAAGTTGTCGTGGACGATGTCGAACCGCGTGTACTCGAAGTCACCTGTCGATCCCACCGGCTGCCAGCCGGTGAGGTTGCCGGCGCAGGCGAGGTTCACTTCTTTGAAGGTGCCGTCGCCCGCCTTGCGCCGCGTGAAGACGAGGTGGCTCGTCGGGTACGTGGGATCGGTGAAGAACACGTACGACGATCGGAACTGCGCCGGCGGGATGACGTTCACGAACTCCGGATCGCCGCGGCAATCGGTGCCCGTCCAGTACTTGGTGCAGCCGGTCATGTACTGACCGAGATAAAACGGGTGGTCCGCGTCCTGGCTCCTCACGACGAACGTCGCCGAGGTTTCGAAGAGGACGTTCTGACCGCTCGCGAGCGTCGTCGGCGCGCCCGGTTGCGGCGGATCGTAGGTGAGCGTCGTGCCGTCGACGGCGCCGTGGAAGCGCCAGATCGCCGCCTCATCCACGCCGGGGTAGCGATCGCGGTGGCGCACCGCGGTGTATTCGCTGCCGAGCGCACGCACCGGCGGCAGCTGCTGGTGCATCCCGTCACAAGCCTGGACCGTGGTCGGCATGTCGGTGCAGCCGTTGCCCGCCCATACGCCGAACGGCTTGTTCGCCTGCACCGGCGAGCCGGACAGATCGGTGGGCTGCTCGAGCTTGAGCACGTCGCCCCGCTGGAGGGTGTAGGTGATCGGAACGCCTTGTCCCGTCGGTGCGACGCCGCCCCCGCCGAGGATCGCGACGCTCGGACTGATCGTGATCTGCGTGTCGTCCTGGCTGGCGATCATCCCGATCCAAGGATCGGCGTACGTCCGCTCGAACGCCGTGAGCGCTACGTAGTTGTCACCCCACGCAGAGGACGGAATCAAGAGCGTCGCGCTCGCGACCGCGCTCGATCCGCCGCCGTACGGGAAGATGTCGTACGCGACGACGGGAGCCGACGTGCGGATGTTGAAGCCTTTGCCGTACCCGGTGCCGGTGAAGTAGGCGTTCTGCATCGCGGCCGGGTGCGGGCACGTCGCGCCCTGATCCGAGAGGAACAGAATCGCGACCTCACCCGGCTGGAGCTGCCCGGTGAGCGGCTGGTACGTCAGCGTCATGCCCGAGCCCTGCGGCACGTATGCGAAGTTGGCGACCGGAAGCTGCGCGCCGTTGTACTCGACGTCGATCGTGATCGGCGAGCCCCAGGTGTTCGCGACGTACGCGGCGAAGCAGTAGTAACCGAAGGGCACCGGCGCCATCGCCCAGTAGTCGCACCCCGTGTTGCTCTTGCTCTCTTCGGCCGCCTGACACGCCGGAACACAGCCCGACGCGCTGCACCCCTGATCCGGCGGGCACGTCTCGAGGACGTTGCCTTGGCAATCGATGATCGAATGGAGGTCGCTCGAGCATTGGACGCAATCGCCGCCGCCGCCGACGCCGCCACCGCCGATGCCGAACGTGCCGGCGCTGCCGCCTTGCGCCTGCGTGGAGCCCGTCGCCGGGTTGTCGCCGTCGCTCCCTCCGGTTCCGCCGACGCCCGC
The DNA here is from genome assembly GCA_041940405.1 of Polyangiaceae bacterium. Classification (GTDB taxonomy): domain Bacteria; phylum Myxococcota_A; class Polyangia; order Polyangiales; family Polyangiaceae; genus Xiheicaenibacterium. The sequence continues at coordinate 16,936 of JBGTSH010000056.1, forward strand.
TTCGCATGCGGTCCACACGAGGGGCATCGATCCGAGCGCGAGCCAAATCCCAAGGCGAAGGAAAGCAGAAGCCTTCATGGGAAGAGCGTTGCAAGGCCCCCTTCGAAAGGCAAGACCCGGATCACTTCCTTGAGGGGCCTTGATTCAACCTCCACACGGGAGAGAAACGGCGCGTCTTGGTCGCAGCGATCGCCTCTTCCAGGGTCTTTTCGATGGGAGGATCGCGCAGGCAGGGGAAGCAATCGTCCGCGCGCTTGGGACCGCAGCCCGCCTTGACACGAAAGCGCTCGAGGAGAGCCGTGGCGCGCTCGTCGCCGACCGCGTTCGCGCGCGGAAGAAGCACACTGGCCCGCTCGCACGTCTTCGCGCTCCGAAGATCGAGGATCAGCGTGAGAGGCTTCGAAGCTTCCGGAAGAACCGCCGGCCCGCGGAGCAGATCCTCCGCGAGCAGCACCAGGCGTGCTCCGGGCTCTCCCCGATCGACGAGGTCGAACAAGAGGTCGGCGACGACGGGGTCTTCGAGGCGCGCGAGCGCGCCGAGCAACGTCGGAGCGACGTCCGGATCGAGGGCCAGCCGATAGAGGTAGGCCATCGTGCCGCGATCTTGAAAGAGCTTCGGATCCGACGAAAGGTCCTCGGCGAGGCGGGTCGCGTCGGCGCGCGCGAGCGCAGCATGGCCGGCGGAGATCGCGAGCGCTTCCTCCGGCGTACGCTCGATCGCGCTCTTCATTTCGAGGACCTTCAGCGCGTGCAGATCGCCGGCCGCGGCGCGCTCGAGCGCCGACGGCTCGGCGGCGCGGACGGACGCAGCCGCCTGGGTGGGTCCGCTCGAGGCGGTCGATGCCGAAGGGGCCGGCGCCGGTGCGGTCGATGCCACCGGCGGCGATGCCGTATCGGGCGGCGTCGCGCCACCGGAAGAGGAGCCGGCTACGAAGCCGGCGGCTCCAGCGATTGCTGCGGCGACGAGCGCGAGCCCCGCCGCGGGAATGCGATCAAATCGACCGCGCACAGCGGAAACCAATCGCCGGGTCGGGCTTGTCGCGTTGGGGACGGCAGCGCGTCAGCGCCACCATTTCGGTGATGTCTAGGTCCGGATCCATCCACGCCGATCCGCATGCGACCCCTTCGGAGGTCCATTCGGAGACGTTGCCCGCCATGTCGCGGAGCTCGTAGGGCGCTTGCTTCTGCGGGAACGTCCCCACTTTGCAGGTGCCGGTGTGGCGCCAGCATGCCCACCCGGAGGGAACCTCCGACCACCTCGGCGCGGTCGAGCCCCACGGATAGATCCGCGCGTCCTCGCCCCGGGCCGCGTATCCCCATTCGTCCTGGGTCGGCAGTCGTTTGCCGACGTACTCGCAGTACGCCTTTGCCTCCGCGAACGGAATGCAATTGGCCGGGTGCTTGCCGATGTCGTCCACGTTGCGTCCGCGACGCTCGGCCGCGTAGTTGCAGAAGTGCTCGGCATCGAGGCCGCTTGCGCCGCACTTGTGATCGCGCACGCAGCGCGCGTAGTCGTCGACGGTCACCTCGAGCCGATCGAGATAGAAGTCTTGGACCGTCACTTCGGGTCCGTCGCAGTGGAACTCTTTCTCGTTCTTGTAGATGCAGCGCCGCTTGGTGCCGCCGGGCACGCGAAGCATTGCGTCGGGACCGGCCGCCGCGGCGGAGCCCGCGGGCGCAGCGGACGAGGCGGCTACCACAACCGTCGTAGATGCAGCGGGGCCCGCGGATGCCGGCGCGCTGGAGCCCGCCTGCGGCGCTTCGTTGGATCCGCACCCGGTCGCACCGAGTGCGGCGACGCAAGAGACGATCGCTCGGTAGGCCGCTGGCTGCCCCACGACGCCTACTCTCGCGCGCCCTCTCGCTTCCGTCCACCCGGCGCGCCTCGTCGAACAATCGGCTAGCATGGCAAGACCTTGGCAATCTCTCCCAGAGCCGATGGCTCCGGCGACGATACACGGACGATCGCGCGTCCGGAGAGCCGAAGGCCGCTCGGCGCGCTGGTCCGTGTCCTGGGGGCGCGGTGCTCGCCAGCGCGCTTTCGCCTGACGGCGGGTAGCTGCGTCCTCGGCGCCGGGAGCGGCGCCGACGTGCTGATTCAGGACGATACTGTCTCGCGCGCACACGTCGAGCTGTCCCTCGCCCCCGAAGGGGTCGTCGTTCGCGATCTCGGTAGTCGGAACGGCACCTTTTACCTCGGCCAGCGGCTCGAGAAGATCGTGCTCGGTCTCGGCAGCCGGGTCCGGCTCGGCAAGGTCGAGGTTGCGCTCGACGCCGACACCGAAGGGCTGTCGAACGAGCCCAACCTCGAGCTCGGAGGCTACCGCGGCCTGCTCGGCGTCTCGCCGCCGATGAAGCGCCTCTTCGCGGTGCTGAGCCGCCTCGAGGGCTCGCTCGTCGGCGTCTTGGTCGAAGGCGAGAGCGGCTCGGGCAAGGAGCTCATCGCACGCGCGATCCACGAAGGCTCGGCGGTCGCGCGCGGACCCCTCGTCGTCGTCAATTGCGGCGCCATCGCGCGCGAGCTCGTCCTCTCCGAGCTCTTCGGTCACAAGCGCGGATCGTTCACCGGCGCCGTCGCCGATCGCGTCGGAGCGTTCGAGGCCGCGAACGGCGGCACGTTGTTCCTCGATGAGGTGGGAGAGCTGCCGATCGACGTGCAGCCCGCGCTCCTTCGCGCGCTGGAGTCCGGCGAGATTCAGCGCGTCGGCGAGACGGACTTGCGCAAGGTCAAGGTGCGCATCGTCGCCGCGACCAACCGCGATCTCGAGGCCGAGGCCCGCAGCGGCAGGTTTCGCGAAGACCTCTACTACCGTCTCGCCGTCGTAAAGCTCGCCGTGCCGCCGCTTCGCCAGCGGGCCGAGGACATTCCGGTGCTCGCCAACCACTTCGCCTCCGCTGCCGGCCTTCCCTCACTCCCGCCCGAAGCGCTCGCACAGCTCGCGCGGCAACCTTGGCCGGGCAACGCGCGCGAGCTTCGCAACGCCGTGCAAGCGTTCGTCGCGATCGGCGCGCTCCCTGGCGAGGGCACACAGAGCGCGGGCGAGCTCGAAGCAGCGATCAAGAAGCTGCTGGACGTCGAGCGTCCGTACGCCGAGCTCAAGGATCAGTTCCTCGCGCGGTTCACGAAGGTCTATCTCGAGGCGCTCCTCGCTCGGACCGGCGGCAACCAATCCGAGGCCGCGCGCATCTCGGGCCTCGATCGCAGCTACGTCGGCAAGATGTTGGGGCGCTACGGCGTTTCGAAGCCGTGACGGTCGCACGCGTCGCGGTGCTTTTCGCGTCGGCCGCGATGAGCGGCTGCTGGCTCGCGCTCGATCTCGACGACAAGGAGTTCACGTTGGCGCCCGGCGACGGCGGCTCGGCCGGCGGGCCGCCCGCGTCGACCACGACGACCACCTCGAGCGGCGATCACGTCGGGATGGTGCAGGTCACGCCCGCGGGCGCGCCGGCCTTCTACATCGATGCGACCGAGGTGACAGTCTCGGCGTACAAGGCGTGGCTCGACACGAATCCGCAGCCGTCTCAGCAAGAGGCTCGGTGCTCGTGGAACGACTCGTTCGTCCCGGGAGAGTGCGAGCCGGGCACCCCGTGCGGGTGCGACGGTACGGGTCTCAGCCTCGAGAGCGAGATCGCAATCTCCCCAAACCTCCCGGTGCGCTGCGTCGACTTCTGTGACGCCGCCGCCTACTGCGCGGGCGTCGGCAAGCACCTCTGCGGCGGTCAGAACGGTGTCGTTCTCTACGGCGCGCCCGATCCGTCCAACAGCGCCACGCAGAGCGAGTGGTTCTTCGCGTGCTCGAACGGCGGTACGCGCCAGTTTCCTTACGGCGATCAGTTCGCGCCGCAGACGTGCGAGGAAGACAGCGCCGGCGGCAACGATCGCCCGCGTGATGTAGGCGCTCCTGCCTGCCAAGGCGGAATCAGCGGCATCTTCGACATGAGCGGCAACGTCGAGGAGTGGGTCGACCACTGCTACATGACGGAAACGCAGGCGGTGGCGTGCTTCCGGCCCGGCGGTGGGTACTGGCACTCCGAAGCCGAGTGGCTCGACTGCGCGCTCTGGTGGGAGCAGTCGACCTCGATCGAGGATCAGGGACCGGCGACCGGCTTTCGCTGCTGCGACGATCCCTGAAGCGGCGGCCGCCCCTTTCGGGGTGGCGCCCGCCCGGCCTGTCGGCCGTTCCGTGGATCGGAAAAACGGATCCCGAGCGATCCGCTCGAGCTGTTTGTCCGTGAGAAATCACGGACAAAAGCACGTTTAAGGTCCTGGCACGAGTCTCGCACAAGGCGCGCGCAAACCCGACCTGTGGGTCGGTGTAGGAGAATCACTCATGAAGCGCTCGCTCCTGTTCGTCGCCCTGGGCTCCCTCGTCATCGCGGCTGGGTTCGGTTGCTCTGACTCGGACCCCATCACCGGCAGCGACGGTGAAGAGGGCACGCACGATGACGACGGCGACGGCGACGGTGAGGGTGCAAGCGGCGCAGGCGACGCGACCGGCGGCGGCGGTAGCGATCCCGGCCCGGCCGTCTGCCCCGATGCGACCGACGTTCTCCCTGTCGAGCCGGCGGCCTCGAACCTCCTCTTCCTGCTCGACCGCTCGGGCAGCATGCACCTGCGCGTGACCGACACCGAAACGCGGTGGACGCTCACGACCGCGGGCCTCTCGAACATCCTTTCTTCGCTCTCGAGCGACACCGTCGCGGGCCTCGCGATGTTCCCCTCCGGCGATCAGCCGGTCACTTGCTGCGAGATCACCGCCGGCAACTTCGTCGACTGCACCTGCGCAACGGGTGAGCTGCCCGACACCGCGTCGCGCTGCGACGAGACGACCTACCAGTCGCTCGCCGTCTCGATGGAGCCGCTGACGCCCTCGCACGCGAGCGAGATCACGGGCAGCGTCGCGCAGTCCGACACCGAGTTCTACTGGGGCACGCCGCTGGCTCCCGCGCTCGGCGGAACGCTCGACGCGGCTTCGTCGCTCGGCCTCGACGGCGTCACCAGCGTCGTCCTCCTCACCGACGGCCTGCCGACGTCGTGCGAGACGACCGCCGACCCGGCGGCGAACGACATCGCCCGTGCGCTCGACGCAGCCTCGCTCGGCGCCGCGAACGGCGTTCGCACCTACGTCGTCGGCATCGACGCCGAGGCAGCTTCCAGCGATCCGGCGACCGACCTCGCCGTGAACCTCTCGCAGCTCGCCTCCGCCGGCGGCACCGCTTCGTACCCGGGCTGCGACGCGACGAGCGATTGCGCGTACCGCGTGAACGTCGACAACTTCGAGCAGGCGCTCGCCGAGGCGCTCGAGTCGATCGCGCTCGAGGCAGCGAGCTGCACGTTCGAGCTCCCGATGCCGAACGGCGGCGAGCCCGACTACGGCGCCGTCAACATCACGGTCACCTCGGGCGGCGACACCGAGGCGATCTCGCGCGACACCAGCCACGCGAACGGCTGGGACTACCTCCCCGGCAACGACAAGTTCCGTCTCTACGGCGAGGCTTGCGAGATGATGAAGGCCGACGCGAACGCGAAGGTCGAGGTCGTGGTCGGCTGCACGACGATTTGATCAGCGGTTCGTCACCATCAGGGACTGAGCACCCCTCCCCATCGGACCGGCTTCGTCGAAGAGCAAGCTCTCGGCGATGCCGGTCCCGTGCTCATACGCGGACGATCGCGCAGCGAGGCCGAGCCACTCTCCTCGCAGAGGCCGCTCGAAGTACACCGTGAGATCCGGGTTGAGGAACGTGTACCTCATCGGATCGAGAGGCGGGCACAGCCCGCTCTCTGCATCCACGATGATGAGGGCGTGCTCGGCCGGAGAGAGCGGCTCGCCTTCGATCAATGCAGCGGTGGGCCGCGCCCACACGACGACCTCTCGATCGCCCCAAGCGCCGCGTGCGAAGCGCATGTCGACCGCACGGTGGTAGCCGACCTCGTGCTGGAAGAAGGGGAACTCGAAGGTCGGCAGCGCCGACGGCGGCGGAACCACCGGGGCTTCCGTCGAAGCACCCCCGGCCGGCAACACGACCTCGCGACGCCGAATGCGAAGACCCGACGCGCGCGCGATCTCGGTCTCGCCCGCAGAGAGGATCGCTTCGAGGCGCTCGACCGATTTTCCGGGCCTCACCACCCGTGTCGAAACCGAGAGCGTCGCGATGGGCACGGGCCTGACGAGCTCGATGGTCACGCGCGCGAGGAAGAACTCCCCCGCGTGCTCGCCGGCACGCTCCAGCGCCCGGGCGAGGAGCGCACCGGGCGGTCCGCCGTGCTGATGGTCGTTGCTCCACGGGCCGCGCGTGAGCTCGGTAGAAACGAAGCGTTCGCCGTCCTGGCGATAGAAGGCCGACATGGGCAGCTCACCGTAGCAAACGACGAGCTCAGTGCCGCGGCGGCAGCCGCTCGAGCGCGATCGTGAAGCTCGCGCTCTCCTCGGCCGTGAAGGTCGCGCTGTGCGGCTTGTAGCCGGGAGCATCGACCTTGAGGACGTGCTGCTTCGTATCCTTCGCGAGGTTTACTTCGATGTCCGTCCCGGTGAAGACGACGCCGTCGACGGTCACGCGCGCGTAGTTCGGCTGGACCTTGATCTTCACGCGGACGCTCTCGAGCTCCGGTGCGACGGTCTTCTGCGCCGGCTCTTCGGCCGTCGTGACGACCGGCTTCGGCTGTGGAGTCGGCTGACGTGCGGGCGCCGGGGCGACGTCCGCAGCGGTCGATGCCTGAGGCGCCGCCGGCGAGCTCTCCGAAGCGCCGCGCCGAAGGGCGCCGATCCCGACGAAGATCGCGATCATCGCGACCGCTCCGACCGCGACGAGCACCGCCGGAGGCAGGCCCCGCTCGCGGCTCGGCGCCTGCTGCCGCAAGGTACGCGACGACGCGGCGAAGACCGGCGCGGCTCGACTGCTCGGTGGCTCCGAGTCGGGAGCAGGCCCCGGCGCGACGACGGCCGCCGACGCCTGCATCGGTGCGGGCGCGGGCCCCATCGCCAGAACGGGCTCGAGCGGAATCAGCTCAGCAGGGTGCTCGCTCGCCGATGCCTGGACCGGCTCATCGAACGGCGCTCGCAGAGGCTCCTGCACGGGCGGGAGCGGATTGGAGGCGGCCTTGGGTCGCGTCTGCGAACGGGACGACAGCGGCGGGAGCGACAGCGGCTCGGGCTCGGCGACCGTCGTCACCGGAAGATCGATGTGGCCGCTCCGCGCGAGGCTCGCGAGAAAATCGAGGCCCTTCAAGCGATCGATCTTAGACAGCCGTAAGATCCGTTCGATCGGCGACTGGCCATCGATCAACGGAAACAGGCTCTCCAGATCGGGAGGCGCAGCGACGGTCGAGAGTGGCTTCGCGACCCGAGGGACGACGTGAAGGCCACCCATCTCTGTCTCCAGTCGCGACAGCACGAGTTGACGCAGCGCGCGCGCCTCGGTCGTCAGGCTGAGGTTCTTCGGCTGGCGCTTGATGTCCTCGTCGAGGAGCGCGACGCCGCGCGCGTAGCCGTGCCCCTCGAACGCTTGAAGGACCGCGAGGCGGCGCGCCGGCGAGAATGGCTCGAGGTGCGGGCCGAGCTGCGCTTCGAGCTCTTCGCGCGGGACGGGCGCCTTGCTGAGGAGGCGCAACATCGGCTGCTCGGTTTCTTCGAGCGCGGCACGCGCGTCGTGCGCGGCAACCCCGAGGTCCAGCGTCTCCTGGCGTGGCGCGAGCTTCTTCCGCGACGCGAGCAGCTCCGCGATCGTCGAAGCGGGAATCTGCTCCGTCTTGTCGCGACGCCTATCCACCATACGGATCGTCGATGCTAACAACTCGCCGGGGGCCCACAACGAGCACTGTGGCGAAAATGATCGGCCTCCTACTCCGGGAACGCCCGACGACCCGCTACGTCAGCACCTCGGTGACCGGGCCTGTGCAAAAGTCTGCATCGCCGAAGGTCGCGTCCTGGATGTCGAAGAGGCGGAGCACCGAGAGCAACAGATCGTTGTTCGACCGGGCCTCGTCGGCGCCGCCCCAATAGCCGGGATGCGGCAAGCTCACGTGCTTGCCCGTCGCGAGACCGCTGTTGGCACCGCCGGCGAGAACGAACGGACAGTTGCCGGGGTCGTGTGTCCCCGCCTCTCCCATCTCGTTGGCCCACAAGATGACCGTGTTGTCGAAGAGCGACGACCCGTCGGGCTCGATCCGAGACTTGAGCTTGTCGATCAGCTCCGCGACCTTCTGCGAGTACCAACGCCCGATGACCGCATGAGCGTCGGCGCTCTCGTGGCCGATGTCGTGGACCCACATGTTGGCATATTGGGAACCGAGCGCGACGACCTCGGGCCAGCTCGATCCGAAGTGGTCCCAAGTTCCGCCCGGACCATCCCATTGCAGGCTCGCGACCCGGGTCACGTCGCACGCGAGCGCGAGGGTCATCAGCTCGAGGTGAACGTCGGTCACGGCGATGTAGTTCTCGTTCGCCCAAACGTCGACGGGGCTCCCGATCGACGTCGGGGGCGTGCAGGTCAGCCCGGCCACCAGGCGCTTTTCGACCTCGCGGACCGCCGTCAGGTGCGCGTCGAGCTTCGCCTGGTCGGCAGCGGAGACACGCGGCTTGAGCTTCTCGAGGTCGCTCGCCGCACCGTCGAGGACGCTCTCGCGCCGTTTACGGATTCGCTCGAGCTCCTCGGTGTTCGTCTGTGAATCGCTGAAGAGCTCCGTAAACGCATCGAAGGGATCGTTGCGCGTTGGCAGTCGCTGCCCCGGTCCGGCTGCGAAGTAGGCCTCTTCACACAAGAGACCGAGCTCGAGCGAAGCCTTCTTGGTGCTGGTGCCGATGACCTGCGCCACCTTCTGATCGATCGAGGGCCCGGCGATCTCGACCGCGCCCGGCATGCCCGATCGCGCGCCCGAGAGCATCGCGACGCCGGAGACGCCGTGATTCTGCTGCTGGGCCGCCTTGCAGTCGATGCCGTCGACCAGGACGACGTCGCTCTCGTAGCCCGCGAGCGGTGACAGGAGATCGCTCGTCGACAGATCGAGGGCGCCGCCCGCGGGGCGCCATCGGTCCATGACGGCACCGTTTTGGTTGACCAGGACGATGAGGCGCTTCGGTTGCGGCGCGGCGTTCGCCTTCTTGGGGGTCATCGCCTCGAGGAAGGGGAGCGCGATGGCCGCTCCACCGAGACCGCGAAGGAGGGTTCGACGATCGAGTCGCATTGTCAGTTTCCCTCCCCGGCCGGGCGGTAGCGGAACGAGTCCGACGTCGCGATGGCGACCACCAGCTCTTCCAGGTCGTAGCCGGCCTTCTCGAAGGTGATGAACGCCGTGTCTGTCGAGCAGGCGTCGTCCTCGACCTCGCGCCGGCCGGTCGCATAGCGGAAGTGCTGCGTGACGACGCAGCGCTTGTACTGCTCGCTCTGGGTCAGCTTGTCGGCGAGCCCGCGGACGCCGGCGTACTCGCCGTCGACGTCGGTGCCGGCGAGCGTCGCCGTATCGTCGATGGGTTGACCGTCCTTTTCGTCGCGCCAGAGGCCGACGCCGTCGTAGTGCTCGAAGCTCTCGCCGACCGGATCGAGGAGCGCGTGGCAGGTGTTGCATGGCGCTTGGGTTCGATCGACCGCCGGATCCATGACGGCGTTCGCCGGCGGCTCGAAGTGCTCGCATAGGAGCTGAAAGCGGGTCCACTTCCCGCGGCGCACGACCGCTTCGGTGTCGAACTTGGCGAGCACCGACAAGAGCCCCGACTGCGTCAGGATCCCCGCGTGCCGCGCGGGATCGAGCTCTACTCTCTGATCGGGACTCGCCGGCGCAGCCAGACCGTAGAACGCCGCGAGCTCGGGCGAGAGGTACGTGTACGGTGCCGAGACGAGATCGACCGCGGTTCCGTTGCGTTCGACCTCTTCGATGAACCGCCGCGCCTCCGCCTCCATGTGCGGCAAGAGGTCGGGCGACCACGTCGGATAGTCTTCGGGAGACTTGGTCACGTCCGGCAGCCTGTAGAGCTGCAGCCACTGTTTGTAGAAGCTCCAGCGCGCCTCGCGCGCCTTCGGGTCGGCGAACATGCGCCGCACCTGGGCTTCGATCTGATCCGGCGACGTCAGCTCGTCGGCTTCGGCCGCGGCGAAGAGCGCGTCGTCGGGCATCGACTCCCAGACGAAGTACGAGAGCCGCGACGCCATCTCGTAGGAGCTCAAGAGGCGCGCCCCGTCCAGATCGGTCCCTTCGGTCTCGACCCGGTAGAGAAAGTGAGGCGACGAGAGGATGCGCTCGAGGACGAGGCGGACGCCCGACGCGAAATCGGCCGACTCGCGCCCGATCGCGTACACCGATTCGAGATCGGCGATCTCGTCCGCGGTGAGCGGCCGCCGGTACGCCTTCTTCCCGAAGGTCGTGATGAGCTCTCGCGCACACGCGGCCTCGTCCGAGGGCGCCGCGCCGCAGGGAGCCAGAGCCCCGAGATCGGCCGACGCGCGGAGCGCGACGTCCTCGTTCATGAGGAGCAGCGCGTCGACGTGGGCGATCGTCACGGTCTGCTCCGTCACGTCGTTCATGAACCCGTTGGAAGCCTTCTCGGGCGGGAAGTCGGACGGCAGCGCGAGCGCCGGCGCCGTCGTGTCGCCGAGGAGATCGCGGAGCGTGTTGTTCAGCTCGCCGATCGTCAGGCGGCGAAGCGGTGCAGGCCCCGGCGTCGCCGTGTCGGTGCAGAGCGGCGACGTCGCACGGCGATCGCCTTTCTCGGTCGGATCCTCACCGCCGATGTCGCCTACGCACGCGGGCATCGCGGCGAGAGCGAGGACGAGGGCGAGGGTGCGCGTGGGCCGGGCGGAGGGACGCGAGCGCATGGGACCCGCACCCTGTGCACGCAATGTGCCGGCGAGATTTCCGGAGATTTGCGGGAGAACCGGCCGGTGGAGCGAGCCGCTGCGGACTCGATTCAACAGGGGGGTGCAGACTCGAGTCTGCACCGGCAGGTCAGGGCCAGGCCTGCCTCGGCGCCGCCAAACCGTCGGCGCCGTCCCCGCCGATGTTGCCGGGTCCGCCGGCTCCACCCGGTCCGCCGATGCCCGGATCGCCGACGAAGATCATCACGCCCGCGTTCTCGATCGGCGCGGCTCCAACCCACGCGATGCCGATCGAAGGTCCACCGCGGCCGCCGCCACCGCCGCCGCCGCGGCCGCCTTGTCCACCGAGGCCGCCGGAGCAGGCGCCGCTACCCGAGCCCGGCTGCCCTCCGCCGCCGCCGTCCATGCCTTCTTGACCGCCGTCACCGGCGCCGCCAGCTCCGCCAGCGCCGGCTGTCAATGACACTTCTGTTAGTGCGATGAGAGCGTCGATCGAGACGAGAGCGAAGCTGCCACCGCCGCCGAGTCCACCGGTTCCCGGTTCGCCACCGCAACCGCCTGCACCGCCGCCGCCACCGGCAGGCCCAGCTCCGCCCGAGCCTGTCGTGCATTGGTTCGCGCCGCCGCCACCGCCACCGCCGCCGCCGGGACCGCCGGGTGACATCCCCACGCCGCCGATCGGCCCCGCGTAGCCGGCCGCGGAGAGAACACCCAGATCGGCGCCGCTCGCCCCGAGCCCCGGCATGCCGGACGCGCCGGCGCTCCCTGGACCACCGTTTCCGCACGGCGTGGAGTCCTCACGCTTTCCGCCGGTACCACCAAGCGCCAGGGGCTCACCAGCTCCGCCGGCGATCCCAACGCTCGTATTCGCGCCGTTGCCCCCGAGACCGCCGTCGACGACCACAGCTCCGCAGCTGAGCGCGCCCAAGCTGCCGCCGCTCGACTGCGCCATCCCTAGGCAACCGTTCACGCCGTTGCCTCCGTTTGCGGTCACAGGCGTCGACGCTTTCGCCATCGGCGCACCGTCCGCACCGACCGCACCCTCACGCGCGAGAACGCTCACACGCGCCATCTCGACCGTCGTCCCGGAGATCATCAACCCGATGCTCGAGCCGCCCGACAGGCGGGCCGCTGCGCTCTCGACGTCGAAGTCCTCCAGCCGCGTTGCGCCGGGACCGGTCACGGAGAGCGCCGGCGCGTCGGCGGCGCCGATCAACTTGGGACGAAGCGACGCGTCGTACGTCCACGTCCCGCACAGGAGACCGCCGAAGACGCTTCGACCGCCGGTCATCGTGAACGTGCCCGTGAAGCTCTGGTCGCCGCACACATAGACCGCCTTGCCCGCGGGCACCTGGGCGAGCGCTCCGATCAGATCGCCCGTCGGATCCTCGGGCGTTCCGGCACCGCCTGCCGCCGCACCGACGAAGATGCCGCAGTCGCTCGGCACCGCCGCGCCCGCCGAGAGCATCGACGGAATGCATCCGGGATCGAGCGAGCCGCCTTCGCCTCCCGTACCGCCCATTCCCGTCGATGTAGAAGTCTGCGTTCCGCCGCCGACTCCTGATGCGCCACCGCCCCCCGCCTCGACGAAATCCTTTCCGTAGCCGCAGCCGGTGAGCAGGACGAGCGAAGCGAGGACGAGGGTGCGTGAGCTCATGGATTGTCAGATCAAAACGGAACCGTCAGCGTCATCCGCCGGGGACCGATGACGAGCGTCGCCGCTTCCGCCGGCGACGGGCCGGGCAGCGCGATGAGGACGACGCCGGTCACCGTCGCCGCCGCACCGATGCCCGTCAGGACCAAGCCGGCGACGTTGAGCGTCGCCGCACCATTCGAGAGATCGACCGCGTCGCGATCGCTGCACTCTCGCGCGGGGCAGACCTCATCTGCGTCTTCTTGGTCGAGCATCGCCTTGATGAGGAGGCCGGCGCCGACGGCGGCAGTCGCGACACCGACGCCGCCGACGACAAAACCGGCGGTGCGGTACGGGTACGTGTCCGGCTCTGGCTGCGAAGCGGGCCGATCGAAGGGAACAGGTTCGGTCGCCGACCCGGCGGGCTCTGCGACGACGGGGCCGGCGCTCGGGGAGCCCGGCTCGATCCTCACCGTCACGTCGCCTCGAGCGACGATCGACACCGAGCGTTCGAACGTCCCGCTCTTCGACGACGCGCGGACGACGCGCGTCCCCGGCTCTACGGGCATGGGGCTGCCGAGCCCGCTGCCCGCGACCGGGCTCCCGTCGAGCGTGACGACGAGGTCTTCGGCAGAGAACGACGGCGCGACGACGATGGTCAGCATGCCTACTCGTTCGCCGATCGCCTTGACCCGCGCGGCGGCCTTCGCCTGCCGCTCGGTCTGCTTCGCCATGCCGGCCTCGATCTCCGCGCGACGGTAGACCTGATACGACGCCGCGAGCTTTCCCCAACGCTCGAGGCATTCCCCGAGCATCAGCTTTACCCCGATGCCCTCGGGCACGAGCTCGGCAGCCTCGGCGAACTTCGGGCAGGCCGTGTCGTATCGACTCTCCTCGAGCGCGACCATTGCCTCGTCGTAGAGCGCCTGGGCCTTCTTCTTCGCCGCCTCGCTGCTCTGCGCGTACGCGGGCGCGGCACCGAGGAGCAGGGCGGTGAGCGTGGCTACGACGGCGAGTCGCATGGTTTGCGGCGCGCACGCGCCGACCTCCCAGCAGGCGAGCTTATGTGAGAGCCTACGAGCAGAGCAATGCTCGCGCGGCTGGAAGAGGGGCTCGAGTTCCACGGACGGTACCGCGTCATCCGCCGCATCAACGCGGGCGGAATGGGTGCCGTGTACGAGGTGCTCGACGCCCGGAGCGACCGGCGCCGCGCCCTCAAGATCCTGCACCCCAGCTACGTCGAGGACGAAAGGATCCGGTCGAAGTTCGAGGCCGAAGCCAAGGTGACCGGCCAGATCGAGAGCGAGCACCTCGTCGAGGTCTTCGACGCCGGGATCGATCCGACGACCGGCTGCCCCTACATCGTCATGGAGCTCCTCCGCGGCGAGGACATGGGTGCGATCGCGCGGCGCGGCCCGGTTCATCCCAAGCTCGTGGTGATGCTCCTGTCCCAGATCGCCCGCGCGCTGGACAAGACGCACAAGGCCGGCATCGTTCATCGCGACCTGAAGCCGGAGAATCTGTTCGTGTCCTACCGCGACGACGGCTCGCCGCGCGCGCGGGTGATGGATTTCGGAATCGCCAAGGTCGTCGCTGGCACGGGGCAAGCGTCGTCGAGCGCGGTCGTCGGCACGCCGACCTATATGGCGCCGGAGCAGATCCGCGAGAGCGCGGCGATCGGACCGGCGACGGACCTCTATGCGCTCGGCCACATCGCGTACACGCTCCTGACCGGACGCGCCTATTGGTCCGAAGAGAAGTCGCGGCTCGATCTGGTGCCGTTCCTCCTGGGCGTCGCGAGCGGCGCCCAAGAAGCGCCGAGCGCGCGCGCAGCGCGCAGCGGCGTCGCGCTGCCCCCGGCGTTCGACGTGTGGTTCGCCCGCGCGACGGCCACCGATCCAAGACAGCGCTTTTCGCTGGCCTCGGCGATGATTGCGGAGCTGAGCGTCGCCCTCGAGCTTCCTTCGGGTGCAGCCGCGCCGACGCCGAGCGCGATCCCGCCCGGCCACTCGGCCGCCGTCGCGACGCCTGCCGAGCTGGGCGTCACGCCGCCCACGGTGAGCACCGAGGATGGAGCATCGGTCGCGCGCCCGGTCTCCTCGACACCACGCCGGCGAAGCGTCCTCGTCTTGGCGTTCGCCTCGATCGCCGGAGCGGGGGTCGGCGCCGCGCTGTGGATCGGCTCGCTCCGAAGCACGACGACGGGCTCGCCGCCGTCTCAGCCTGCCGCAGCGGCGACGAGCGCGGCGCCACTCGCAGTGGCAGCCAAGGAGCAGAGCACCGCCGCGCCGGCGGAGAGCGAGCGGCCCGCGGTCGCACCGTCGCCGAGCGAGGCGCCTACCATCGCCTCTTCGGCGGCGGCGCCTTCCTCCTCTGCGCGAGCTCCGGCACGCGCGCCCGCAGCGCCGCCCGCCAAGCCGGCGCGCAAAGGCGAGGGACTACTGTGAGCGCTCGATCGCCAGGTGATCGACCAGCTTGTGGATCGCGAGGGCGGCGCGCTCGGCACCGATTCCGGTCAGCACCGACAGGCTGCTCGACCCGTCGCCTTTCGTGTTGATCGACACGACGTCCGTCGGAGCGCGGCCGGGATAGCTCGTGATCGCCACCCCGCCCTGAGCACCTGCGGCGCCCGCGACGCGAAAGAGCGCCAAGAGGCTGCGTCCTGCTCGAACCCATCGCTCGGCGGTCGCCGGAACGATCATCGCCACGCGAACACCATCCGGCGTCCACGAGACCTCGGCGCGAGCCTCGGAATGGAAACGCGAGAGGATCTCTTCAAAAGTCGCGGGCTCGCCGGCTCCGGCATCGAAGAGACCTTGGGCCGGCCAATCGTCGAACGACGTCGCGTCGACGAGAAGCGCCCGCAGCGACTCACGACGGCGCGGCGGAAACGCGAGTCGACCGGAGATGGCGATATCGTGGTCCATCGGCGGCGCTAGCTTTGCCGTGCCTTTCGAGATCCGGCAAGCCCAGGACGGATAGGAACGGATAGGAACGGATAGGAACGGATAGGAGAGCCCGGCCGAAGCGTCACACCTTCGTCATCGTGGACCGAGCGCGCCCGTGCTACGAAAAGTAACGATGCGCTTTTCTCGGTTCCTTCCTTCTCTCGCGGCTCTGGGGGTCTTCGCGGCGTGCGACGCAGGCGTCTCTGCCGACGGTGGAGGCGGCACCGGTGGCGACACGAGCGCGTCGACGACCGACGGGACGAGCGCGTCGACGACCGACGCCAGCAGCACGATGACCGGCTTCGCCGAGGGTGGCGCGGGTACCGGCGGCGGCGAGACGTGCGCCGGGGTCGCTTCGGAGGCAGAGCTCGTTCCTCTTCCCGTCGACATCATCTGGGTCGTCGACAACTCCAACAGCATGGAGCCGGCGATCGCGCAGGTGAAGGCAGGCTTGAACGACTTTGCCGATCTGATCTCGGCGAGCAGCCTCGACTTCAAGGTCATCCTCTTGTCCCATCGCGGCAGCGCCGATCTCTCGATCTGCATCCCGCAGCCGCTCGCCGGTGACGATGCCTGCGGCAATGGTCCGCGCTTCTTTCATTCGAGCGTCGACATCCTGAGCACGCAGCCGCTCGAGCAGTTCCTCGGAACGCTCGCGCAGACCGACGGCTACATGGAAGGACAGGCGCGCGGCGGCGAGCCGTGGGCCGATGAGCTGCGGCCCGACGCGACGAAGACGATCGTGGTCGTGACCGACGACAACGCGCGCCTCTCGGCGACCGACTTTCAGAATTTCGCGGGCGGCCAGAACCCGTTCAACAGCCTGACGCTCCCGCCCGGGATCCTCGACCCGTCGTGGAACGGCCTCTTCGACAACTTCCTCTTCAGCGGCATCTACGGTTGGGGTGACGCGAACGACCCGTCGGTGATCTGCACCTATCCGGACTCGACGAGCCCGCCGAGCTCGGGGCTCACCTACACGACGCTCGTCAACCAGACGGGCGGGGTCCGCGCCCAGATCTGCGACGGCGCGAACGCATGGGGGCCTTTCTTCGACTCGGTCGCGCAAGCCGTCGTCGAAGCGTCGGAGATCGAGTGCACGCTCGCGATCCCGCCCCCGCCGGTGGGCGAAGAGCTCGACTTCACCAAGGTCAACGTTCAGCTCGTGAGCGGCCCCGACGAGACGATCATCCCCAACGTCGGCGGCGAGCCCGGGTGCGGCGGCGGCGAGGGTTGGTACTACGACGACCCGAACGCGCCGATGAACGTCGTGCTCTGTCCCGCCTCGTGCGATCACGCACAACAGCTCGCCGGACCGAACCAGCCCGGTAGCGTCGAGGTGCTCTTCGGCTGCGCGACGATCGTGGAGTAGCAGGCGCCTTCCCGACCGGGTCGATTTCCGGGGAATCTCGACGGCGCCTGCGAATGCCGTGGAGCGCTACCATCCCGATGGCATGCCGGCGGACCGGATCCATTCCTACCCCAGCGACCTCGTGCGCTTTGCGTCGCGGCGGTGGCCCGCGGGCGCCACGACCGACGACGCGCTCCTCACCGAGGTCGTCGCGGTCGCATACCACGCGTCGTTCCTCCGCGACGAGGATCGGCCGGTGTTGTTCCGGCTGGTCGTTACCGGGCCAGAGGACATGCCCGCGGTCGACTCGTCGGTGGACGGCTTGCATGTCCTCCGGTTCGCTTCGCCCCGGCCGTTCGACGAGCAGGAGATCCGCCGTTTGTCGCAAGGCGCTCCCTACGAGCATGCGCTGATCGGTGTCTGCCAGCTGGATGGCGCGCTCTTCATCTGGGGCATCGTCCACACGGGACCGCGCTGGCTGCAGTCGGCCCAGGGCGGCGCGCGTTCGCCGGATCGCGCGCTGCCTGCGTCCGTCGTCCTGCGCGTCGCCCGCCCGGGCCACGTCGCGCTCTCGTGGGGCGAGAAGCCGGTCGCCGAGCTGCGCCAAGGCCAGCTCGGCGATTCACGTGTCGACGTCTTTGCATCGCAGTGGTTGCCCGCACGATTCGCCGACGTCCGGGCAGAGGTCGCAGAGCTCGTCTCGCACGCGGGCGAGCCCGCCGGCAGGGTGGACCCCGACGTCATCCGCCTCATCGGTCAGCAGCTGATCCGCCGCACGATCGCGATCATCCGCGCCGCGCATCACGGAGGCACGCTGCTCATCGTCCCGCCCGAGTGCGCGACGTCGATGGTCGACGAGCGCTTCGTGAAGCTGAAGTATCCGTTCGCCGACGCGCCGGCGCGAGCGCGCTTCCGCCAGCTGCTCCTTCCGCTGTTGCGGCACGTCGCCGCGCTCGCCGCCCCGGAAGAGACGCCGGGGCCGTCCCACTACCTGAGCGCCCTCTCGACGGCCCTCCGAACCGACGACGATGCAATGTTCGAGCTCGCGCAGTTCATCGCGTCGCTCGCCGCGGTCGATGGGGCCGTCGTGCTCAGCAAGCGCTTCGAGATCATGGGATTCGGCGGCGAGATCGCCGGCGATCTCGCGAGCGTGCCGGTGGTGCGCCGGAGCCTGGATCTCGAGGGTACCCGCTACGAAGAAGAGGTCGTCGATCGCGTGGGCACGCGCCACCGGTCGGCGTATCGGCTCTGCAATCGTTTCCGCACGGCGCTGGCGGTCATCGTCTCACAGGACGGATCCGTCAGGTTCGTCACCTGGCATGACGGCGCGGTGACCTATTGGGATCACGCGGCGCTCGGCCTCTCGGAGTCGGCGTAACCGCCGTGGTGAGCGTCCGGGTCGAGCGCGCGCTCCTCGAGCGACACGTCGGAGCGTACGGCCGCTACTTCGGATCGGCGCCGACCCTCTCGATCGAAGACGAGGACACCCTCATCACGTTCCCGACCCATCCCCACCCCGAATACGCAGCGGTGATCGCCCGGGTCGACGAGCTCGGCTCCCACCAGGCGGTCCGCGACTACCTGAAGCGGCTCGGCTTCGGTTGGACCAGCGCGTCCATCCTCTCTACGGTTCCAAGCCCGGCCACCTTCGAACGTAGGCGCGCGCGTGAAGGAATGAGCGAGGCAGGCTTCGCCGGCAAGCTGTACGAGCTCTCGCGGCTCGCGATCGCGAAGAACGAGTGGCTCTCTGCCTGCGTCCGCGGGTTCGTGCCCTACGCCTTGGGAACGCCGGCCCTCTATGCCCGGCTGTCAGCGAGGAGGTGGCCCCGGTTGCCACGGGCTCGACACGCCGAGCGCTATTTCCTGTGGGGCGTCCAGCACGACATGACGAGACACGCTCTCTTCACGCACCTCGTACCTGCGCGCTGCGTGACCCGGTTCGGCGAGCGCATCGGCGACTTTCTCGCGCGCCGCCGGCCTTGGTTTTCGCCGACGCCGCTCCTGCGGTTCTACGAGAACGATCTGACCCAGCGTTGCCAGGCGATCTGGCGCGACCTGCCGTCGCCGGACCGCTTCGCCGGCGCCTTCGAAGCGCCTTCGCACCAGGCGCGACTCGAGGCGGCGCTCGAGCGGCGGATCGAGGAGTCCCAGCGCCCGTCGGCCGTGTGGCTGTTCTCGTGAGGCGGGTCGA
This sequence comes from Polyangiaceae bacterium, assembly GCA_041940405.1. GTDB lineage: Bacteria > Myxococcota_A > Polyangia > Polyangiales > Polyangiaceae > Xiheicaenibacterium. The sequence goes on from JBGTSH010000056.1 coordinate 35,865, forward strand.
CGTGCTCCCGGCCGCTGGACGTGCTCGCGTCCAGGACGTGTCCACGTCCGGCGACGCACGCGGCCGCTCGTGCTGAGCTGCACCGGGCGACATGCATGGTCGGCTTGTCTGTTCGCTCCTGGTCGTGTCCCTCGGCGGCTGCGGCGCAAGGACAGATCTGTCAGCAACATTCGACGATCGCGGGCCCGGCACGGGCGATTCGCCCGTCGATCCGAATCGCGATCCCGACGTCGACTGCCCGCTCGCGGCGTGCACCGCCGACGGGTGCCCGTACGAAGTCGTATTCGAAGGCCAGCGCCTCTACTGGCATGGCCTCCACGACGGCGTCCTCTACTTCGTCGTCGACGAGCCGGGCGGCGAGCAGAACGGCCTCTACCAGCTCGATGTCTGCGGGGGATCGCCGCGACCGATCTACACGGCGAACCGCGTCGCGGGCATTCCGGGGTTCACCAAGGAGTGGATTTACGTGCCCGTCCTGGCGCCGGGCTCGCTCGTTCGCGTTCGCTACGACGGCAGCTCCGAAGAGGTGCTGAGGACGTACGACGAAGTCGACCCCGAAAGGCCGCGCGCCGTCACTTCGGTGCCCGAGGACGAACAGAAGGACTGGTCGATCCTCGTCTCGACCTACAACTACGACGGCGGCCTGTTCCTCTACGGGATGGGCCCGACGGCCACGCGCCTCGACCTCCTCGCCGGAGGACTGACGGATCCGTCTTGGGTGACCGAAGCCGACCCTCCGCCATATCCGGACGCCCCGCTGCCCCTACCGAACACGCCACTCGACGTGGGGTTTCTCGCCGACCCCGAAGCTGGCGCGACGCTGTTTCTGGCCCACGGGTCCGGAATCGAAGAGCTGCGGAGCAACCGAGACTTTCAGCGCACTTACAGCTACGGCGTCGCCATCACGCCGCTCGTCCATCATGACGGTTTTGTCTACTACATGGATTGGAACGACGCCTACAGGGTACCGGTGATCACCGGCCTGTACGACCTCGTGCCGCCGGAGCTCTTGTTCGAGGTCTCCCAACCGGGCGGCATCGCCATCGACGACGAAGGATGGCTGTACTTCACCGAGAGCTACCGGGTGTCCCGCTACCAAGTCGCTACGGGTGCCGTCGAGGGCGTGTTCAGCTCGAACGACTACGCACGCGACATCGTGCTGTCGCCGAAGAGCCTCTACGTTCGAACGGATACCAGAATCACACGCGCATATCGCGAGTGTCCGCTACCGGGCGACCAGTCGTGCAACAGGCTTTGAGCCGCGGTTCCTGTTCGGCGCCGCCAGCGTTAACGCTCGGCGGCCGGCGGCGTCCTTTCGTACATGGCGCGATGGATGGGGATGGTGCTTGCGCTGGCGATGATCGCCGGCTGTCATCGGCCGCTCGAGGTGCTGCCCGAGCCCAGCGACGTTCCGAAGCTGGAGCGGGGGCCGGGAAGAAACATGGTGGATACCGGCATCGACGGAACGACGGGTCGGGCCGTGCGCTATTCGTGCGAGGGTTTGGGCCCGAGCGCGACGACACCGTCGGAAGGTCACCACGTGACGCGGGCGCTGCTCGCGGCTTCACCGATGGGAACGCCGGGCCCCACGGGCTCGCCGTCCCAGCTCGACGCCGCGCTCGAAGCCGCCGCGTCGGTCTCGGTCGAGCAGCTGACGATGCGCGATCGGATCCTCATTCAAGCCGCTGCGTTGCGCGTCGCGAAAGACGACTCCCAGCGCGCGAAGCTGGCGGCGTCGGTGGTGCGGCGCATGGCGCTCGACGGATGGACGCTCGAGAACCTCGGGAGCGACCCGCGACGAGAGCTCGAGCCCTGGCTCGGCTCGTCCGAGAGCTGGCGCGAGCGGCGCGGGCCGGCGTGCGGTCCGGTGGGAGCGCACGACAGCGCCTACAACGGTGAGCTCGCGTTTCGCACCGTGCGCTCGGGCAAGCTGCGCGCGATCTTCGCGCAGGTCGTTGCTTTCGACACGGAGCTCCGGCCTCACGTGACCCCGGTGGTCGGCCTCGTCGAGATGCGGAACGGGATGCGAGCCGACTCACCCGCGTGCGTGATCGAAGCGGCGGCCGGCGGCCTCTCGCCCGCTGCCTTCGACGATCTCCATCGAACGCCGTTCGTGGATCCGATGCCCGAGGGCCAGGTCGGTTGCGGCAGCTGCCACACCGGAAGAGGCCCCAACGATCTCGCCGATCTCGGACGCGAAGAAGGCGGCGCCTTCCGCATCGACCGGCGGATCACGTTGCTCGCTCGCGCCGAAGGGCGTGCGAGCGAGCTCCGCAAGCTGATCGGCTTGGGCCGCCCCTCGACGCTTTGAGCGCTTGTCGGCTCGCGGCTTGCAGCCTCCACAGCACGACCTGGTGCCAAAGGAGGCCGAGATGGCGCGCGTCGGATTCATCGTGGATGAGATGTTCGAGGATTCGGAGCTCGGGGTTCCGCTCGAGTGCGTGAAGTCTGCCGGCCACGAAGCCGTGGTGATCGGGCGGGAACGCGGAAAGACGCTCGAAGGCAAGAAGCACGAGCTCACGGTCCAGGCCGAAAAGTCGATCGACGACGTATCGGCCGATTCGCTGGACGCGCTCGTGATCCCCGGCGGCTATTCGCCGGACAAGCTCCGCGTCGACGCGCGGATGGTGGCGCTGGTCAGAGACATGTTCGAGGCGAAAAAGCCGATCGCGGCGATCTGTCACGCAGGATCGATGCTCGTCGAAGCCGACGTGGCGGCGGATCGGACGCTCACGTCGTGGCCGTCGATCAAGACCGATCTGATCAACGCGGGTGCGATGTGGGTCGACCGTGAGGTCGTGCAGGACGAAAACCTCATCACCTCGCGCAAGCCGGACGACCTTCCCGCGTTCTGCCGTGCGCTCCTCGATCAGCTTTCGTCGCCGAAGACGGCGAAGAAGCGCTCCGACGCTGTCGCTGCGAGCCCACGCTGAACGGGCGCAGCGAGCGAACGGCGCGACGGTCCCGGGCTACTTGGTCCCCGGCATGGGCGGAACGAGCTGCTCGGGATCGACGCGGACTTCGAAGTAGTTCATCCGCCAGTCGAGGTGCGCCCCGGTGATGCGCCCGGTGTTGCCGGAGACCGCGACCTGGTCGCCTTGCTTCACCTCGTCACCCACCTTCTTGCTGAACCGGCCGAGGTGAATGAACGTCGAGGTGAGGCCGTGACCGTGGTCGATGACCAACGTTGAGCCGGCGAGCGGAACGTTCGCCTCGGCGAAGACGACGGTACCGCAAGCAGGTGCCTTCACCGGGGTTCCGATCGGCACCGCGATGTCGACGCCCCAGTGGATGCCCGCGTCGGTGCCGTTCAAGACGCGCGGCTGACCATAGCGTGACGTGATCTTCCCGGTGGTCGGCCAGACGAAGCCGTCCTTGTAGCAGTTCTTCTTGCTGTACTTCTTTCGGACCGCGTCGATCCGCTTCTCGACCTCGTCGTGCTGCTTCTGCGTCTTCGGGTCGAGCTTGACCATATGAGGAGGGAGGCCGTCGATCTTGTCGGTCTCGTACGTTCGCTGCTCCACCTCGAACGCGTGCTCGAGCGACGTGCCGTCCTTGAAGTGGATCACCATCTTCACCGTCTTCGGCTCGTTGCGCGAGAAGGCGATCGGGAACTCTCCCTCGTCGCTGACGACTGCGCGGTGGCCGGGGAAGTCGATGCGCCCCACCTTGCCGTCCACCTTCGCGAAGACGACGCCGCCCTGAATGACCTTGCCCTCGAAGGCGAATCGGCTGGGGTCCGCCTTCTGAGGTCCGGAGGACGCGCTCGCCGCGGGCGGGGCAGAGCCCGAAGCCGACGCGGCCGCGTCGCCTGCGCTCCCGCTGGCAGCGGCGCTCGCGGCGCTCGCCGCCGGTGGATCGTTGGAAGAGGAGCTCGCGCTCGCCGAAGAGCTCGCGCCCCCCGCCGATGACGGACCGCACGCGACGAGACCGACCAGGGCGATGGCGCACGCTCGCAGCACCAACGAATGGTGCCGCCACTTGCTCCGTCATGGAAGCCTTATGCGGCCCTTTCAATCGTGTTATCAAATCGAAGCCGGAAATCATGGGGCAGGCGCGCGAAGAGCTCGGCCGTTACCGCCGCGGCGTTCTGATAGGTCGAGGTGCGACATGCGACGTCTACGAGGCGCATAGCGCCTCGCTGGGTGGTCCCTTCGCGTTGAAGGTCGCTGCAAGCCGCGAGGGCCGGCGCGCTCTCGCACGCGAAGCGGAGCTAGCGGTGCAGGTGACGCATCCGCGCCTCGCCGGAGTCATCGAGAGCATTCGTGACGTGCAAGGAAACCTCGCCGCGCTCGCGATGAAGATGCTCCATGGCAAGCGACTGTCGTCGCTGCGTGCCGAGCAAGGAAGGCTTCCGTGGCGCTGGGGGGTGAGCTGCCTCGTGCAAGTGCTCGACGCCGTCGGAGCGATTCACCAGGCCGGCTACCTGCACGGCGACATCAACCCCGGCAACGTCATGGTCCTCGGCGACGAACCGCTCGACGCCGAGCCCGACGTCATGTTGCTCGATCTCGGGAGCGCCGTTCCGCTTCGCGAACCGGTGTCGCAGGACGCAGATGAGGGTGTGGATCCACCCGCCGTGACCGCGGCGTACGCGGCGCCGGAGCTGTATGGGCTGTACGAACGGACCGTCGCGAGCGACCTCTACTCCGTCGCGGTCATGGCCTTCGAGCTTCTGTCCGGCGTCCTGCCGTTCACGGGCGAGACGGAGGAAGACACCGCCTTCCAGCACATCCATCGCGAGCCTCCTCGTCTCGAAGGCGTCGACGTGAGCGCCGGCATCCCGCCGCACGTCGCGCTCGCCGTTCACCGCGGTCTCACCAAAGACCCCAATGCCCGGTTCTCGAGCGCACGCGCGTTCGCTGCGGCGCTGAGCGGCGACCCCGATGAAGTCCGCGATTGGGAGGCGCGGCGTGCACTGCTCGAGCGCGTACGCGAGCGCTGGGTCGACGGCGTGCTCGAGGCCGGCACGAGTCGCCTGGCGCCCGCCGGCGACGAGACGGTCCTGCTCCTCCGGCAGGTGCGCCAGCTCCTCGATCGGTGGCACAACGATGTCGAGCAGCCGATGCCCGTCGTGTTCTCGATGTCCGAGCGGGCGCCCTCGCAAGGATCGATCATCGAATGGATGACGCGTCGGCTCGAGAGCGAGTACGGCGTCGCGCGCGACGATGCGGAGCGGTGGGCTGCGGGCGGAAGCGTTCTTCCGTTCCTCGTCCCGTGACGGCCGTGCACCCGCGCGCGAAGAAACATCCGACCACCCCAGGAAGAAGGTGGTCGGAAGCCCCCCCCAAACGAGGCGCTCCGCAAGGCCTATGCCACGGCTCCAGCGTCGAAATCGCACACTGGACGGATGGTCGAGGACGGTTTCGTCCACGACCTGGCCTCGTTCGACCGCACGCCTCAGCTTCGGCGCTCGATTCGCTTTCGATGCACGCCGAGAAGCAGCGCGGCCTTCGTCTTCACGCCGCTCGCGCGCTGCATCGCGGCTTGCACCAGCGCTTCCTCCATCGCGACGAGCCGATCGACCTCACCCAGAGGAAGATCGAGCACCACCTCGGCGATCGACTCGAGGCTGCTCGGCATGGCCTCGGCATCCGATGCTCCGAAGTCGGGGAGGGCCTGCAGCGTCTCGGGAGTGACGAGGTCGCCGTCGGCAAATACGCAAAGGCGCTGGACGAGCGTGCGTAGCTGCCGAACGTTGCCGGGCCACGGACGGCGGACGAGGAGCTCCATCGCGTCGGTCGAGAACTGCAGGCGTCGCGTCTGCTGGCTGGCGAAGTGCGAGAGCAACGACGGGATGTCCTCACGACGCGCTTCGAGCGGCGGCACACGAACGGGAAGCACGTCCAGGCGGAAGAGGAGGTCTTCGCGAAACCGACCTTGCTGGGTGCGCGCGACGAGATCGACGTGCGTGGCTGCGACGACGCGCCCGACGAACGGTCGCTCCTCGAGCGAGCCGACCGGCCGGTAGACGCCGGTCTCCAGAACGCGGAGGAGCTTCGCCTGCACGGATGCCGGCAGATCGCCGATCTCGTCGAGGAACAGCGTCCCGCGGCCGACCGCGCCGCAGTAGCCGTCGCGACGGCGATCGGCGCCGGTGAACGCCCCGCGC
>JBGTSH010000057.1:0-41465 GCA_041940405.1 Polyangiaceae bacterium
CAGGACCTTGCGGGCGACGCGGAAACACTCCAGCGCCTGCGGCACGCCGCAATAGATGCCGACCACGTGGATGATTCGTCTGGCGGGCGCCTGCGCCCTGCTGTTTGGCGCCGGTGCGATGGCCCAGCAGGGCGGGATCGATGCGCGGACCTTCGATCAACTGACTCGCGGTCGAGTCGCGGTGCATTTAATTTCAGGTGGTAGTGATAGTGATCAGGCCAAGGACGGCGACTTTGTCGATCACGCCGGACGCTATCGTCGTACCGAAGAGTACGCGCAGGTCCTGCAGAAGACCTGGACCGAAGCGGTGCCGTTTGACTACGACGGTGAGTTTTATCGCATCGAACGAGCCTATGCGGATATTCGCTGCTTCCAGGAACCCCATATCCCCATCTATGGCGGAGGCGGGAGCGATGCAGCGACACTCGAAGAACCCCCGCCCCGCCTCCACGAGCAGGCTCGGATCCGCCGCGAGCGTCCAGTCGATGCGCGTCGAGCCGCCGGACTTGGAGAAGCGGAAGTCCTCGACGATCGCGCGGGCCATCGGAGATGACGATGCTGTCATCGTAAAGGCGAAGCGCTCGCCCGGCTCCCAGGCGATGAAGCGCTCGCGGTACGCCCCGAGCAAGTAGAGGGCGACCTCACGCTCGGCGCCGATCTTCTTCGTATCGCTCCCGATCCACTCGGCCCGGTGCATGAGGGGAAACCAGCGCGTCCAATTCGCCGTGTCGGCGAACGCCTCGAACACGCGCTCGGGCGTGGCGCGAACGAACGCGCTGTCGCGGACCCGAATGGGAGCTTCGTCGGCGAACGACAGCGGCTGCGGCTCGAGAGAGAACATGCGCGGCATCCTAGCCGGTCAGGGTGCGCAGCGCGTGATCGAGACGGTGTTCATGGTGACCGGCGTGATGGGCTTGTCGTTGGCGTCGGTCGGAACCTCGGTAATCGCCTGGACGACCGAGATCGGCTCGCAGCGTCCGAAGATCGTGTAGCCGCCATCGAGGTGCGTCGCCGGCTCCTCGGCGACGATGAAGAACTGACTCCCGTTCGTGTCCGGCCCGGCGTTCGCGTAGGCGAGCGTCCCGGGGGTGTGCGACTCCATGTTGTCGGTCTCGTTCACGAACTCGTAGCCCGGCCCGCCGGTGCCGGTCCCCAGCGGATCGCCGCCTTGGGCCATGAAGTCGTCGATGACGCGGTGGAAGATGAGCCCGTCGTAATAGCGCCGGCCCAGGTGCCAGCTGCCGCCCTGCCGGAACGGGCGACGCCCGCGGGCGAGGCCGACGAAGTTGGCGACGCCGATCGGCGCGATCTCCGGGAAGAGCTCGCAGGTGACCTCACCCATGCTGGTCGCGATGATCGCGCGCAGCGGGCCGGGGCCTTCGGGCAGGCCGGCGAGCGCCTCATCCATCGTGAAGTCTCCCGCTTCGGGATCGACGCCGCCGCCCAGATCCTGCTCCGGGAGATCGGTGTCGGTAGGGCTGCACACAGCCATGCCGGTGCTGGTGCTCGCGCCGGTGCTCGTCGACGACGTCGTGGCGGTCGTCTCCGATCCGCCGCCTTCGCCCCCTTCACCGCCGGATTCGTCTCCGCAGCCGGCGATCAGGAGAGGGAAGAGGCAGAGCGAGGTAGCGAGGACAAAGCGCGGCATGGGCAGCTCATACCCTAGGTAGGCGCGGGCGGCGACGGCTCGACGACCGCGTCCACACCGCCGGTCCGATCGAGCAGGATCGACAGGACCATGTCGCTGAGCGCATTGGTGACCGACCGCGCCCGCGCGAGCACCCAATCCACCGAGAGAAGCAAGGGCAAGAGCTCGATCGGGAGGCCGATCGTGTTCAGGACGAGCGCCAGCGAGACGAAGCCGGCCTCGGGGACGCCCGCGACCCCCATGGCGGCGACGATGCAGGTGACGGCCGCCAGCAGCTGCTCGCCGACCGACAAGTCGAAGCCCATCGCCTGCGCGACGAACAGGACGGCCATCCCCTCATAGAGGACAATACCGTCATTGTTCAGGTTGGTCCCGACGCAAGCACCGAGGGCCGAGGCCGACTTCGACACACGGAGCGTGTCGAGCGCCCCGAGGGTCACCGGCAGCGTCGCCAGGCTTGAGTTCGTCCCCATCGCGACGACCACCGGCTCGCGCGCGGCGCGCCAGAACTCGCGGAGCGGCATCTTGGCCACGAGGATCAGCCACGCGTGGTAGGTGATCGCGATGTGGAGCGCGAGCCCCAGGAGTCCGACCCCCACGTAGACAGCCAGGCCCTTGAGCGGCGCGTAGCCGTTCTCGGCGACGGTCTTTGCGGCGACGGCGAACACGGCGAACGGGATGAGCTTGATCACCCAGCCGAGGACGACCTCGGTCATCCTGAGGAGCGTCGCGATCGCGTCCTCGACGGCTTTGAAGGCGGTCACCTTGGCGGCGAGCTGCTCTTTGCGTGCACGGCGGAGCCCAAAGCCGACCGCGAGCGCGATGATGATCACGCCGATGATCACGTTCTCGGAGAACGGCGTGACGAAGTTCGACGGCACGTACGAGCTGAACGTCTTGACGAAGTCGACCTTCTTGCCCGCGTACGCGCTGGCGTCGGCAGGTCCCCCGGCGAGGGTGAGGTGCTTGCCGGGCTCGACGACGTTCGAGATGCCGATGCCGATGGCCAGCGCGATCGAGACGTTGATCGTGGCGATCCCGAGCATCCGAAACGCGGCGCGCCCTCGCACCTCGGTCGTGAGGATCGCGTTGACGATCGAGAAGAAGAGGAGCGGCGTCGCGACCGCCTTGATCAGCTGGATGACGAGCTTGCCTATCTCGCCGAGCGCCGGGCCTGCCTTGCCGACCCACGGGCCGACGAGGAGGCCGAGCGCCATCGCTCCGAGGATCGCTACGTAGAGCGGGATGCGCTTCACGCGTCCGCCCAGCTCTTGCCCCAGCCGACGTCGACCACGAGCGGGACGTCCAAGGACACGACGCTCTCCATCGCCGTGCGGATCTTCGAAGCTGCTTCTTCGGCGAGCGCCTCGGGCACCTCGAAATCGAGCTCGTCGTGGACGGTGAGGACCATGCGCGCGCCCGGCACCACCGGCTCTCGCAGCTTGACCATCGCGAGCTTCAGGATGTCGGCGGCGGTGCCCTGGATCGGGGTGTTGGCTGCGATGCGCTCGGCATAGGCGCGCCGCATGCGGTCGGAGTTGTGCAGATCGGGCAGGAGCCGAATCCTCCCGAGGAGCGTCCGCACGCGCTCCGTCTTCCGCGCCTCTTCCATCGTCTCGCGCATGAAGCGGTGCACGCCCTGGTATCGCTCGAAGTACGCCTCGATGAACGCCGCGGCTTCCTTGCGAGGGATCGAGAGGCGCTTGGCGAGCGCCGTCTCGCCCATGCCGTAGATGACGCCGAAGTTGATGGTCTTCGTCTTGCGGCGCATGTCGTCGGTCACCTCGTCCGGGCCGACGCGAAAGACCTCCATCGCGGTGCGGACGTGGATGTCCTGCCCGTTCTTGAACGCCTCGACCATCACCGGATCGTGCGACAGATGCGCCAGGACGCGGAGCTCGATCTGCGAGTAGTCGGCGGAGAGGAACACGTATCCCGGCGGCGCGACGAACGCCTTTCGGATCTCTTTGCCGAGCGGCGTCCGGATCGGAATGTTCTGCAGGTTCGGCTCTTCGCTCGAGATGCGACCGGTCGCCGCGACCGCTTGGCGCCAGTGACCGTGAATCCGCCCGGTGCTCGGGTGAATCAGGCGGGGCAATGCGTCGACATAGGTCCCCTTGAGCTTCGCTATCGCGCGGTGCTCGAGCACGATCTTCGGGAGCGGGTGATCGTCGGCGATCGCCTCGAGCGCTTCGGCGTCGGTCGACCGGCCTGTCTTTGTCTTCTTGGTCGCTTTGAGGCCCAGCTCGTCGAACAGGATGGTCTCGAGCTGCTTGGGCGACGCAAGGTTGAGCTCGCGGTGTCCTGCGGCCTCGCGCGCTTTCTCCTCGAGCGCCGCGAGCTCCTTCGACATGACCTCGCCGAGGGTGACGAGCGCGCGCGTGTCGACCATCACCCCGGTCCGTTCGAGGTCTCCGAGCACGAGAGAGAGCGGCATCTCGAGCGTCTCGAAGAGGCTCGTCAACCCGTTCTCGTCGAGGCGCGCCTGCATCCTCTCGGCCACGCGAAGGGCGCCCACTGCCCACGCGCCGCCGAACGGCGTCGCCTCTTCGATCGGCAGGTCTTCGACCGACTGGAGCTTGCCCCGCTGCTTGGGCGCCACCGTCTCGAGCATCGGGATCTTCAGCGCCGCCTCGCGTTCTGCGACGTTCACGAGGTCGTGCGTCACCTCGGGATCGAGGAGGTAGCTCGCGAGCATCGAGTCGAAGAGCTCGCCACCGAGCGTGATGCCCTTCTGCCTGAGCACGACGTCGGCCCGCTTCATGTCGTGCCCCACCTTCTTGATGGTCACGTCCTCGAGCACCGGGCCCATCACTTGGGCGAAGTCAGCCCAGGCGATCTGCTTCGGCGCGCCGAGGTACCGGTGACCGAGCGGGACGTAGGCCGCCTCGGCGGGTGACGTACAGAACGCCATGCCGACGATGGCGCACCGCATCGCCTCTTCCGGCGTGGTGTGGACGATCATCGCGAGCGTCTTCTTCTGCCGCGCAGCTTCGGCGACCTTCTCCAGCTCCTCGATCGACGAGACGGTGCGGTACGTTGCCTGGATCTCGGCGGGCTTCGCAGGCGTTCGCAGGTTCACCGCCTCGCGCGGGAGGAGGCTGATCTGCCTCGTGAACCCGAGCTCCGTGAAAATCGATCGAAGGCGCGGGATGTCGCCGCCGTCGTAGCGGAGGGCCTCGCGGTCCAGCGTGACCGGCGCGTCCTCACGCAGCGTGACGAGCTCGCGAGAGATCCTGGCGTCGGCCTCGTGCGAGACCAGCGACTCGCGGGTCTTGGGGCGCTTGATCTTGTCGAGGTTCGCGTAGATGCCGTCCAAGCTCCCGTGCTGCAGCAAGAGCTCTGCACCGGTCTTGATGCCGATGCCGGGCACTCCGGGGACGTTGTCGGACGAGTCGCCGACCAGCGCGAGCAGGTCGCGGACCATCGAAGGCGGCACCCCGAACTTGTGCTCCACCTCGGGCGGGCCGTAGACGCGATCACGCATCGCGTCCCACATCACGCAGCGGTCGCCGACCATCTGCATGAGGTCTTTGTCGGCGGAGGCGACGACGACGAACAGGCCGGCGGCGTGCGCCTGCTTCACGAGGGCGGCGATGACGTCGTCGGCCTCGAACTGCGGGACCTGAATGGCCGGGATGCGGAACGCGTCGACGATCTCCTTGGTGCGCTTCATCTGAACGATGAGCTCTTGCGGCCGAGGCGGGCGCGTCGCCTTGTAGCGAGGATCGATGGCATCGCGGAAGTTGCCGGCGCCCTCCATCGCCACGCCGAGGTAGACGGGCTTCTTCTCGTTGACGAGCTTCTGAAGCATCGTCGTCGTGCCCAATGTCGCGTTTGTGGGCTCGCCGTTGGCGGCGGCGAGCGGCCCAATGGCGTGGTAGGCGCGGAAGACGTACCCCGACAGGTCGACGAGGTAGAGCACGTCCGGGGAACCCGGCGGCGGGAGCTCGGTCGGCCGCGTCATGGAGAGCGTAAGCTAGCCGCCGCGAGGCGACTTTGCACCTCTACCCTGAGCAGTGAGGGCGATTGCTTCACGGGGGATTTCCCGGGCCGAATGAGAGGAAATCTCGTTGGCGCTCCAACCAATCCCTCGGATACTCGATTTCGTCGTGACCCCGCTCGCCGACAGCGTCCGAAAGCTCATCGCGGAGCACGTCGACACGCTCGAGAAGCTCGATGCGCTCGTCGAGATCTTTCGCACGCGCACGGCCACGTCGCCGAAAACGTCGGGCTCGTATCCGATCGCGGTCGGGTTCAACGAAGCCATCACCGCGCTCGTTGCCAGCGGCGTCCTCGCCTTCGACGGCGACGGGTACAGCGTCGGCGAACGTCACCAGCCCGCGGTCGACGCGCTGCTCGTAGCCTACGAGACCGAGCGATCGGCGGTGCTCAGCCATCTTTCGCACCAAGCGATCGGACGCGTGCGCCGAGCGATCCCCGAAGCGTTCGCGGGAACGCGCGGCCGCGGCCGCCGAAACGGCGACGGCTGACGGTCAGCGCGTGATGCGCGCGCGCGTGATCGTGATCTCTTGCTTCGTGCCGCCGCGCTCCACCGTCACGTCGACCTTGCTGCCTTCGGGGCCGCGCAGCTTGCTCACGCAATCGGCGACGGTGGCTCCTTGGACGCTCTTGCCTTCGATCTCGACGATCTTGTCGCCGGCCTTCATGCCCGCGGTGGCCGCCGGTCCGCCGTCGAAAACGCCGGCGACCTCGACGAACTTCCCGCCGCCCGAGAGCGTCGCCCCGATGCCCGTCCACTCGCTGTTCGCACCGTCGCCCTTCTCGCCGAGGTCGACGTCCGCGCGGATCGACGTCTGACCTTGCGGGTCGAGCGGCTCGATGCGCTCGCGGTAGTCCGGGTGCGTGAAGCGCGCAGAGAAGGCCGTGGTCGGCACGCCCTCGAGCGCGTAGCGACCCTGATCGTCGGTCTTGGTCGATCCGCCGGCGCCGGTGCCGGTAACGCCGTCGAGCCGGACGCTCACGCCCGCGATCGGTTGCTTCGTCGCGCGATCGGTGACGACGCCGATGAGCTTGCCGCCGCGGCCGATCGTGATGCGAACGCCGGTCGTCTTGCGGCCGTTCTCGACCTCGATGCCTTCGCTCTGGACCGGCGGCTTGCCCTTGGCGCTCGCCGTGAGGACGTAGCGGCCGGCCGACAGGCCGTCGAGCTCGAAGGTGCCCATCTGGTTCTTGATGCTCTCGCGGCGGTTCATCCAAGGACCGCGCTCACCGTCGGGCGTCGTGAACTGCTCGATGGCGATCGTGTACTCGGTGAGCGGATGACCGGTGTCGTCGACGACCACGCCGGAGATGCCGCCCGGCGAGCCGACCTCGAGGCGGTTCTTTCCGTCGGAGGTGACGACGACCGCGGGCAGAGGATCGTGCTCGAGGCTGGTGACCAACGCCTTGCATCCGTCGGCCTCGGGCGGAAGCTCCCACTTTCCGTTCTCGTCGGTCGTCGCGCTCAGGTTCGCTCGGTCCTCGCAGGTGACGCTCGCGTTCGCTACAGCCCTGCCGTTACCGTCCACCACGGTGCCCGAGACGACCCCTCTCGGGGTGTCGTGCACCGCTTCGCGAGGCGTCGGCGGTGCCGGCTCGAGCAGATCGAGCTCCGCCTCCTCTTCATGCGCGGCCTCCGCACCGGCGCTGGGCGCGCGCGCCGACGGAACTGCGGCCGGGAGCGGCGCCGATGGGAACACGAACCACGCCAAGATCGCAGGGAGCAGGAGCAACAGCGACAGCCCGACGACACGAAGCCAGGGACGCCGCAAGGCTTCGGCGAGGAGCGCCTCCGGTTTCACCCGGCGGCCCCGTCGCCGTTGCGGATCGCGTGCAGCTTGCTCGCCGGATCGTCGCCGCGGCCCGCATAGCCGCACGCCGAAGACACGCGGCAGGAGCCGCAACTCGGCGTCTCTTTGCAGGTGCGCAGGCCGTGCTGCTTGAGGATGTGGTGCGCGCGCCACGCGACCTCGTGGGGATCGCCTTCGGGAAGCTCCGCGTCGAGCGCTCGCGCGAGCGCAGCGTAGGTCGAGCCGGGGTAGCCGAGCCGTGCTGTCACGCGGAGCGCGGCGGCGCTCGGCGCGACCGTCGACGCCGCGCCGCTCGACAAGAGCAGAAAGTCGACCTGATCGGCCGGGAGCTTCGGCAAGCTCGCGAGCTTTCGTCGCGCATCTTCGGGATCGCGGCGCGCCAGCACCTCGAGACCGTCGGCCGCCAACCGAGCGACGGCTCGGAGAGCCGCTGTCGCGTCGGCTGCGCGCGACGCGCTGCAGGCACCCTCGACGTTCGCTTCGGCGAGCCGGGCCGCGTCGACTTGGCCGTCCGGGCCCAGCCATCCCTTCGCGAGCTGCGCGGCGCTCTGCGGAGGGGCCTCGCCCCACACCAAGAAATAGAGGACGAGCTGCGTGACCAACCCGTTCTTCGGACGAGGCGGGACCTCGGATCCGGGCTCGAGGAGCTCCACCACACGCTCGAGCTTCGAGCGCGGCCGGAGGGTCACCTTCGAGTAGAGGTCTGCCAAGTGCCCTTTCTGCCGAGGCCCGTGCCCAAAAACGAGGTTAGCCGACCAAAGCTTTCATGGCTCGCTTGCGCTAGAAAAGCGGCGTCTCTTTTTGCGGGGCGGCCGGCTTCGTTCCCGGCTTCGCGGTCGCGGCCGGCTTCGCCGTCGTCTGCGGCGCGGGCTTCTCCGCCGCGGGCTCCGGACGAGCCGGCTCGGGGCGCGCGGCCTTGTAGGCGTCCTGCGGCGTCGCCAGGTCCTCGGCCTCGAGGTTGACGTCGAGAGGCTCGGGAGGGAACGGCGTCTCGCTCGAGCTGCCACCGCAGCCCGAGCTCACCGCCAACAATACGACCGAGATCGCGCGGAACATCGGGCGCGACCCTACCAGGATCACTTGGTTTCGGCGAGGCAGGTCCGCGCGACGAACAGGCTGCCGAGGAGGTTCGCTCCGAGCCAGACGAAGAGCAGGACGGTGCCGAACGGTGCCCAAACCTCACGGAAAAGGAGGAGCGATCCGAGGTAGGCCGCGGTACCGACGCCGGCTCCTGCCGCGACCTGCCGCAAGGACCGGCTCTGGAAGCCGACGAGCATCAGGCCGAAGGGCACCAGCGCCGTCGCGAGGGGCAGGAGGCGATGCAATCCGGCGCCGATGTAGAGGTCCATGTCCGCGAGCGGTCGGGCCAGAATGTCGATGGGCACCGCCGACCGCGAGAGGACGAGCGGGGCGAAGAAGAGCAGGCCCGGCCCGGTGATCAGCGCGGTCAGCCAGAACCCGAGGCCTTTGGGACCGGCGGCCTTGGACGAGGTGCGCGCCCACATCGTGACGAGCGCCGCGAACACGCCGAGGAGGGCGAGGCGCGCGATGCCGTAGTCGAAGGCGACCTTCTTCATCGACGCTCCCGCGTCGAGCACGCCCGCACCGAAGAGGAGCTTGCCCTTCGGGCTCGTGTCGACGACGCGCGCGCCCTCGGCGAGACGCTCTTCGACGTCGGCCGGATCGGTCACGCCCGCGCCGACGAGCATCGCGGCGGCCGCTGCGACGTGGGGCGAGGCCATCGAGGTTCCGCGCCACGACGCGTAGATCTCGCACTTGTTCTTGCCCTCTTGGCAGATGGTCTGCTGAACGACGTCGACGCCCGGCGCTGCGATGTCGACGCCCGGACCGCGGGACGAGAAGCTCGCGAGCTTGTCGTTCTGATCGCTCGCCGAGACGCCGATGACGCCTTCGGTGCCGCCGGGGTAGCCGACCGAGCCGCCGCTGTTGCCCGCGGATGCGACGACGACGACGCCGCGCGATCGCGCGTGCGCCACTGCGTCGATCAGGATCTTCGAGTTCTGCGGACCGCCCAGGCTCAGGTTGATGACCTGCGCGCCGTTGTCGGCCGCCCAGCGGATACCGTTCGCGACGTCGAGGTTGGTACCCCAGCCGCGCTTGTCGAGGACCTTCACCGGCATGAGGCGCGCGTGGAACGCGAGGCCGGTGACGCCGACGGCGTTGTCGGTGCTCTGCGCGATCGTGCCCGCGACGTGCGTGCCGTGACCGTGGTCGTCGTTGGCGTGCTCGTGATCCCAGATCAGGTTCCAGCCGCCGACGCAGCGCGTCTCGGCGAGATCGGTCCCCTTCATGAAGCCTTCGTGGTCCTCGCACGCGATGCCGGTGTCGATGACCGCGACCGTGACGCCGCGACCGGTGCCGAAGTCCCACGCGGCCTCGGCGCCCGCGGTCTTCATGTGCCACTGGTCCTTGTACATCGGGTCGTTGGGCACCATGTCGGCGTGCACCCACGACAGCGGCTCGACGTTCTCGAGGCGCTCGTCGTCGTCGACCGCGTCGATGAACGCGCTCCGGCTGACGCCTGCGATGCGCGCGATCTTGATCCGCGTCTCGTCGTCGAAGTCGGTCGCGTCGAAGGTGACGCCCGGGAACCTCTCTTTGATGCCGTCGAGAACGGACGAGAGCTCACTGTCGGAGAGCGAGTCCTCGCCGTCGATGATGATCGCGCCTGGGACGTCCCAGCTCGACCCGTTCGGCGCAACGCCTTCGGGCGGAGGACCGTACGCGTCGTTCGGATCGGCGGCGGCCAACCCGGGTACGAGACCAGCTACCGAGGCGATGGCCAGGGCGAGGAGCTTCTTCGACATATGGGCTGAAGCCTAACGCCAAGCCGGCGCAAGACAACTCGTGCCCTG
Organism: Polyangiaceae bacterium; assembly: GCA_041940405.1. Lineage (GTDB taxonomy): Bacteria > Myxococcota_A > Polyangia > Polyangiales > Polyangiaceae > Xiheicaenibacterium. Next base: position 10,338 of record JBGTSH010000057.1, read on the forward strand.
AAAGAAGCCGCGCCGCGTCATCCTCGGCCAGGAAACCGACGGGTTTTGGACATGCCACAGGCGCGGCGTAGCGCCCACTCCACAGGCGTTTTGACTCGGTCTTTTGTGACCCAGTCTTTCCTTGACGGCGCTCGGTCGACTGCCGACTGTTGGCTGTAGAGATGTCGTTTCTCATTTCCTCGCGGACCACGCGCCCCAGCGACGATCCCATCTTCGCCCTCAACGCCGAGGCGCGCGCCCGCGCCCAAAACGGCGAGAAGGTCGTGAACGCGACCGTCGGCTCGCTCCTCGACGACGAAGGCAAGCTCGCGACGCTCGACGGCGTGAACGAGGCGCTCCGCGAGGTGCCGCCGCAGGTCGTCGCCGGCTACGCGCCGATCGCCGGCTCGCCGGACTTTCTTCGCGGCGTCACGTTGGATCTGCTCGGCGAGCGTCCCGAGACGAAGTGGGTCGCGTCGGCAGCGACGCCGGGCGGTACCGGCGCGCTCCGCCACGCCATCGCGAACTTCCTCGAGCCTGGCCAAGCGCTCCTGACGAGCTCGTTCTTTTGGGGTCCGTACAAGACCCTGGCAGACGAGGCGGATCGCGGCTTCGCGACGTTCCGCATGTTCACCGAGGACGGCGCGCTCGATACCGACGCGTTCCACAAGGAGCTGTCACGCCTCGTGAGCGCGCAAGGCCGCGCGCTCGTCTTCTTGAACTCTCCCTGCCACAACCCGTGCGGGTACTCGTTCGACGACGCCGAGTGGCGCCGCCTGCGCGCAGCGATCGAAGACGTCGCGCCGAAGGGTCCGGTCTCGATCTGCCTCGACATCGCCTACGCCAAGTTCGGCGCGCAGCCGCTCGACGTGATGCTCGATGCGATGCTGCCCGTCGCCCAGAAGGCGCTCGTGATGTTCGCCTGGTCGGCGTCCAAGGCGTTCCTCGAGTACGGCCTTCGCGTCGGCGCGCTCGTCGCGGTCGTCCCGGAAGACGACGAGCGTCGTCGGATCCAGAACGCGCTCTCGTATTCGTGCCGCGGAACGTGGTCCAACGTCAACGCGGGCGGCATGGCCGGCATCGCGAGCATCTTGCTCGACGCGAACCGCCGTACCCGGATCGATCGCGAGCGAGCTGGCTTCATCGAGCTGCTCGCTCGGCGCGTCGCGCTCTTCAACGAGCTCGCATCGAAGGCGGAGCTCAAGTACCCCCGCTACGACGGCGGATTCTTCACCACGGTCTACGTCGAGGACGCCCTCGGCGCAGCCGAGCGACTGAAGGGCGAAGGCATCTTCGTCGTGCCGCAACCGGGCGCGCTCCGCGTCGCGCTGTGCTCGGTGGCCGAGCGCGATATCCCGCGCCTCGTCGACGGTCTCGCCGCCGTCTGCCGCGACGGCACCGCTGCGAGATGAGCGATCAGTCGCGGCTCTCGTAGACGAGCTTGTCGGGCAAGAGGATGGCGGTGAGAAAGCCGCCCGGCTTGCTGCATGCCGTGTCGATCGCGACGACGGCCTCGCCCGCCCAGAGGTCCGTCGGATCCTCGGGCGTGTAGGACGAGAGCTCGACCGGAAGGAGCCTCGTCGCCGTGTGGCCCACGACCACGAGCTTGCCGCGGTAGTCGGCGAAGAACTCGCGGCTCCGCGTCCACAAGAGCGCCCGCTGCGGCTCGGTGACCGACGGATGCTGGAAGGCGCCGTCCTTGGGGATGAGACCCGCGTGCACGTAGATCGCGTGCTCGTCCTCGTAATAGAACGGTAGTGTCTTCATCCACTCGACGACGTCCTCTGGGAAGAACGATCCGTCGAGCATGACTTTGAGCTCTTCGACGCCGGGCGGCTCGTCTTCCTCTGCCGCCGGCTCGCCCAAGAAGGAGCGCTTGGCTTCGAGGCACCCGTTCATGCGCGGGATGATGAACTCCGGCCAGCCCTTCTCGACGACCTGGAGCCACGCGTCCTCGTGGTTGCCGCGCAACGCGACGACCTTGGCCTCGCTGGTTCGCTCCATCTCACGAACGCGCGCGATCACCTCGGCGCTCTTCGGCCCGCGGTCGAGGTAGTCGCCCAGGAAGACCAGGGTGTCGTCCTTCTCGAGCTCGGGCAGCTTGGCGAGCAGACGATCGAGGTGATCGATCTCGCCGTGAATGTCACCGATCGCGATCGTGCGCCCCATCGAGCATCGGAGGGTACACGAGACGCTCCGCCTCGGTCAGAGGCTCGCCGTCTGGTACAGGACGGGGCGCGCGTCGGGGTCGCGGACGATGCGCCAGAGCGCTCCGGATCGCATCATCGAGCGTTGCGACGTGTCGCCCTCTTTCCTGATCCAGCCGAAGTCGACGACGTAGAGCGCTTCGCCCTTGGGGTCGAAGCGAACGTCGATGGGCCGTTCGAAGCCGCCGCCGCCCGCGCTCGAGGCCACGCCGTCATAAAACGGCTGGTTGGTCGCGAAGTCGCTGATGACGCCGGTCTTCGGATCGATGCTCGAGATGGCGAAGCCGCAAGCCTTCGCGGACGCCGCCCGACCGCCGAGCTCGATGACGAAGGCCTTGCCTTCCTGACCGAACTCCGGGTTCCGTGAGAAGTCGAGGCCCGTCAGCCTGCCTCGGTTCTCGAAGAGCGCAGCCGGCTTGGGTGGACCCTGCGGAGCAGCGTCGCGCAGCATCGGAAACGGGACTCGGTTGAGCGCCGATTGGTCGTACGCGACGCCCCGGAACGACGGCGAGGTCGAGGGCCAGCCATACCAGCGCCCGCGGTCGACCCGCCAGAGGTAGTCCTGCTTGCCGACGCCGATGCCGGTGCTCGCGTTCTCGAAGCCGTTGTCGGTCGCGTACAGCGTGCCGTTCGGGCCGAACGCGAGACCCGACGGATTGCGAAAGCCCCATGCGACGAGCTCTGGATGACCGCCTTCGACGCGCACGCGGAGGACGGCGCCGCCGTACTCGGGGTGACGCTGGAGCCAACCGAGCGTGTGGCTCTGGTCGCCTTCCTCCTTCTGCTCGGGGACCGCGTTCTGTCCGAAGTAGACCCAGCCGTCTTCGCTCACGACGGGCGCGTGCGTGCGGTGATCGCCGAGCTTCGGGAGGCCGGCCGCGAGCACGCTTCGCTTGCCATCGGGCGCGATGCGAACGATCCGACCGCCGTGGAAGACGCCGCCCTCGGCGACGACCAAGCTGCCTTGGTGGTACGCGACGCCCGTCCACGGAGGGTTCTCGCCCTCGGCGACGACGACGACGTTGCCCGTGGCCTCGACCTTCACGACCCGCGGCGTCGTGAAGGCCTCGCCCGGAGCGAAGCCCGCTTCGAGGATGTACGGCGTTCCTTCGGCGTCGAAGGTCACGCCGACCGGATAGGTCAGATCGTGAGCGACGAGCTCGGCCCGGTACCCGGGAGGCGTCGCGATCGCGGCCGGGTCATAGAGGCGCTTGGTCGGTGGAGGCGACTCCGGAGCCGTCTTGGCCAGCGGAATTGCCACACACCCCGACGCCGCGAGCGCGCACGCGACGATGAGCCCGAATCCCAGACGGCCGTCCGCCATGCGGTGCACGTCAGCAATGGGTGCACCAACCGTGAGCGCGGCGGCGCGAGCGTTCCGCGCCAGCGAAAGTGAGGCGCGCGATCACGCTTGGGTCTCCGCAGCGCGCCCGATCTCGCGCGGGGCTTGCGCGGCCATCGACCGTCAGGGGCTGTCGGCCGTGAGCTTTCGCTTCTTGCCCGTGACGTCGCGGATAGCTCCCTTTTCGGCCGCTGCGAACACTTCGATCTCGTCGGTGCCGGGTTGATAGAGCGGCAAGCCCAGGCCGCCCGAGATGATCTCGGCGAACAGCTTGCTCCGTTCGCCGCCCAGCGGGTCGAGCTCGACGCCGGCCGGCAGCGGCTTCTTCGACCACTTGCGCATGATCTTCGGCAGCTCGCCGACACCAGGCGTCACGAACAGCTCGACGATCGGCGACGCGCCGGCGCGAGGAAGCGCACCGAGCGGCATCTCGACCTCGAAGGCGCCGCCGCTGCCCGCATTCACCTTGGCTCCCGCGACTGCCTTGCCCTGCTTCTTCGGGAGACCCGCCACGACCTCGTGAACGGCAACGCCGGAAGGCCGGATGACGTAGAAGCGAGCGGTCGACTCCATCGCCGCCGTGTACAGCTTCGTAAACCGCTGACAGATCTGTTTGGTCTTTCCTTCCCCGCCCTTGGCGCAGCTCACCTCTTCGACGCCGCCGCTCGATTCGATCTTCGGCTTCGGGAAGTCGACGGGCACCGGCATCGTCAGCCCGAGCCACATGCCCTCGGCGCCCATCGCGCCGAGCTTGCCGGCGATGACGACGCGATCCTTCAACAGCGCGATCGTCGCGCAGGTCGGCGCTGCCTTGCGTGACTTCTTCTCGACCGCCTTCGCGCCCGGGGGCGGAGCACAAACGTCGCCCCACTCGGCGGTCGCACCGTCCATCGCGAAGTCTCTCGGGAGATCGGTTCGCACCTCGATGTCGACGTCGTCGGGCAAGGCCGAGGGCAGCGGCGGCTCTTCGGCCATCGGTACGCGGCCGGTGTCGGCCGAAGCGCTCGGCGAGGCGGAGGGCGCGGGCGCGCTCTGAGAGGCGGACGCGCGCGGCGCAGCGGCGGGCCGAGGATCGCCGCGGCCGCACGCCACGAGAGAGCAAAGCGCCGCAACGCAGGTCAGCGATAAGGGCCTCATCGGGTCGCGGACGATACCGTCATCGGGCACAGCGGCGGAAGGTACGTCGTGAAGGAGCGAGCGCGAGCGCGAGCGCGGGCGCGGGCGCGAGATTGGGCGTGGGCGCGAAGGCTCAGCCCCACGTGCGTGCAGAGCTAGCTCAGTCGCCGTGGCCGTCGATCGCGTCGAAGACCTCGCGCAACGTCCGCGCCGGATCCACGAGGAACGACTTGGTCACCGCGTAGTGCTCGGTCTCCTCGTAGCGGACCTCACGAATGCCGTCGCGGCCAAGGTGGTAGATGGTCGCGCCCGGATGCAGCGACGACTCGCTCGGCCGATGGGGCGACGTAAAGCTCTTCGTCCCCCCTCCGGGTTGAGGCGGGCCCTGATCGCGATCGCTTCGACGAACGTGGACTTGCTGATCGGTTCTCGCCGACGAAAAACGTGACGCCCTCGTCGAGCTCCAGCCGATCGAGCGTGGCGACCGCCGGAATCGTGAACGGGAACGCCTTCCAGTCCGGGACCTTGTCGCGCACGAGCTCGACGTGCCGAAGGATCTGATGCAGGGCCGTCATGAGGATCGCGCCTTCTCGTGCTCGAGCGCTTCGGCCTGGGCCTCGGCTTCCGCATCGAATTCCTCGTCCCCGTCCTCCTCTGCGTCCTCGACATCCGCGAGCTCGACCACCGCAAGCAGCTGGGGCGAAACGCGCTGCAGCCACGCTCGCGTCTCGTCATCCTCACGAAGCTCCATGCGCAAGCGAGCCAGCTCGGCTTCGGCGTTGTCGTAGTCCGTCGCAACGAGAACCAGATCGCGCACGATCTCGTCCCGCGGCCCGACCGAGAGCTCAGGCGAGGTCGCGCGAACGAGCCGGCCGGCCGCTTCGATATCGCCTTCAGCAACGAGCGCGGTCAGGTGCACGGAGAAGCGCGCTCGATCGAGAAGCAAGTAATCCGCCGGCAGCGTCTCCAGCTCTTCCGCAGCGTCGTCCTTCCGCTTCATCGCTGCGAGGGCTTCGGCACGCAGCACCGTGAGGGTCGGTGCGAGGACCGGACCCGCGTGCGGTCGCATCGTCTCACTCCGGACGAAGTAGCGTGCGCGCCTGACGTGATCGAGCACGGCCGAGAAGTCGGCGCGGCGCTCCGCGACCGACGCACGAAGCATCTCTGCACAGGCAGCAACCCACTGGTTGGATGACCGTGAGAGGGCTTCGAGCTCGGTATCGACATCGTCGCCGACCGAAACGGCGTGCCCCAGCTGGGTCAACCGGCGGACCTGTTTGCGGGTTCTTGCGAGGACCCATGCGATCCCAGCGACGGCGGCGAGTGCCGGTACGATCCCCCAATGTGCGGCGAAGAACGCCGATACCGATGGCGTGCCTTGCAGCGTACCGCGCCCGCCAAACGCCAGCTGCAGCACCCCGACGGCGGCAGCCCCGCTGATGACGTAACCGAGGAGCACGTTACCGGAGCCCTTGCTCGGAAGCTCCCTGGACTGTGCGCTCGGATCGGCTTTCGCCCGCGAGCTCACGAGGCACGGCACCGGCATGGAGGTCGCGTCGCGGACGACGGCACGCGGACCATGGTCACGTAGCCTCGGTGCGACTTGCTCGAGCCAATCGGACCTCGAGCCGTCAGCCGGCGCGGAGCTCGCTGCGATCCGATACACACTGCTCGATCCTGCGCCGAGGAGACGCCGAAGGGCGCGAACGACGGAGCGCTCGTGCAGGTCGAGGCCAGCGGAAAGCGAGCGTCGGTCGCGCGCCAGCACCATCGCCAACGCCTTGCGATCCCCCCGGCGTTCCGCGACCAACGCGTCTGCGAGCGCCGCTCGAGCCAGAGCGGAGGGCGGACTCAGCGAGGACCCGCGCACCGCCGAACAGTCCGCGAGAGCGCCGTCGACGTCGCCGGACGCCGCACGGACCCAAGCGCGCAGCGCCCTGGCTTCGGCATGCTGCACCACTGCGGTCATGCCCTCGCCGACGCCCACTTTGCGCTCGAGCACCACCCCCAACAAACGCAACACTTCCGTTATTTGTCCGCGGCGGAGCGCGAGCGTCGCCCGTTGAAAGTCGCGAGCGCGCGCGACGTCGTGAATGTCACACTGCTCGAGTCGATCCAACAGCGCTTCAGCTTCGGCGGTTCGACCCGCCTGGAGCAGGTTGAACGATCGCGTCAACATCGAGGGGTAGGGCCCACGCCGCAGGCCAATCGCCCCACGCGCGAGGAACACCACCCCGACTGAGGCCAAGAGCGCCGCAAAGATGTGGACTCGATTCGACAGGACCCCCACCTCGAGGGACACAGCGAACACGAGCCATGCAGCGCCCATGGCGATCGACTGCATGTGCGCACGCCGCAGCTCTGCGAACCCGCTCGGTACCGCGGGCGCCTTGGCCTTCTCGGCCGGAGGCTCGGGTGAATCCGCCACGGCCGCGATAGTCTACCGCCCAACGAGCCGCACCAACCCACCGATCACACGATCCAACCCAACCGTCACCTCCCGCGGCGCGAGCAAAGCGACGCGCCGCCCCGCCCCCACCCCTACTCCGCGCTCCTCACCTTCGGCGCCGCCGGTATCGCCTCCATCCCCTCCGGCCTCACGTATCCCTGCTTCCTCCACGTAAAAATCGGCACCGCCTCTCCCCCGAACGGCTTCGTCGATCCCGGCGGCGGGCACTTGTCCCGGACCCAATACACATCGAACGCGACGAGCTCGTCCTCTGCGCGTCCCGTCCGCTCGTGCCAATGCCGCAAGTACTCGGCGAGATCCTCGCGGTACCGCGAGTTGCGATCCTGCCGTATCCGATTGCCGTAATCCTGGCGGAGCTGCGACAGCCCTTCACCGCGTGAGTCGGTGAGATCGAGATCCGGCGCCTTCCCGGTCAACGGATCGATGCGGCGCCCGTCGATGGTGTACGCGTCGATCGCGAGCACCCCATCCTCTTGAATGGGGTTGGGCGCAAACATTCCCCACCCCTGCGTCATGCGGGGGTACGTGATGGTCGCTTGCAGGAACTGCGGCGTCGGCTCGGGCTTGAGCGGGATGACCGCGCCCCCGAGGATGCGTTTCATCCAGTCGAGCGCCGCCTGTTCGTGAGGTTGGACCTTTTGATCCGGCCTCACGGGCGGCGGGAGCTGCTTCGGGATCGCTTTGTTCTCGATCCAGAGCTGCATGACCACGCAGGCGCCGAAGTAGATCATGAACGCTTCGCGAAAGAAGCGCGGAACGATCCCGAGGCGCACTGCGATCGGCGACGCGGGCGGCGCGGGCGGCGCTTCACCGAGATCGAGCCCGAAGAAACGTGTGATCCATGGCTCGTGCCGCCGCATCATGCGGAGGAGCGCCGCCGCCGGCCGCGCGAGAAAGCTCCCGGCCGGTAGCGCCTCGAGGACGCGCGATGCGACAGCGCCAGCGTCGCCGTCGTAGTCGTCCTCACCCTTCTTGAGCGCGAGCAAGCCTTTCGCAGGCCCGGCGACGAAGCGGACGCGATCGTAGGCGTCGAGCCGAGCGACCACACGACCCAGCGTGACGGCGAGCGGCGATGTCTCGTCGACGCCGAGCTCGCAACCGCGCGTCCTTCGCTCGCGCCGCGCGCGAAGCATCGACCAGTGGATGGGCAGGACGAGGAGCGTCGACCAGCCGATCATGAACCACGAGAACGGGCCGAGGCGCATCATCGTTCCGAGCGTCGCGTGCAGCCCGAAGATGAGGATCATCGCGACCGGTCTCGTGACCTTTCTTCCGACGGGCCAGACGATGCACATGAAGATGATCGCCTCGACGGAGAGCACCAAGAAGTCCGAGGCGACGAGCACCGGATGCGGCATCGTCTCGCGCACGAAAACGCCGAGCCCGGTCACCATCCGATCGATGTGAAGGACGAAGTGGACGGTGTCGCCTTTGCGCCAGATGTGGCCCGTCTTGTTGACGACGTTGAAGAAGTACACCATCCCGAAGTTGAACAGCGCGACCGCGATCGCCGCGGAGATGATCGGGCGCGTCGATTCGGGAGGGGCTACGTACCGCTCGAGCTCGGCAGCGGTGCGCTCTTTGGCGCTCCTCCACGACGCGCGCCACGCGTCGACCGAGAAGCGCCGTCCGATCGGCAGGAAGCAAGCGTAGAACGTCGCGAGGTTGACGACGACGTAGCCGCCGTTCTCGACGAGCGTGATTCGGCTATCCATGCTCGTCACGAAGACGAAGCTGAGAAGCGCGGCGAGCCTGCTCCGGTAGCCGACGAAGAGCGCGACGTGGCACAAAAGACCGAGCGCAAAGAGGACGTGGACCTCGGCCGGCGTCGAAAATGCGTGGAAGACCGAGAAGAGGTAGTTGCTGCTCGGCTGCCAGAGGTGCTTGTCGTTCGGAAAGACGCCTTCGATCGAGTAGAGCAGGCGCGCGTCGCTCCAGTGGCGAAGACAGTCGAGGGCGAGCAGCGCCCCGAGGACCACTCGAAAGAGGCCCGCCGTTCGTGGGTCGACGGAGAAGTAGCGGTCGCGCAGGAACGCGCGAGCGCGACCCAACCGGGTCATTCCTGTGTTTTCAGAGGAAGGTTGAGCCTCGGCACCTTCTGCTTGTCGAGATCGTTGGGGCCGAGCGGACGGCGGTTCGGGCGCTCGGGCGCGCCCAGCTCGCCGAACACGCGTCCTCCTCGGCTATGACGGAAGAGGCGCTGCCGCGCCGGCTCGGCGTCGCCGGCGACCGGTGCGGTCACCCAGTAGGCGTCTGCGCCGGCCAGCTTCTCTTCGTTGGCCTCGGCGGGCCAGCGCGGGCCGCGCTTGCCGAGGTACGTTCGAAACGCCGCTTCGAAGGGCTTGCGATCCTCGCGCCTGATCTGATCGAGGTACGCCGCCCACATCGGGCCGAGGTCGAACGCGCCGTCGGGCACGAGCTTGGGCTCGCGACCGGTGAGCGGATCGATGGAAGCCTCGCCTCGGGTGAAGCCGTCGACGACGAGGTAGCCGTCTTCTTGCGCCGGCTCGGGCGTCATGATCGACCAGTCGGCCATCGTTCGAGACCACCAAGAAATGTTCGCCAGCCACGCGGCCTTCGGTGCGGGCCAAGCGAGCTGATTCTGGTGAACCGTCTGGGCAAACACCGACAAGAGGAACACCGCAGCGAGGACCTCTCGCGCGGCACCGGTGATTCGGCGGCGCATCGCACGGGCCGGCGGGACCAGCCCCGACACCACCTGCTTGCCGCCGTCCGGTGCGTCGCGGTACCCAGACGGACCGTCGTCGGCGTGCGGCGGCTCGACACCACAGGCGGCGAGACCGAGCTCGATGCTGATCGAGGTTCGACGCTTCGCCACGACGCCGTAGAGCGCGTCGGCGATCGCCGAGATGCCGGGGACGCGGAGGAACGCCCCGAGCGGCCCGAAGCCGGGGAGGGCCAGGAAGATCTCTGCCGCGGCGGTCGCGCGCGTCGAGAACGTCCCGTCGGGACGCACCGCGACCACCGTGTCGTCGACGAGCTCTGCGGTGATTTCCTTCGGAAGCTCGCGCTTGACCACCTTGCGCTTCGTCTCGTCCCAGGCGAGGAGGCGCTCGCGGTGATCGTTGGGCTGAAACACCAGGTGGCGGCGTGAGTCCCAGCGCTTGAGCAACTGGCAGAGGAAGAAGCACACGCCGCAGTCGGCGTCGTAAATGACCGTACGAACGCGCTTCGGATCGTGGCGGGTCAACCACGCCTTCCAAGTGTCGCTCGAGATCACGAGCGCCGCGGACGAAGCAACGGTCCAGCCGAAGAGGCCGAGGTTGGTCAGGAGCCCGTACGTGAGCCCGTGGACGGCAAGGAGCACCGCGGCGGCGCCGCGCGCGATCCCGCGACCGACCGGGACGATCAGCAGAAGCGGGACCGCCCACTGGGCGTAGTACACGACGCGGGTGAGCGGACCGAGGAGCGCGCTGTCTCGCATGCCGAAGCCGGTGGGGCTCGCGAACAGGTAGTGGTGCAGCGCCTTCGAGAGGCCGGTGCCGTCCTTCCACGCGCCGGTCTGCTTCATCGCGAGCGCGAGCATGACGAGGGAGATCTGAAGGAGAACGCCGAACGCCGCGATCGACACCGGGCTCCACCCGGGCGCGCGAAGCGCCGCGACGCCGTCTTCATCGGGCAGCGTCCGCCGGTCGTTCAGCTTCTCGTGGGGCGTCTCGCGAGCTTTTCGCGCGGTCGCGATGACGGCGTCGACCGAGAAGCTCGTCCCGAGCGGGAGGAACGCCGTCATGATCAACATCGCGATCGCGAGGTAGTCGCCGGGGCCGTTCGTGAGCGTGTTGCGCGCCACGAGGCTGAGGAGCGACACGGCCGAGACGATGTGGAACGCGCGCGTTTTGTAGCCGATCGTGAAGAGCGCGTAGAAGAGCAGGATGAGACAGAAGCCGAACGACGCTTCACCCTCGGACGAGAAGGCGTGCAGCCCGCTCCAGAGGAGCTGGCCCGCTTGCTTGAGGTTGAAGATGTGGTTGTGGTTCGGCAGCACCCCCTCGTTCGAGTAGAACGCCTGGATGTGATCCCACCGGTACGAGAGGTCGCCGATGAGCGTCAGGCCGAAGAGGATGCGAAACAGGCCGAGCGAACGGGGATCCAGCCGGAAGAAATGTCGAACGAAGGGGTTCACGTCAGCTTGTCCTCGACGCGGAATCGGAAGTCGTCCGCGTTGTCGATGGGTGGCACCGCCCCTTTTCGCAGAAGCAGGGTTCGGACCGCCCACACATCTTCGAACACTCGATACTTCAGCGCCGTCTGGTCCAGGTAATCGACGCCCGCCGATCCCCCGGTCCCCGTACGACGCCCGATCACCCGCTCCACCATGCGCGCGTGGCGCTGCCGCCAGACGATCATCGCTTGTTCCATCTCGATCAGCGCATCGATCGCTTCGCGGGGCCAAGCGAGGCGAGGCAGCTCGCGGTAGCTCTCCAGGAACACGAGGGCCGCGCGAACTTTGCGCCGCTGCGCACCCGCTTCGCCTGGCGTGTCCTGTCCGAGGAGGAAGCGCTCGGCCTGGCCGAGCTCGGCGTCGTAGCGCGCCTTCCAGAGCTCCATCTCGGCGGGCGGGAGCTTCATGCGCTCCTCGACGATCGCGAGACGCTTTTCCATCTCCGACTTGTGAGAGTCGAGCACCGCCCGCAAGAAGGCGTCAGGCCCGTCGGCCGAGACGGGCGTTCGCGCGAGCCAGGCGTAGACGACGTCGCGCAGGCTCGGCTTGTCCGCGAGGCGGCGTTCGACGCGCCGAAGCGCGGGCGAAGCGCTGCCGTCCATCGCCTTGAGCGCCTCTTTGTAGGAGCCCTCGACGCCGAGCGGCAGGCGTTTCTCGTCCTCGAGCCCGAGGAGGATCTCGATCTCTCGAAGCTGCGCCGATTGAAAGCCGCTCGCGCCGGTCAGCGAGTCACGAAACCCGAGGTAGTCGCGCGTCGTCAGCGTTTCCATCACCTGGAAATGCTGCGCGGCTTGCTGGAAAATCGTCGTTACCCGGCGAAACGCCCGCGTGGCACCCGCCAGCGCCATATCCGGCACCGGGTTCTGGTTGAACAGGTCCCGCGCGCTCACGAGCTCGCGGATCACCAGCTTGAACCAGAGCTCGTAGACCTGATGAACGACGATGAAGAGCACCTCGTCGTTCGCGAGCTTGGACTCGTCGTCGTCCATCCCGCCTTGGAGGCGGAGGAGGTCTTCGACGCGGATGTACTCCCAGTAGTTCACTGGCGGTTCCTCAGGTGACCGGGCGCGGGCCGGGCGGAGTCTCCTTGCACCGGGTCCGCGCGCGCGTGAAGCAGGACTCGGGCCAACAGGCCCGCCTAGGGGGCATCACTCGACCCGTTTCAAGCCCTCTGGACCGATGTCCACCGGGGGACCGTAGTAAATGAGCTCGGCCCGCTCGACCGCGGCGCCGCTCTGCACCTCGAGGGCGACGATGCCGACGCCGGGGCAGAGGGTGGTGCTGACGCGCATCGGCGCGTCGCCCCCTCGTTCCTCGACGGTCGAGACGCAGTCTTTGAACGTGCCAGCTTGTGTCGTTGCCGTGATCCCGGTGGCTGCAACCCGTGTCTGCCCCCCGTGGGGGCCGACCCAGCGATTCGCGGGATCGAGCGGCATTTTCAAGAGGAACGCCGGCGCCCCGGCCTTCGTCGTGGTTGCGATGCCTGCCGGCGTGTACTCGAAGCGCTGCGCGCCGGCGGGCCTGCGGAGCTCACCCGCCGTCGACGACGAACGGTGCATCTTCATCATCAGCGCGCCCGCGCCAGCGGCCGGGCCTTCGCCGATGAGCTCGGTCTTGTAGTGATAGATGTGGCCGTCGATCATCGGAAACAGCTTCTCGGCCTCGGTCCCGGAAGAGACGTCTTTGACGCCTTCTTTGCCGCCTTGCCAGCCGGGCGTCGTTTCTCCGTCCGCGCCGGCACAACCGACTGCCCCGCCGGCGAGCGCCAGCGCGGTAAGCACGAGGGCCCTCGTCGAGATCACTTCGGCACCTCGTGGTGATGCCCGAAGTACCAGTAGACGAAGAACACGAGCAGCAAAGCGGCGACGGCGAGGAGCGCCCTGCTGACGGGGTCGGGCTGAATTCGCCGGAGCAGATCCTCGGCGGCGCGCTTCACCTCGGGGTCGTCGCTGCGCGAAACGAGGGCCGGGCCTTCTTCGCGGACGCGGGCGTAGTTGCCGCGCTCGAACGCGGCGAGGAGCGCGTCTACCTCGGGGGTTCGAGGATAGGTGCGCGCGAAGAGCGGCCGCTCGTCCTCGGGGGGCGACTCCTCGTCGTCCTTCTTCGCCTCGGATTTCTCCTCGGACTTCTCTTCAGGCTCTTCCGGGGACGACGCTTCGGCGTCCTTTTCGTGCTGCGCTTCTTTTTCCTCGGTCTCGTCGCTCACCGCGGCATCTCCTGAGGCTCGGGCCGATCCTTGAAGGGAACGGCAGCTTCGTCCTCGCGGTGCACCTCGCAGCGGATGCTGTCGCAGTTCGCCGTGTACCGCATCTTCCGGCCACAACCGCGCGCTTCCCAGAGGCCGCCCCAGAGCTCTTTGACGAGCATGTCTTCTCGAGGACACTCGAGATCGCGCTCGGCGTCCCCCTCGACGATCGCCCGAGCCTGCTCGGTCCCGATCGGGTACCCGGTGGCCAAAGGTGTAGTGGCCGTGCACGCCGTGCCCACCACGCCGAGCGCAAGGACAAAGCCGGCTTCGAGTATGCTCGTCGTCGCCCGGGTCATATCGTCTTGCCCACATTGAAGGGTGAGCCCGGCCGTGCCAAGGAAGAACTGCGAACATGGCGCTACGGCTCGTCATCGGGCTGGTGAAGGGGTTGATCGTCGGCGGGCTGCTCGGCTTCGCGTTGGCCAAGGCCGGTCTCGCTGCTCCGGGCGCCCTGATCGCCTACCTCGCGGCGGCGGTTGCCGGCGCGCTCGTCGGGCTCATCGCAGGCAAACCCATCTGGGCAGAGGGTGCGCGGATCGAGGCCGGCCTGAAAGCAGCGTTCGGCGCCCTCGTCGGCGCCGGGCTGATGTGGCTCGCCCGCAGCTTCTTGGGCGTGCCCTTCCCGGCGGACCTCGGGACGCTCACCGAGGCGAACCAGTCCCTGGGAGAGGTCGCGGCGAACGGCACGCTCGGCGGCCTCGCGATCACGTCGCTCGCGCTGGTCGCCGGCGTCCTCGGCGCGTTCTACGACGCCGACAACACGCCGGCGCCGGAGGGTGAAGAGTCGAAAGAGAAGACGCGCGTGGCCACCGACGCCAAACAGAAGGCGCGCATCGGCGCGAACGGCGCAGCCGAAGACGACGAGAGCGAAGAAGAGCCCGCCGCCGAGAAGAAGGCGAAACGGTAGCGGCCGTGCCGCCGATGCGCGCGTTGCTCGCGGTGTTGGTGGTCCTCGCCTACGCCCTCGTGATCGGCTCGCTGCTCGTCGCGCCCGCGCCGCCGTGGCTGCTCCTCGGCCTTTCGCTCGCGATCCTGATCGTGGTCAACCTCGGCGTCGGCTTCTTGAACCTCGAGGTCTTCGTGGATGTCGTCTCGCGCGGTCCTTCGGATCGACCGAGGGTGGCGCTCACCTTCGACGACGGTCCGCACCCCGAGCACACCCGTGAGGTCCTTCGGGCGCTCGCCACCGAGGGCGTCAAGGCGACGTTCTTCCTCGTCGGCCACAAGGTCGAAAAGCACCCGGAGGTCGTCACCGAGATCGTCCAGGCCGGCCACGAGATCGGCCTCCACAGCTACGAGCACGACTACTTGCTGAACCTACGGCACGAACCGAAGATCGTTCGTGACATCGAACATAACCAAGCCGTCATCGAGAAGCTCGTCGGCGAGCGGCCGATGATCTTTCGGCCGCCCGTCGGGCTGACCAGCCCGCGCATTCGAGTCGCCGTGAAGAAGCTCGGCCTGCGCGTCGTCGGCTGGAGCGCGCGGGCGTTCGACGGGGCCGGCCGTCCCGATCCCGACGTCGTCCTTTCGCGGATCGTGCCAGGGCTCGAGCCCGGCGCGATCGTGCTGCTGCACGATGCGGCGGAGCGTACCGATGAGCGTCCGACCAGTCTCGATGCCCTTCCGGGCCTCCTCCGCGCGATGAAGGACCGCAACCTGCAAGGTGTCACGGTCTCGGACCTCGTGGGCAGGGCCGAGCTCGGCGCCGTCCCCCTTCCGGGCCGCGCGCCGTCGTAGTACCTCGGCCTCATGATCAAGGTCGGCGACAAGGTTCCCAGCGTGAAGGTCAAGGTTGCGGCCGAGACCGGCGGCGGCGAAGAGACGACCACCGAGGCGCTCTTCGCGAACAAGCGCGTCGTGCTCTTCGGCGTTCCGGGCGCGTTCACGCCCACCTGTTCGGCGAAGCACCTGCCGGGCTACGTCGAGCGCGCAGGCGAGCTCAAGGCCAAGGGCGTCGACATGATCGCCTGCGTGTCGGTCAATGACGCTTTCGTCATGGCCGCATGGGCGCGCGATCAGAAGGCGTTCGGCAAGGTCACGATGATCGCGGACGGCAACGCCGACTTCGCGCGCGCTCTCGGGGTCGAGCTCGACCTCATGGGCGCCAACATGGGCATCCGCAACCAGCGCTACGCCGCCGTGATCGAGAACGGCGTCGTGACCGCGTTCGCGCTCGAAGCACCCGGCAAGTTCGAGGTCTCGAGCGCCGAGGCGATCTCCGGAAGCCTGTGAGCCTCTGGGGACGCGGCCTCGTCGCGCTCGCGCTGTCCGCGGGCGCGGCGGTGCTCTCGCCGTCATGCGCAGAGACCCTCGACGGCGACGACGACGACGGCGAAGGCGGTGAGGACGGCAGCGACGGGCCGAGCCGCGACTCGTGCGACGACTTCGCAAACGCCTCGCCGAGCACGATCCCGGTCACCTGGGTGAACAACCGGGACATCACGGTCTACGTCCGGCTCCCCGAGAAGGCCTGCGAGCTCAGGCCGGAGTTCGCCCTCTACGAAGACGGCAACATGACGGTCCAGCTCGACCCGCAGGCGTGCGTACCGACTTGCGGCGACTACCAAGAAGCGCCCGTCGCGTGCAACGGCGACTGTCCGACCGAGAAGATGATGCGGCTCGAGCCCGGCGCACAGTGGACGTTCGACTGGGTGCCGGTCTTCTACGACTTCAGCGAGATGCCGCTCGACTGCTACCACGACGATCAGCCGACGGACTCGCAGGGCTTCTGCGACACCCAGGCCGAGCTCGAAGACAAATCCTATCTGGTGGTCGGCGAGTACTACTTCGACACGCTGGTGAAGGAGCCGGGTGCCGGGTCGATGGACTACGGCTGCGGGTGCGCCGACGGCAGTGCGAGCACCGTCTGCGAAACGGTCGCCGGCTGCACCGCCGAGGGCAGCGGAGCGACGGTCGACAGCGAGCAGAACCCGCTGAGCGCCGGCGCAATCCTCATCGACGTTCACATCTGAGAGCTCGCTCTAGGGATGGATGACGACGAGCGTCGCGCCCTCGCCGGCGCGGGCGGTCATCGCATGCCAACCATCGGGCAAGCGCGGCTCGGTCCAGTCGAAGAGCCACTTCGCGTCGATCGGCGAGAGGTTCACGCAGCCGGCGCTCTTCCGGTCGCCGAACTCGTCGTGCCAGTAGGCGCCGTGAAGCGCGAAGGCGCCCTCGAACACCTGCGTGAACATGACCTCGGCGTGGACGCGGCCCGGACGGTTCTCCGAGCGCATGCTCGCCGCACGCAGCTTGGTGTCGATGGCGAAGGTGCCGTTCGGCGTCGCCGACGCCTCGATCATCGTGTTGTCCGGGCGCATGTCGCCGCGGCCCGCAGAGATGAGCGTCGCGTACACCGGCTTTTCGCGCTCGTAGGCGACGAGCCAGCCGCCGATCGTCGAGACCTCGATCCAGCTCCCGCGTCCCTGCTTGGGGAGCTTGGACGGCGGGTTCGTGCGTCCCTCGATGACGAAGACGTCGCGCTCGTCGACCCAGAGGCCGGCGAGCTTGGTCTCGAGATAGACGTGCCCGGCCTGCTCGACGCGTCTCTCGGTGAGCTCGGCGAAGCTACGCGACGGCAGCGTTCCTTCGGATCGAATGACGGTTCCGTTTTTATCCATCGCGTAGCGCGGGCGATCGCCCTTGCGGAAGAACACCCCCGGGAGGCGGCTTCCTTCTGCGATCTCGACGCCGCGGAAGTCCGACCGCGGATAGCGGGCGAGCCTCGAGAGGGGCACGACGCCGTGATCGGCCGTGAGGACGAACGCGCGGCCCTCGTGATCGAACTCGTAGCCGTACGCCACCGTCGAGCCGAACGGGATGTCGTCGTCCCCCTCGAGAACGGTAGGAGGTGCGCTGAACGCCGCGGGCGCCGGCTCGCCGGTGAGCCCGAGATCCGCGTCGGCGAGGTTCCGATCGAAGCCGCGGATCTCGTCCTTGCTCTTCGCCTTCTTCGCCCGCTCGAGGCGCGCGAGATGAGAGCCCTCGCGGCGCATCTGATCGTCCTTGGTCGGCAGGGTCCGGTAACGCGGCGCCTCGAGGGAGCGCGCGTAGTCGAAAGGCCAAGGCGTATCGACCCGAGCTTTGTGCGCGGCCAGGACGCGATATACGGGGTCGCTGCCATCCAGCGTGGCGTCGCGGCCGACGCAGACCCAGCCTTTGGGCTCGACCGGAACCCACGTCTCGCAGGTCGATCCGCTCCCGGCGACGAAGTCGCTGCGCTCGCCGCGCACGCGGACCGATTGCCCGAGCGTGAGGTACCCGAGCCACTCTTCGCCTTCCTTGGGCCGTGGACGGATCCAGACGAAGCGCGCCTTGGCGTAGACCGAGAGGCTCGATCGAACGGGCTCCGGCTCGGCGCGGCGCGCAGGAAGTGACGGATCCTTCTCGTTGAGAAGCCGGATGATGTCCGGGTCGAGGCCGTCCTTCTTGGGCCTGTAGTCTGCGTTCCACCGATCGCACCCCGCCGAGAGGACGGCCGAGCAGGCCATCGCACCGAGCAAGGTCGTCGAGAGAACGCGGCGCACTGCCGTTCAGGGTAGTGGGCACGGCGCGGGCGGCCGAGTTTTTGGGGGCAGAGCTTGCACCGTGGCGCCCTCCGGGTGCATGCTCTCTCCGCCTTGCGAAGCAAGCAGCCGACGAAGATCAACGACCCCGCCGTCTACGGTGCGGCGAAGCGGCTCGACGACTACACGCGCATGCTCGAGGGGCGACTTCGCGACTACTGGGCCGCCGAGACGCGTCTCGATCGCACCCTCGCGATCATCGAGGCGGGCGTGGCCGCGCGGCTCATCGAGTCCGGAGCGAGCGAGCTCAACATGCGCCTCCTCCCTCATGGGGTCCGCCACGACGCCGAGGCCGAGGTGAAGAAGCGCACCGTGGGCCTCGACAAAGCTACGGGCGATCACGAAACGCGCTTCGGGCCCGTCCCGGTCGCATAGAGCGTCGTGCCGGCGATCAGCTGTCCCCAGTGCGGCGCTCCGACGCGCGTGTCGCTCGCGAGCCCGGACTGGATGACGTGCGCCGGGTGCAGGTACGCCGGCGCGCCCGAGCCGAACGTTCGTGAAGGTCTGTACGCCGCGCGGGAAGCCCTGTGGGCGGTCGATGCGCGACGACGCCAGCTCGGGTGGGCACAGCAGCGCATCGGCGCCGGGGCTCGATCGGGCGGAGGGATCGGTTGTCTGTTCGCGATCCTGGTCGCACCGTTTGCGGGGTGCGGATCGCTCATGTTCTTCGGTTTGCGAAAAGGCAACTCCGAAGACGTCGGGCAGGCCGCCTTCTTTCTCGGCCCGGCGATCTTCATCCTCCTCGTCGGCGGGCTCATCAGCTACGCGCTCAAGAAGACGAGAGCGAAGCTCGAGCAAGCGTGCGCCGCCGTACCGCCGGCCGTCCCCGGAGCACCCCCGGGTTGCCACGTGTGCGGCGCCGATCTGCCCGCAGTCGACCTCAGCCGGCAGGCTGTCGTCAGGTGCAAGTACTGCCAAGCAGACAACGTCATCCGGCCGGACGTGATGCAAGGCGCCGTGATGGCGGGGGTCTACGCCGCCGACAGCCTGCTCGCGCAAGTGAACGCACACGCCAAGGCGCTCGTGAAGCACCGGCGACACTCTTCGTGGCTGCTCGCAGCGCTCGCGCTCGTGGCACCCGTGGCGAGCTGCGCTGGCTTCGTCGCCGTGGCTGCAGTCGCCCCCGAGGCGGAGCCGACCGATGACCTCGTCCTCTACCGAGCCGAGGACGGAGCATGCGTCGCCCGCCGAGGCCCCACGAACGCCGACGGAACGCAGATTTTCTACCACAGCCGGGATTGGGTGAGCTTTCCGCCGGGCGATCTGCCGACCTTCCGCGCCAAGAAGCTCGTGGGTCTCCGCGGGAAGGCATCCGACGGACAGACGGGCAAGGTGAAGTCGGTCGCGAGGAACGCCTTCATGGGTGGCGAGACCGCCAGGTTCGAGGACGGCGGTTTGTGGTTCGGGGTCGACAGCCTCTGCTTCGACGAGCCGCCCGAGGGCTTCGAGGTGCTCGATCCCGCCGAGTCGAGCAAGGCGCTGCCTTCGTCTTCGGCCAAACCGAAGTCGCCTCCGTGATCGACGACGCCGACCTCGACGCGCTCTACGCCGCGCCGCTCGCGCGCTTCCTCGAGGTCCGCAAAGAGATCGCGACCAGGCTTCGCAAGGAAGGAAAGAAGGACGCCGCGACCGCGGTCGCCGCGATCGCCAAGCCGACGGCGGCGGCGTGGGCGATCAACCAGCTCGCGCGCGAGGCGAAGACCGAGCTGGAGCGACTGGTCCCGATCGGCGCGAGGTTGCGTGCTGCGATGCGCGCGGGTGTCACGCAGGGCGCGGACGGACGCAAACGCGTCCTCTCGGCGGAGCGCGAGCAGCGCGAAGCGATCGCGACGTTGGTGAAACGGGCCCAGGGCCTCCTCGAGGGAGCGGGGACGCCTGCATCGATACCGGCGATCGAGCGCATCGAGACGACGCTCACGACCTTCTCGACGACCGGGGGTTGGCGAGGCGCCGCGGCGGGGCGCCTCTCGAAGGAGCTCGATCCCCCGACTGTGGAAGAAGTCGCTGCGTTGCTGATGGAGGCGGGCGACGACGCGTCGTTCGAAGGGCCGGGCGATGAGGCGCCCGAAGCGCCGGCGAAGCAAGCGCCGCCGGCGATCGACGGAGAAGCCGAGAGGAAGCGACTGGTAGAGGAGGCGGAGGCCGCGCTCCAAGCGGCGAACGTAGCCCGCGACGCAGCCCTTCAAACCCGAGACGACGCGCGATCCGCCGTCGCGTCGGTGCGCGCCGCGATCGACGCTGCGCTGGCAGAAGAGAGCACACGAGTCGCCGAGGTCGCAGCCGCGGAGCGCGCGCTCGCAGCGACGAGGGCTGCGCTCGCCGAGGCGCGCTCCGCGCTCGGCGTCGCCGAACGCGGTCTGGCGGTCGCCGAGTCCGCGCTGAACAGCGCCGAGGCCGAGCGCGGACGAGCTCTCAAGCGCGCGGCAGCCGTATCGAAAACTTAGCGCCGCCCCAGGGGCTCTCGCCGGCGGCGATCGTGCCGCCCGCGGCATCGATCACTCCGCGGCACACGGCGAGCCCGAGGCCCGTGCCCTTGCCGACCTCCTTCGTGGTGAAGAACGGCTCGAACAGTTTGTCGCGGGCGCTCTTGGCGATCCCGGGACCGTTGTCGTCCACCTCGATAACGACAAACTTGTCATCTTCTATCGCGCTCACACCCACCTTCCCTCCGGGGCGAGGCACCTCGTCTGCTGCGTTCAGCAGGAGATTGAGGAGGACCTGCTGGAGCCGCTCCGGCGGGATCGCGACGGCCGGGACGGCCGAGGGGACCTCGGCGGCGATCTCGATGTCGCGCATCTCTTTCTGTGGACCGAGCAGCGCGAGCACTTCCGCGAGCACGGCGCCTACGTCTGCCCGCCCCTGCTCGGCGGTCTCGGGCGTCTTGGTCCTGGAGAACGCGAGCAGATCGCGCAAGACCCTGTGGATGCGCTCGGTCTCGCGCTTCATGCGAACGAGGACGTCGCGCCGCTCTTCCGGAGGAAGATCGCTCGCCATCAAGAGCTCCTCGAGCCCGAGGAGGGCCGCGAGCGGGTTGCCGATCTCATGGGCCATGCCGGCGGCGAGGCGCCCGACGCTGGCCAGCCGCTCCGAGCGAATGAGCGTCTCCTGCGCGCTCGCGAGCTCGTGCGTCGTGGTCTCGAGCTCTCGAACCTTCCCTCGAAGCGCCTCTTCGTCCGCGAGCAGACGCTCGGTCATCTCTCGCAGGCTCGCCGCGAGCTCACGCAGCTCGGCTGCGCCCACCTGGGGCATCTCCAGGCTGCGGCCTCCGCTCGCGACGCGGCCGGCGGCGTTGGAGAGCGCCTCGACGGGTCGAACGACGAGGCGCGTCATCGCGAGGTACGCGAACACCAAGAGCGCGAGCGCGACGACGCCCGTGTAGAGACCCACGAGACGAACGAGCGGTGCGCGACCGCTCGCGGCGTGCAGCGTGATCGCTATCGCGCAGCTTCTCTCGCCTCGCGGCACGATGACCAGGAGCGCGGGACCCGTCCCGGGCATTTCGACGACCTGCGAGACCTCGCGCCCTGCCGTGACGCGCGGAGGCAACGAGGCGGTGGCCCCGGCCTCGCTCGAGCGGTTGCCCTCCGCGTCGTAGAGCGCGATCGCGATGACGCCGCCCTCGGACAGCTGCGCTTCCAACAGGCCCGGGACGTCCCCGCGCTCGGCGGACGAGAGGACGTGACCCGCAACCGCACGTCCGAGATCGCGTGCGGCGCCGCGCCGCGCCGACGCGAGCGAAGCCTCGGCGATGCTCGCGACCGCGAAGTACAGCGGCACGAACGCGACGACGAGCAGCGCGCCGAGCGCGAGCAGGAGCTGGAGCCGCAGGCCGAGTCGCAAAGGAGCCGACAGAGAGGCTACGGCAAGTAGACGAGCTGCGGGCTACGCTCGAAGGCGCTCGTCGCGCCGGTGCCGAGCTGGCCGCTCTCGTTGGCGCCCCAGCACCAGAGGCTGCCGTCGGACTTTTGGGCGCAGGCGTGGTCTGCCTTCTGCGTGGCGAAGCCGACTGCGTCACCGAAGAGGATCGGTGCCGCCGAAGCCTGGTAGTCGGTCGCTTCGAGGTTGATCTGACCGAGATCGTTCGCGCCCCAGCACTGCACCGAGAACGTCGTCGCCTCGCCGAAGGAAGCGCAGGTGTGGTGAGCGCCCAAATACATCGAGTTGATGGGACCCAAGGTCACCCGCTTCGGCGCCGCGCGGTACGCCGAAGTGGTGCCGTCGCCGAGCTGACCGTCGAGGTTCGCGCCCCAACAGTAAATGGGCTTGTCATCATCTTGGGCTCGCGCGCACGTGTGCTCGCCGCCCCCGAAGACCCGGTCGAAGTGGCCGAAGTTGTCGAGGAGGGCCTGCGAGTCGTCGACACGCATCGGCTCGAGCGCCATCGGTACGTCCGTCGGATCCTGGGCGAGCTGCGCGCGGTCGTTGCGACCCCAGCAATAGGTCTCCTGAATCGCGCCGCGGTTGACGATCGCGCAGGAGTGGTAGGTCCCGGCGGTGAGGATGCCGTTCCATGACGCGGCTCCCACCGCACCGCCGCCTTCGCCGCCCACCCCTCCGCCGCCTGCTCCGGCGTCGGGAACTGCGACCAGGGCCGGCACCGAGACATCGACGGTGTCGCCGGTACCCGCCTGCCCCCAGTTGTTGGCGCCCCAGCAGTAGAGGCGAGCGTCGCCGCTGTTCTCCGCAGCGCACACGTGCGAGTGGCCCGCCGACCATCGGTCGAACACGATCGAGTCGACGCCCTGCACCTTCACCGGGCGAAGGCTCGGCGGGCCGCTACCCGTGCCTAGCTGGCCGCGGTCGTTGTCGCCCCAACACCAGAGCTCGGTGACGAGCTTGGTCCCGTCGGCGTCGATCTCACCCACTTGCGCGCAGCGATGGTTGGCGCCGATGACGATCGAGAGCACCTTGCCGGTGAGGTCGGCGCGCACGGGCTTCAGCGAGAACGAGAGACCGTCGCGACCCGGGTAGCGTCCCCAGCAGTACGCTTCGAGCTCCGCGGTCACGATGCAGGTCCCGGTCGGTCCGGCGGTGGCGTCGATGATCTGCGAGAGCGTGGGAGGAGAGCCACCCGCGCCGCCCGTCCCTCCGCCGCCGCCGCCGCCGCCGCCGCCCGAGGACACCTTCTCGTAGCCGTCGAGACCGGTGATCAGGTTGCACGCGGACGCGAGCGCCGCGACCCCGATCGCACCGACGAAGGTCGCCGGCTTCATTGCGCTCCCTCCGGCTGCGCCGTCAGTCGGTGCCTACCTCGGTCTCGGTGCTCGCATACTCGCACCTCGCCCTCCGGTTTCATCGAAAGCCACCCGATACACCGACGAAGTTGGGCCCGAGCGCAGGCGCGACCGAGACGTCCTCCGATGCGGACGCCGGTGCGGCCGTATCTGTCGGCAAGAAGAACCCGACGATCATCACCCCGAGCCCGGCGCCGCCGAGGGCGAAGGCGACGGTCGAGCCGATGGCCATCGCGTTCGCTTCATCGAGCGTCTCGTGGAGGGCGGGCGGGCATCGGCCGCCGGGACACCCCGCCGCCACCTCGTTCGACTTCGAGATCGCGATGCCGCCGGTCACGCCGCCGATCACGCCGCCCACCACGGCGGTGCCGAGGCCGACCCAGGTGATCCAATGCGGCATTCGGACGTCGCCGCCAGAGGGAGAGGATGACAAGTCTGTCTTCTTGTCGGCGCCGCTCGCGCTCAGATCGATCTCGAGCTCGCGGGTCTCGCCGCGGGAGAGCATCGCTTCGGCCTGGCGCTCGGTCTCCCCTTGGCGGACCACGACGCTGTGGATCCCGGGATTGAGCTTCAGCGGCTGGCGGAGGGCTTCGGGATCCATACCGACGTCGTCGACCGTCACGTCGAGCGGGCCCGGCTTCGCCCCGACGATGACGACCTTGAGCGATGGGATCTTCGGCGCGATCTCCTCGGCCAGCGCCTTGGCGTCGTCGCGCGCTCTTCGGAGGACCGGCGGCTCGGCGTCCTCGACCGGGAGCCGGCCGACCTCGAGCAAGGTATCGCGCGCTTCGACCAGGAGGCCCATCTCGACCTGTTGCTTGCCGAGCTCGAAGCCCGTGGTCGGGTTCTTCACGAGCGACCACGCCGCCTTGAAATCGGCGAGCGCTCCTTTGCCGTCGCCGCTCTGGCGCTTCTTTCGACCGGCGAGCACGAGGCCGCGCGCGGTCTCCTTCTGGGCCGCTGGGCTCTGCGCCTCGGCGACCGGGATCGCGGTGGGCATGACGGCGGCGAGCGCCAGCACGCAGACGAGGGCTCTAGAAACCGAGGTCATTCGGATCAGGATCGGCCTTCTTGGTCGCGCCCGGTCGCGCGGGTCTGCCGGTGGGAACGCGACCGCCGGGAGAAACCGGCAGGGCGGGCTGCGCAGACGACGTGGACGCTGCGCTCGCCGACGCCGAGGGGGCCGGCGTAGCGTCGAGCGCGGCGCCGGAATCGGAAGCTGGAATCGCAGCGGCTGCCGCGTCGAGCTGGTTCTCGGTCTCGGCGGGCCGGCCGCCCGGCGCGGCGGCGCTGCCGTCTCCGTAGTGCATGCCGCCCGCACGGATGCGCGGCGCGATGACGGCGACGCCGACGACGCCGAGGACGACGACGGCGGCGAGCACGCCGATGAGAGCGGCGAGCAGACCGGATGATTGCTGTTGCCGCGGCGCCCCGGTGACGAGAGAGGTCGCACGCGTCGTGCCCGTGGGCTCGACGACGGCCGGCACCTCACCCGAGCGCACGAACCCCGGCGTCGAGATGGGTGCCGGCGGCACGCTCGCGACGATCGGAGCGCGGCCTTGCACCACGGCCCACATCACCTCGGCCATCTCGCGGGCCGAGCCGAAGCGGTAGCGGCGGTCGCGCGAGCACGCGCGCGCGAACCACGCGTCGAACCCAGTGGGCAATCCCGGCTGGTTGGCGGAAGGCCGCGGCAGCGGAGCCGAGAGCACCGCGACTGCCACCGCGGCGACGTTCTCGCCCTGGAAAGGCAGGCTCCCCACGGCCGCCCGGTACGCGACGACGCCGAGCGACCAGAGGTCGGTGCGGTGATCGACGTCACGCTCGCCCTGGAGCTGCTCGGGGCTCATGTAAGCGGGCGTGCCGACCACGTCCCCCGTCGTCGTGACCGGGTTGTGATCGTCGATGCCCTTCGCGATGCCGAAGTCGACGACCTTCACGAACGGGAGGCCGCCGCCGGCGTCGCAGAGGAAGATGTTCGCCGGCTTGATGTCGCGATGGACGATGCCGCGCTCGTGCGCCTTCGCGAGCGCGAGCGAAACGCCTTCGACCACGTGCGCGACCTCGGCGAGCGACAGGGTGCGCCCCTTGAGGGTCTGCGCAAGGTCCTGTCCCTCGAGCAGCTCCATCACGATGAAGGGCATGCCGCCGGGTGCGACGCCGAAGTCGAGCGTTTGCACGACGTGCGGGCTCTTCACCTGAGCGGCGGCTGCCGCCTCGCGCTGAAAGCGCGCGATCGTCGCGGGGTTGTCGGCGTCCTGCCCCAGGAACTTCACGACGACCTGGGTGCGGAGCGACAGGTGGTCCGCGATCCACACCTCACCCATGCCGCCCCGGCGCAGACGCCGAACCAGCCTTACGGAAGGAGTGACGAAGGTCCCCGCCGCGAGGTCCACGACCGATGGAGGATACCGGTCCATCGCGGCGGAGTGAATCGTTTAGCCGCTGAGCTCACTGCTTCAGAGGCCCTCGACACACGGGAACATTGCTTATGTTTCCGCACCTGACGGTGCGGAGAATTGGTCCGGAATGCAGCGGTGATGGTAGCCGCGTGCTTCAGATGACGCCGCTCGTCCGAGCCGCCCTGACCCTGCGCCGAGCCCTCCGCGGTGCGGCCGTGCTGGCCGCGGCGCTCGGTCTCGCTGCCGCGGTCGTGCTCGACGCCGTGAGCCCCTGGCCGGCGATCTACGCGGTGCCGCTCGGCGTCGTCCTCGCGATAGCGCTCGCGCGCGGCGTCGCGCGCTTGGTCCGAGGCAAGGACCCGGGGTTCTTGGCCGAGCTCGAGCTCGGCGCGCTCGCGATGGTCGCTACCTACTGGCTGGTGCTTCGCGCCGACGGCTCGCTCGCCGGCGACACCTACCCGGCGGTCTTCGTCTGCCTCGCGGTCGTGAGCGCGTTCGCGCGGCCCCTCGCCGCCCTGTCGGCGCTCGCGCTCGGGATCGGGCTCGACTTCTCGATCCACGCGGTCGCAACCGGGGACATGAACCCGTTCGGCGTCGCCCCGCACGCGGCGTTCATGGTGATCTTCACCGGCCTCAACGCAGCCGTCCTGAGGACCGAGGTCGCCCGCCTTCGCAGCGCGTCGACGACGCGCCTCGGCGAAGAGATCGAGCGCGTGCGCACCGAAGCCCGGAGCTTCCGCCTCCTCGGCACGCCCGGCGGCAAAGAGGCGGCGCGGCCGGACGAGGACGAGAACCTCCTCATCCTTTCGGGCGTCGAGGAAATTCACCAATCGGTGCTCTTCGCCCTCCGCCTGGTCCAAGAGACGCTGGGCCTGCACACCGCGATGCTCCTCTGGAAGAACGACGCGGGGACGCACCTTCGCGTGAGCGAGCTCGTCTCCGACGCGCCCGACATCGTCGACGGACCGTTCCTCGCGGGCGACGGCGTCTTCGGCGCGGCGCTCTCGCAAGGCGGCGCGCTCAGCCTCTCGGACCTGAAGCCCGGCTACAACCTGCCGTACTACGCGGGCGATTGCCCGGTGAAGAGCATCTGCGTCGTGCCCGTCCACGAGCACGGGCGCGTGCGCGGGCTCCTGGTCGCCGATCGAATTGCCGAACGGCCCTTCACGCCTCGCGAAGAGGCGATGCTCGAAGAGGCGGCCCGCTACGCGGTCCGCGCAATTCATAACGAGCGTGTCTTCTTGCAGCTCGAGCGCGCGAAGGTGGAGCAGGGCAAGCTCTACCGCGCGGCCGAGACGCTCGGGGCCGCGAAGACCGAGCCCGAGGTCATCGAGGCCGGCGTGAAGAGCGCGCGCGAGATCACCAGCGTCGACTACGCGGCGCTCACGCTGTTCGACGAGACGACACGGACGCACGAGATCCGCGCGACGAGCGGGGACTTCGATGAGGGCGACGGCACCGCGAAGACCGGCAACCGCTTCCGGCAGAACACGGGCCTCGTCTCGATGGCCCTCGAGAACCGCCACCCCCTGCCGTACCGAGGGGCCTACGACGAGAAGAAGCAGGTCGTCTTCACGCGGCACCTCGCGCCGCCGAGCATGCCGAGCATCTTCGTCCTGCCCTTGGTCGCGCACGAGCGACCGCTGGGCACGCTGGTCCTCGGCTCTCGGCGCCGGGGGGCGTTCGGCGACGCCGTGCGCGGCACGCTCGAGGTGCTCGCGAGCCACATGGCCGTGTCGCTCGAGGGAGCGCGGCTCGTGCGGCGCCTCGAAGAGCTCGCGACGACCGACGGCCTCACCGGCCTCCTCAACAAGCGCGCGATGCTCGAGGTCGCCGAGCAGAAGCTCAACTCGGCGAAGCGATTCGGCCGCCGCATGGCGGTCCTCGTCACCGACATCGATCACTTCAAGAAGGTGAACGACACCCACGGTCACGATGTCGGCGACATCATCATCCGAGGCCTGGGCGACATCCTCCGGCGCGCCAAGCGGTCGACCGACTCGGTCGCGCGCTTTGGAGGTGAAGAGTTCGTCATCATCTGCGAAGAGACCGACGAGGCCGGGGCGCGGCTCCTCGGCGAGCGCGTCCGGCAGGAGCTCGAGCGGACGACCTTCGTCGCAGGCGGGCCCGGTGGGGGCACGACACTGAACGTCACCTGCTCGGTCGGGATCGCGACCTTCCCCGAAGCGGGCGCCACGTGGGACTCGCTCTTCAAGGCCGCCGACACGGCGCTCTACGCCTCCAAGCAAGGCGGCCGCAACCGGGTCACCGTGGCCGGCTCCGAACGGTCACACGCAGCCTGAGGGGCTGTTCTCCCGGCGAATGAGCCTTGCGCTGGGCCTCCGGCAGCCGCAGTTTGTAGGCCTGCCATGTCCGAAGAAAAGAAGCCCACCGAGAAGGCGAAGGAATCGCTGAGCCGCGGCTTTAACGAGCTGTTTCGCGCGGCCGAGAGCGTCGCCGGAGCGCTCAAGCGAGAGACGTCGAAGTCGGGCGGCATCACCAAGGCGGTCGACGACGCCGGGCGCGAGATCGTGCGCGCGGCTTCGAATGTGGCGACCTTCGTTGGTGAAGAGCTGCAGACCTGGGGCAAGAAGGCACAAGAGGCCATCGACCCGAACGCGCCTCAGGCATCGGCGAACGCTCCCGGGGCCGCACACCCGGGACAGCCGCACGCACCGCCGGTGCCGCCGCCGCCGGCTCAAGCAGGTAGCAAACCCGGCGTCACCGGCGAAGAAGACTGGCCGAAGACGCGCGAGGAGTACGAAAAGAAGTACGACAGCGAGGGTGACGATTGGCCTCGGTCGCGCGACGAGTACATCAAGCGCTTCGGGCGCCCGCCGCGCAAGAAGGACGGCGATCCCGGCTTCCGGATCGCCACCGACAAGTAGGCCCGCTTTGGGCTGCTAAGCTCGTTCGATGCTCGGCCGCGTGACCGCTCCGATCGCCGCATCGTTCGACCGGCTCGTCGCGCGCGCCATCACCGGACGCAGCGCGAGCGCGCGCGGCCGCTCACGAGCAGAATCGCTCGGACATGAAGAGCGCGTCCGCGCGCTGACCGCTATCGACGAGCTCTACGGCAAGGCCGGTCTCGACGACATCGACGG
This sequence comes from Polyangiaceae bacterium, assembly GCA_041940405.1. Taxonomy (GTDB): domain Bacteria; phylum Myxococcota_A; class Polyangia; order Polyangiales; family Polyangiaceae; genus Xiheicaenibacterium. The sequence continues at coordinate 39,191 of JBGTSH010000057.1, forward strand.
CTTCTTCGGCCCGGCCCTACCGGCCGAGCCGCGGCTCACGACGGTCGGAGCGATGAGCCTCGCCAAAGGAAAGGCGACGATCCGCGATGCTCGCTGGCCCTCTCGCGTCGCTACGTTCTGCCCCGACCTCACCGAGCGCTTCGCAGCCACGCGTGAGAACCACGAAGCCGCTGCGCGCCTGTACCTCGGCGACGGCACGCACCGGCCCGCCGCCATCCTGATCCACGGTTACCGCGGCGGCCATCACGCCCTCGAAGAGCGCGTCTGGCCCATCCGGTGGCTTTGCGATCGCGGCGTCGACGTGGCGACTTTCGTCCTGCCGTTCCACGGCTGTCGCGCGCAGCCCGGCTCCGGGCCGCGCTTTCCGTCCTCTGATCCGAGGTTCACCAACGAAGCGTTCCGTCAGGCGATCGGTGACCTTCGTGCGCTGGTGAGCTTCTTCGAGCTCCGCGGTGCGCGCGCCGTCGGGGCGATGGGCATGAGCCTCGGCGGCTTCACGGCGAGCCTCCTGGCCACCGTCGAGCCGAGGCTCGCGTTCGTCGTTCCGATCATCCCGCTCTGCTCGTTCGCCGACGTCGCGCTCGCCGCCGGAAGGCTCGTCGGATCGGAAGAGGAGCAGCGCCTCCAGCACGCGCTCCTCGAGCGGGCGCATCGGGTGGTGAGCCCTGTGGCGCGCCCTTCCCGCGTGCCGGCGAACGCATCGCTCGTCGTCGCGGGTCAGGCCGATCGCATCACGCCGATCGAGCATGCCAAGCGCATCGCCACACACATGGGCGCCGAGCTCGTCTCGTTCCCGGGCGGCCATCTGCTGCAGTTCGGCCGTGCCGACGGGTTTCGCGCTGTCGGGCGCATGCTGAAAAACCGCGGCATCTTCGCCTGAGCCGCGCCGGCCAGCGAAACGCCCAGTCACAACGACGGCGCTCGGCGCTACCATGCGTTCGCCGTGCGAAACGCAGTTGCCTTCGTTGTGCTCGCCCTGGCCGGTTGCTCGAAGAGTCCCGGCCCGGCCGCCACCACGCCTGCGGAGCGGATCGAGCTCGAGATCCCTGCGCCGGCCGCCAACACCCGTGGCAGCGTCCGCGAGACGATCGCCCGGAGCTCGATACCGGCCGGCGTCTTCGCGTTGTCTCTCTCCACGACGTCGCGTCACGGCTGCTCCCGGTCGTGGATGACCTCGAGCATGACGACGAGAGCGAAGCTGGAGATCGGCGATGGGATCGCCATGCTCGATGTGAAGGAGGACGTCTCGACGCTGAGCGGCTCGCACGGAACGAGGAGCGAGCCGATGCGGTCACACCACTCCAGCACCACCCAGCTGCGCGGCACCTTCACCGAGGTCGGTCCTGGCAAGCTCCAGGCGTCGCTCGTGCCTGCCTCCTGCAAGGAGGGCTGCGCCGAAAGAGCGATCGAGCTCCTGTGCGAGGTGCAAAGGATCCCGCTCGACGCGCGTGACTCCGGAACCGGCGCCGTGGAGCTCGGAGAAGGCGCCGGCGAGACGATCGAGGGGCTCTTCTGCTACGGCCTCGAGAAGGTCGTGGATGCTCGCGGCAGCGAGAACGGTCTCCCGCTCGGCGCCGGCGCAGGCGTCGAGGTCGACCGCACCAGCTTCGGCTACGGCTCCGCGACGTCGAAGACCTACCGCGCAGTCGCCGCCGTCACGCCCTGAGCCCTACCGCCTGACGAGCGCGCGCGCGGCATCGAGGATCGTCGCCTCGGACAAGAGGACGAGGAGCGCAGCGTCGCCGAGCGGGATGAAGCTGTCCTCGCTCGCGACGCGCGCGAGCCTGCCCGAATAGCCGGCGTCGATCAGCCCGGCGATCACGCCTTCGGAGACGCCGCCGGTTCGCCTCGTCTCGTCGACGACCAGCACGCGACCCGTGGCCCGCGCTTCCGGCAAGACGTCGTCGATCGGGAGCGGCGCGAGCCAGCGGAGATCGACGATTCGAGCGTGGATGCCTTCGTCGGCGAGCCGTCGTGCGACGCGCAGGCACGCATACAGACCATTGCCGAAGGTGACCATCGTGAGGTCGGCTCCGTCGCCGTGGACACGGGCCCTTCCGATCGGGACATGATCGATTTCGACGACACCCGACGGAACCAAAGAGCCCAACCACGCGCCGTCACCGTCTTCGTGAAGATCGCGCGTGTGGTAGAGCGCAATCGGCTCGAGGAACACACTGACAGCTCCGTCGACTTTCGCGGCCGCTACGCAGGTCCGCAACATGGCCGCAGCGTCCTCGGGGCGCGAGGGCGAGGCGATCACGATGCCCGGGAT
>JBGTSH010000058.1:0-41385 GCA_041940405.1 Polyangiaceae bacterium
CTCGGTCATCCCGGAGAACGAACGGAAGCACGAGGCTGGGAACGCTCCCGTCATCTTGCAGGGGTTGCTCTTCGGCGGGCTCACCCTGATGACCGGAGGAATGGCCGCCGGCTACCTCGCCGCCGGTTGGGGCGGTTGGGCGGCGTGGGGCGCAGCGAGCGTTCGCGTGCTCGCGCCCGTCGGCGGCGGCATGGTCGCGACCGAGGTCGCGGAGCGCTCGGCGCGTGCGCTCGGTGCGTCGGAGCTTCAGGCGCGGCTCTGGGGCGTCGGCGCCGGATTCGCCGGCGGTGGCCTCGCCGGGCGAGGGGGCTCGTTCGCCGCGGCTCGCATCGGCGGTCGGTTCGCGCACCCGTATGCCTCGCCCTACGGCACGCTGCCGTCGGTTCGCGACGGCGCCGACATGCGCGCATGGTCCGACGCCCACCGCTCGCGCATCGTGAGCCTTAGCGAGGATGCGCGCGCTCGCCTCGTCGAAAGGAACGAAGGCAAATGGTCTCGCGTCGACAAAGACGCGCTCTCGGAGATCGCCGCCGCCCACGACAAGGCCAAGGTGACGCAGGATCCCGCCGCGCTCGCCGAGCACGGATTCTCGCGCCCGATCGCGGACGAAATGGTCCCTGTCTGGGGCCGAAAGCCGAACGCAGCCGAGCTCGACGCGATCATCAAGCCGATGAACAAGCTCGACGACCACTACACAGACGTCGCCGTTCGTGAGGCGCTCGGCAAGCGTGGGCTCCCGATGGAGGACGCGCCGCTCTACAAGGAGATCGTCAAGGCGGCGGACGAAGCCGATCGAACGGTGCTCGGCGCCGAAGAGTTCGGGCGCCCGATGGCGATGCCGTCGAAGTTCGCAAAACAGAACGCGAAGCGCACCGGTCGCGAGCCTAGCCCCGAGCAGAGAGAAATCACCGAGGTCTCGGACGCGCTCGTTCGGAATCACGAGAAGATCGTGAAGCCGGAGCACCTCTATCCGGCCTACCGCGAAGCCATGCTGCGCGCCGAGGCGAGCGCACGAAGGAGCGCTCCACACGATCCGGGCGCCGCTGGGACCAAGGGCTCGAACACAGCCGCCGGCCCGTCCAACGTCGGCGTGTCGACGACATCGTACACGCGCGCGCCTTCGAACGCCCTTACCGCCATCGAGCGCCGGACGTCGGCCCGTCCGATCTCGAGCGAGCTCAAGACCTTCGTCGATTCGATGAAGACCGGCGACGTCACCGAAATTCCCCCCGGTACCGACAAGAGCGGCCTCATCGCCTATTTGAACGGCAAGGAGGTCGAGTTCGGCCTCTATCGCGATCTCGGTACCAACCGCCTCTACATCACGCGCGGCACCGACAGCGTCGCGACAGTCCCCAAGCTGCCCGGCGCACGCCTTCGCCTCGTCTACCACAACCACCCGAGCGGCAATTGGCACATGTCGCAAGAGGCGTTCGGCGATCTCGGCTTCATGCACGACCGCAACCCGCTTCAGAAGTCGACGATGATCGGCACGCGCGACGGCACGTTCCGGCAGCGCGTCCCGAGCATCGACGAGGCGTGGCAGCGGAACCGACTCGGAGACCTCGAGCGCGTACAGTTCGATCCGGACTCACTCCTGATGCGCTCGACCGCGTATTCGAGGACCCAGAAGGCGCCGCTGAACGAGATCACGCCGCGGCGACCGTTCGCCGACCTTCGGAAGATGGCCGACGACTACCGCGCGCAGGAGCTCGAGGCGGACCTCGGCGCCGGCAAGGTCGTCACCGTCGCAGGCGGTCCGGGCCAGAAGCCGCTCCGCGTCGCGGGAGACCTGGCGGCAAGGTATGGCGGCGCGGCCGGCGATTGGGTGAAGGTGACGACCCACGCGCGGACCCTCTCGAACGGGCGTGTCATCTCGATCCACGCGTACAAGAACACCAAGACCCTGCAGGTGGTCGAGGAGAAGTTCATCATCGACGAGTGGGCCCCGATCCCCTGAGCCGAGCAGGTTGAACTACGATGGGTGGGAATGAGCACCCGACGCCCGGCACAGTGTGCAGTGGACTGGCGGACGCCATGACCCAGCTCGACCGGTTGCAGCAGGCGGTCCGTGCCGACGCGAAGAGCTACGACGTCCTGCGATCGCTGTGCGACGAAGTGGGGCCACGCTTCCCGTGCACGCCCGGTGATATCGCAGCGCAAGCCTGGGCCGAGGCGACCATGCGCGCGGGCGGCTTGCGAAACGTTCGGCGCGAGGTCGCCGAGGCGACCCTGTGGGAGCGCGGCGTCGAAGCTTGCGAGCTGCGCCTCCCGCGACCGCAGCCTGTGGTGCTCTCCGCCCTCGGTGGCAGCGTCGGCACGGGATCGAGCGGTATCGAGGCGCGCGTGGTGATGTTCGGCTCGCTCGACGATCTCGAGAAGGCGCCCCGTGAGATCGTCGAAGGCCGCATCGTCTACCTGCATCACGTGATGCCGCGCCGTCGCGACGGCACCGGCTACAACGCAGGCTCGCTGGTTCGCACGCGCGGGCCGTCGCGGGCCGCGACCAAGGGCGCCGTCGCCTGCCTCGTGCGATCGATCGGCACCGACTCGATGCGCGCGGCACACACGGGGGCGCTCTTCTACGAGAGCGGCGCGCCGCAGATTCCGGCGGCGGCCCTCTCCACCCCGGACGGAGACATGCTGGCGCGCGCGATCCTCTCCGGCAAAGAGGTGGTCTCCAAGCTGACGCTGGGGTGCAAGCCGCTGCCGGTGGGCGAGTCCGCGAACATCATCGGCGACGTCGTCGGTCGAGAGCGTCCCGAGGAGATCGTCCTCCTCGGCGCACACCTCGACTCGTGGGATCTCGGGACCGGCGCGCTCGACGACGGGGCGGGCTGCGCCATCGCGTTGGAGGTAGGCCGAATGATCGCTGCCTTGCCCACGCCGCCGCGGCGCACGGTGCGCATCGTGCTGTTCGCCAACGAAGAGCTCGGGACCGGCGGTGGTCTCGCGTACGCGCGCGCACACAGCGCCGAGGCGTCGTCGCACCTCGCCGCGATGGAAGCCGATCAAGGCGACGGAGCACCTTGGGCCCTCCGCGTGCCGAATCAGCAAGGTGAGCTTCCGAAGCGATTGATCGAGGCGCTCGCGCCGCTCGGCATCGCGCTCGATCCAGGCGCCGCGCGCGGCGGCGTGGACATCGGACCGCTGCGCCAGCTCGGGGTGCCCTTCGTCGATCTGCGACAGGACGCCACCCGCTATTTCGACTTTCACCACACGGCGAACGACCTCATCGAGAACGTCTCGGCAAACGACATCGGTCGGTGCACCCTCGCGTTCGCAACGGCCATCTACACCCTAGCCGAGGCCGAAGAGCGCTTCCTCGCCTGAGCCGGCGGACCCCCGGCCGGCGACTCGAACCCGCTTTTTGCGTGAAAAATGGCTATTCAAAAACGGAATGACGTGTCATTCTGCATGCCATGCAGCAGAGCAACGGTTCGCGGGGGCTCCCGGCGAAGGTCCGCATCGCCATCATCGGCGGCGGCTTCTCCGGGTTGGGGATGGCGATCGAGCTGCTCGGTCAGGGCGTGCGCGACTTCATCGTGCTGGAGAAGAGCACGCAGCTCGGCGGCACCTGGCGCGAGAACACATATCCGGGCTGCGCGTGTGACGTGCCGTCGCTGCTCTATTCGTACTCGTACGAGCGCAAGAGCAACTGGAGCCGAGTCTTCGCGGAGCAGCCGGAGATCCAGTCGTACCTTCTCGGCGTTGCCGAGCGCCGCGGCGTGATGCCGTACGTGGCGCTCGGCACCGAGCTCGAGAGCGCGCGCTGGGACAGCGACGCGAAGCGCTGGCGTCTCTCGACCAACCGCGGCCCGATCGAGGCGCAGTTCATCGTGATGGGGCCGGGGCCGCTGCACGAGCCGAAGCTCCCGGCGCTACCCGGTATCGAGACGTTCGAGGGCACGATGTTCCACTCGGCCGAGTGGCGACACGACGTGGACCTTCGCGGCCGCCGCGTCGCAGTGCTCGGCACCGGCTCGTCGGCCATCCAGTTCGTCCCCGAGATCCAGCCGCTCGTCGAGCAGCTCTACGTCTTCCAGCGGACCGCGCCTTGGGTGTTGCCCAAGCCGGATGTGGCGATCTCGAAGACCCAGCAGTGGCTGCTTGCGAACGTGCCGGGCTATCAGCTCGGCCTGCGCAACGCGATCTACGGCGCGACCGAGCTCTTGCAGATCGCGCAGCGCCACCCGAGCGTGATGCAGAGGCTCTCGGCGCTCGGCAAATGGCACCTGGAGCGGCAGGTGCGCGATCCCGAGCTCCGCGCGCAGCTGACCCCGCGCTTCACCCTCGGCTGCAAGCGGCTGCTCCTTTCGAACACGTACTACCCGGCCCTGCAGGCGGCGAACGCCCAGCTCGTTCCGTGTGGCGTACGAGCGATCACAGCGAACGGTGTGGTCGGCGCAGACGGCGTCCATCGCGAGGTCGACACGATCATCTTCGGCACCGGGTTTCACACCACGGACGCCAGGAGCTTCGGCCGTGTGTACGGTCGGGGAGGCAAGAGCTTGGAGGAGACCTGGGGCGGCAGCCCCGAGGCGTACCTCGGCACCACGTGCCACGGCTTCCCCAACGCGTTCCTGATGATCGGACCGAACCTGGGCAATGGTCACGGCTCGGCGTTCATCTTGATCGAGGCGCAAGCTCGCTATGTTGCCGACGCGATTCGAACGGCCGACCGCGACGGGCTCTCGTCCGTAGAGGTGCTTCGTTCGGCACAGCGCGCATGGAACGAAGAGGTGCAGGCCGCGCTCTCGGGCACCGTCTTCAACGCCGGCGGGTGCGCGAGCTGGTACATCGACAAGAACGGCCGTAATAGCTCGATCTATCCGTGGACGACGATCGATCTCAGGCGGCGGCTTCGCCGCTTCGACAAGGCCAAGTTCGAGCTCGGCGCGCAGCACGAGCGCCGCGTGAAGCATCCGCCTCCGATCGATCTCGCCGGTGCAGTGGTGGCCATCACCGGTGGCGCGCGCGGCATCGGGCTCGCGGCCGCCCGTCGCTTCGCCGACCAAGGAGCGATCGTCTGCCTCGGTGATCTCGACGTCGACCTCGCGCGCCACGCGGCGGCCACCCTGGGGCCGCGCGGCCATGCGTACCACCTCGACGTAACGAAGCGGCCGTCGTTTGCGGCGTTCATCGACCGGGTCGAGGCCGAGCACGGCCCGATCGACGTGCTGGTCAACAACGCCGGCGTGATGCCGACGGGACGTTTCCTCGAAGAGGGTGACGAGGTGGATCGCGCCGCGATGGGCGTGAACCACTTCGGCACCTCGCTCGGGATGCGCCTCGTCCTGCCCCGAATGGTGGCGCGCGGCCGCGGGCACGTCGTCAACGTCGCCTCTCTCGCCGGCAAGCTCGAAGTCCCATTCATGGCCACGTACGTTGCCAGCAAGCACGCGACCGTCGGTCTGACAGGCGCGGTGCGACAGGAGATCGAAGGGACCGGCGTGACGCTCACGGTGGTGATGCCCGGTGCGGTCAAGACGCAGCTCTCGAGCGGCATCCCGCTCGACGGCATCGTGGCGCAAGACCCCGACGACGTGGCGCGTGGGATTCTGCGGAGCTGCCGCACCCGCGAGGCCGACGTGGTGGTGCCGCGAGCGTTCAGCCTTGCACCGGTCTTGGCGGCGCTGCTTCCCCGCGGCCTGAGGAGCAGGCTCTATGCGGCGCTCGAGCCGAGACGCATGCTCCACGAACCGGTGCGTGAGGCTCGCGCCGCGTACGAACGCGCAGCCCGCGAACAGGGCAGCCACATCGAGGCCAGCTCGGTCGAGGCAAGCCAGATCGAGGTGTCGCTGTGAGCCGAACCACCAAGAAGCGCCGAGGGCTCGTCTTCGGGTGCGGCGGCTCGCTCGGCCACGCGTGGGCGGTGTGTGCTCTGCGGCGCTTCGAGCAAAATACGGGATTCGATCCGCGCAGCGCCGACGTGATCGTCGGCACATCGGCAGGCTCCGTCTTGGCAGCCATGGTCGGCGCCGGCATCGGCACGGGGGAGCTCCTGCAAGGTCTCGAGAAGGCCCTCGATGCGTCGCAGCGCGTCGCCGGAGGCTCGCGTGATCACCTGCCTCCTCTCCCGGGCGCGAGGCCGCTGTCGCTCAGCCTCTTCGCCCAAGGCTTGCTCGGCAAGAGGGCCCCCCTCGTCGGCTTGGCGGGGCTGCTCCCGGCCGGGCGCGCGACAGGGCTCGCCGTCGAGGAGCCAGTCGCCTCGCTCGACACCGCGTTCGGCTGGGTCCGCCACCCCAAGACCTGGATCGTGACAATCGATGTAGCGACCGGCGAGCGGGTTGCGTTCGGCAAGCCCGGCGCACCCCGCGCTACGATCCGTGAAGCGGTGGCCGCTTCGTGCGCGGTGCCGGGCTGGGTGGCGCCCGTCTCGATCGGCGGGCAGCGCTACCTCGACGGCGGCGTCGTGTCGCCGACGTCGGCGGACCTCTTGCTCGGCGAGCAGCTCGACGAGGTGATCGTGATCTCACCGCTGACCTCGAGGCATTTCGCTTGGCCGCGATCGGTCGGTCAAGCTGCCGAGCGGGTGCTGCGCGTCACGATGTCGCGCATCCTCGACCGTGAAGTGGCCGCGCTCGAGGCGCGCGGGGTAGAGGTCACCCGCCTCGAGCCGAACGCGCACGACCTCGCCCTCATGGGGCCGAACTTCATGGATCGACGCCGCGCCCGAGCTGTGGTCCAGACGTGGGCGTGACGAGCAGGGCCGCCGAACGCGTCGAGCTGCGCCGAGAAGAGATCCTCGACGCGTCCGAGCGCATCTTCGCCGAGAAGGGCTACCACGCGACCGGCATCGCCGACATCGCTGCCGCGCTCGGCATCGGGCACGGCACCTTCTACAGGTACTTCAAGAACAAGCACGACATCGCGCTCCACGTCTTCGACCGCGTGATGATGCGCTTCGCCGAGGTCGGCCTGTCCGAGGACCCTGCCGAGAGCAACTCGCTCGAGGCCTACCGCGAGCAGTCACACCGCATCTTGCTCCGCTGGCTCGAGCTCGGCGCATCGCACCCGCACGTGCTCCGCTTCTTTCACGAGCAATCGATGGTGATCGACGGCGAGCGCTTGGCCCGCATGATCGACACGTACAACACGCACATGGCGCGGTTTCTCCAGAACGGCGTCGACAAGGGCTTCTTGCGGGCAAACCTCGACGTCCGAGCGACCGCCGAGATGCTGATCGCGCTCATCATGGAGGGCACACGCCGCACGCTCGCGATGCCAGATCACGCGGCGCGCGTGCAGTGGGCCGAGGCGGGAATGGCACTGATGTTCGACGGGGTCCGCGCCCGGTGAAATTCGGCCCCGGGTGGGTCCTTGACGCGCTCGCGCGCGGACATGGTATCGAAGATCCCGATGGACGAACCGCGAGGCGGCACGATCAATAGTGATCTCGTGCCTCTCCTCGTGTCCACGCTGCCGAACGCGGCTGAGGTCGAGCGCGTGGTGCGCGCGGCCCTCGAAGGCCAGACGGTACCTCTCGTCGTCGACGAGGTGCCCGAGCACGGGGTCAAGTACGCGCTCGAGCTCTCGTGCCCCGGGCTCAAGCGGCCGGTCACCCTGCTCGCCGCGCTCGCGACACGGGCGGGCGATCAGATGATCTTCGCCGTGCGACCCTATGGCTCGCAGGGCGAGTCGGAGCTCCGCGCGTTCCTCGGTGAGCGCATCTCGGAGGTCGAGCTCGACCCGGTAGAGGACGATCCGTTCGTCGGACGCCTGCTCGGTGGCGGGAAGTACGAGGTGCTCGCGCCCATCAGCAGCGGATCGGCGGGTGCTGTCTACCGCGGCCGGCATCTGCTCCTCGATCGGCCCATCGCCATCAAGATGCTTCACGCCGAGCTCGCGCACGATCCCACCTTCACCGCCCACTTCAACGGCGAGGCTCGAGCGGCGAGCCGCCTGGATCATCCGAACATCTGCCGCATCTTCGACTTCGGTGAGGACGACGACGGCTTGCTCTACATCGTGATGGAGCTCGTCGAAGGTTCCGAGATGGCCGACCTGGTGCACGAGCATGGCGCGCTGGAGCTGTCGCGCATCATCGACCTCGGCGCGCAGGTCTGCGCCGCGCTCTCCGTCGCGCACGACCGAGGCATCGTCCACCGCGACGTCAAAGCAGAGAACGTCCTCGTGCTTCCGACCGTCGACGACGACGGCCGGCCGGCCGAGATGGTCAAGGTGTGCGACTTCGGTCTTGCGATGAGCACCGACCTGCGCGGAGAGCAGTTTGCCACGCACCGGGGAGCGTGCGGAACGCCGGCCTACATGCCGCCGGAGCAGGTTCGCGGCGAGCCGCTCGATCCGCGCGCCGACGTCTACGCGTGCGGTGTGATGCTCTACCTCCTCGCGACGGGCGCCCTGCCGTTCGACGACGACGATCCACGCCGCGTGTGCACGATGCAGCTGTCGACCGCGCCGAGGCCACCTTCGGCGCTGAACCCGGAGGTCGATCACCACCTCGAAGAGGTGATCCTCCGTGCGATGAGCAAGGATCGGAACGATCGGTACGCGAACGCGCGCGAGCTCCGCAATGCGCTCCGCGCCGTGCGCTCCGCACCGACCGCGCCTTCGCCGCAAGCGGCGGACTTTGGCGCCGCCTCCCAAGCGAAGCCACAGTGGATGTTCGAGTCGCGAACCGATTGGCGACGGTCGACGAACCGCGGCACGCTTCCGCTGCGCGATCCCGAGAGCGGCGCCGCGGCTGCGGTCGAGCTCCTGACCGCGGCCTTGACTCGCAATGTCCCCGCCGACGGGCTCGCCATGGCCTTCGGCATGCTCCTCCAGGGGCGAGGCCAGCTGACATTCCTACGCGGCGATCCGGGGCGGTTCGACCTCTACGTGCACGACGGGACCTCGGCGCCGATCGAGGTCGCAGAGGTGAGCGGCCAAGCGGCGGCAGCGGAGCTCGGAAAGCTCCTCGGTTCGCGGACGGTCATCGCGCTGACGCTCCGCGAAGGGATGGATGCGGCGCAGGTCGAGGGGCTGGTCGGGAAGCTGCGACCGCTCCGGGTCACTTCGGCCTCCTTCCCGCACGCGACCGTCATCGCCGATCATGCGCGTTTGGGTCGTCACCGGACCCTCTCGTGGCTCGTCGATCTGCACGCGACCCAGATCGCGTTCGTTCTGGCGATGACGCACGTGACCCCAGCGACGCGCTCCCGGCTGCTCGCCGCGACGCTGCGCTCGCTCGGCTCGTCGGCCGACGCACGCGGCCTGCTCGAGTGCTCCGACCTCATCGGTGCGGCCACCAAGATGTCCGCCTGGGATGTCGCGTGTGCGATCGGCGGCGCGATCCCGCAGCCGATATGCGCTCGATTGCTCGCCGCGCTATCGGGCGAGCTGCAGAGCAGCTCCGGCAAGGTCCCGCTGGATCTCGTTCGCATGCTGGCGCGCCGGCTGGCCGCCGATCGGAGCCCCGAGTCCGATGAGCTTCTTCGCCAGCTCTTCGGCAGATCCCTCATCGGTCCGGACGAGGTCCCGGAGGAGCTCCGTGCCGAAAGGCGCGCCGATCAGTACGCGCTGACGCTCCTCGAAGCGCCCGAGCGCGGCCTCGCCCCGCTCGAGATGGCAACGAACGAGGCGACGTACGCGGGTGAGGTCGCGGTGCTCGAAGAAGCGATGCGCCTCCTGCTCAAGCACGGAAGGCTCGTCGTGTTCGCCCAGTGCTTCACGGTTCTCGCGAGACACGCGGCCATGGCGAGCCACCCGTTCCGCCCTGCGATCGCGCGCCGGGCTCTGGCGACGTTCGAGGATCCCGCGTTCCTCGAGCGGCTCGCGCTCGTGCTGCTTCGCGGACCCCAAGCCTCGCACGAGGCGGCCCAGACCGTGCTCCTCACCACGGGCCCGGCAGGCGCGCGTGCGCTCTGCAAGGTGCGACTTCAGCTCTCGAGCCAGTTGGACCTCGGCGCCCGGAAGCGGTTCATCGTGACAGTTCGGAGGATCGGCAAGCTCGCCGTCCCTGCCATCGCGCAGGCGCTGCGCCAGGCAGATTCCGAGGGCCACGAGCGAGCGCACGTGACCGAAGACCTCTTGCGTGCCCTGCCCGAAGAGGGATCCCACGATCTGAGCGCGGCCGTTTTACGGCTCACGCGCCACGCGCAGCCGGAGATCCGACGCGCAGCGCTGGGTGCGCTCGTCGCAACGGACGGGCTCCGCGCCCGCTCCACGCTCGCGGCTGCGCTCTCGGACAAGGACGAAGGTGTCCTGCTCTCGGCCTTGATCGGCCTCCAGCGCGTGGGCGGGCTCGATGTGGCGGACGTCGATCGCGTCGAAGCTCTGCTCTCGGATGCTACGGAAGAGATCCGGATCGCTGCCGTCGACGTCTTGGTGGCGAGCCCTGCCGCGCGAGACGAGGCGGTCGCCGTTCTCGTTCGGCTGGTCGGCGGCCGAGGTCTCTCGCGCGTGTTTCGGCTCACCAGCGACGCCGACGACAGCCCCGCCGTTCTCGAGAGCGCGGCGCGTGCGCTCCTCAAGCTCGGTGGGGACGAAGGTCGCCGCGCCGTCGAGCAGCGCGCAGAGCGTGCCCAGGGCGAGCTCAGACGCCGGTTGATCGCGCTCCTCACGAAGCAGCGCTGATCACGGCGTTGCGCCGCCGGGAGTCGCGCTGCAGGCGTGATAGTTTCGCCCGATGCGGCAGACGCCGTCCGAAGCAGAGCCCCTTGCGTTCGCCGGAACGCGCGCCGCTGCGCTGGTTCTGCTTGCGCGCATTCCCCGATCTCGGCCTACGCTCCTCTCGTTCTTGGGCGCGCTCGCCATTGCGATCCTGACCGCGGGCAGCGTCGTCGTCTCGGTCGTACTGCCCATGTGGACCGCCGAAGCCGTGGCGACCCGCGTGCCGCGCAGACGCGATAGCCTCGCCACCATGAACGCCACCGTCGAAGCGGCGCTCCGCGCTCTGAAGCAGGCAGACGTTTCGGACGCAGACACCTTCGCCGCCCTCGCCGAGCCCACCACGCGCATCACCACTCGCCGCACCGATCTCGAAGCGCTCGCCGTCGGCGCCTCGCGCTTCGGAGGCGCGCCCGACGTTCCGCCGGGTTTCCAGTGGCCGACACGGGACCAGCGGCCGCTCAGCTTCCTCGCGCAGATCGATCTCTCGGAGGCCGCTGCCCCGGGGCTGCCACAGGCCGGATGGCTGCTCTTCTTCTACGAGGCCGAGGAGCAACCCTGGGGCTTCGATCCAAAGGACGCGGGCAGTGCCGCGGTGCGGTTCGTGGACGGCGCGCGGGCTGCGCTCCGCCGGCAGCCGCACCCCTCGGCGGAGCACGCCCCTCAATCATTCGAGGCGTGCGCGATCACGTTCACTCCTGGCATCGACCTGCCCGACGCGGGCGACGGCGTCGTCGAGGCAGTGTTCCCCGACGCGTCGGCCGTTCGGTGGGAAGCGTACGACCGCGCCGTCTCTTTGCTGGTGGGCAGCGGCGAGCGCGCCGGCGCCGCGCCGGTCTGCCACCATTTGATGGGTCATCCGCAGCTGGTCCAAGGGGACATGCGCGCGGAGTGTCAGCTCGCGGCCAATGGCATCTACGTCGGTAACCCGACCGGCTACGAGAGCCCGCGCGCAAAGGAGCTCGCCAAGACGGCCGCGGCCGAATGGCAGCTCCTTCTGCAGATCGACACCGATGAAGACGGACCTGGCTGGATGTGGGGGGACTGCGGGCGCATCTACTACTGGATTCGAAAGCGAGACCTGGCAGCTCGGGCGTTCGAAGATGGCTGGCTCATCCTGCAGTGCGGATAGGAGGTCCGTCTGAGGCGTCGCAGGTTGTCTCGCTGGGTCTTTCCGGCACGCGTTCTCGCCACAGCCGGGCCAGCGATCTCGGCGCTCGGGTGAGCGCGGAAGCGCGCCGGGAGTCGCATCGATGGCACGACCGCTGCTGACGCTGCCGCCCCATGACCGCTCGGACCCGCGCGCTCGCCCTCTCGTTCACGACGCTCCTCGTTGCCTGCGGAGACGCGGCGAAGGGCTCCGGCAACCAAGTGCCCGGACGGCCGCTCGAGACCGCCGAGGCGAACGCATCGGACCAGAAGCCCGCCTTCGCCGGGCAGACGCGCGCACCCTACAAGACCGCGAACGTCGCTTTCGACGTCCGGGTCGTCGCCAAGGAGCTCGAGCACCCGTGGGCGGTCGCGTTTCTCCCGGACAAGCGCATGTTGGTCACCGAGCGGCCCGGACGCATTCGGCTCGTCGCGCCCGACGGCACGAAGTCGGCGCCGCTCGGCGGCGTACCGAAGGTAGTGGCCGAGGACCAGGGCGGTCTCCTCGACGTGGCCCTCTCGCCCAGCTTTGGTACTGACGGATTTGTCTACTTTACGTTCTCCGAGCCACGCGAAGGCGGGAACGGTACCGCGTTCGCGCGGGGCAAGCTCGTGCTCGAGGGCACGCCCCGCCTCGACGACGTCAAGGTGCTGTGGCGCATGACGCCGACGCTCGACTCGTCGAAGCACTTCGGCTCCCGCATCGTGTTCACCCCGGATGGTAACCTCTTCATCACCCTCGGAGAGCGCTCCATCCTCGAGGGCAGGCGCCAGGCGCAGAAGCTGGAGAGCGCGTTCGGAAAGATCGTTCGTCTTCGCCCGGACGGCACGCCGGTGCCCGACAACCCGTTCATCGGGAGAGAGGGCGCGCTGCCGGAGATCTGGTCGTTCGGCCACCGCAACATCCAGGCGGCGGCGCTCCATCCCGAGACCAAGGAGCTTTGGGTCGTGGATCACGGTCCGCGCGGCGGCGACGAAGTGAACGTCGCGCGCAAGGGCAAGGACTACGGTTGGCCGACGATCACGTACGGCATCGAGTACAGCGGAGGAAAGATTGGCGAGGGCCTCACCAAGAAGGAAGGTATGGAGCAGCCGCTCTACTACTGGGATCCGGTCATCGCTCCCTCCGGCGCAGCGTTCTATGACGGCGCGGCGTTCCCGGCGTGGAAGGGCAGCCTCTTCATCGGGGCGCTCGCCGGCAAACACCTCGCGCGCCTCACCCTCGAAGGCGAACGCGTCGTCGGTGAAGAGCGCCTCCTCGTCAACCGCGCCCGCATCCGCGACGTCCGCGTAGGACCGGCCGGAACCCTCTTCGTCGTGACCGACGAATCGAACGGAGAGCTCCTCGAGCTCGTCCCCCGGTGACCTCATGAGGGTGGCCGTTCCGGCCTGTCATCGCGCGGCGCGCTCGCGACGTTCTAGGATCCGCTCGCGTATCCCGGCCTCGCTTCATTTGGGTGAATCCATCGATTGTGAGAGCTATCGGGCGGCTCGCGTGGGATGGTGTTGAACGGGTTCTTCGCGGCCTGCTGTCGCGATCCCCAACCGGACGGCCGGAACACCCGAAAGCGCAAGCGCGCGAGGCGCTCGTGCGCCTCCATCTAGCCGAGGGCCCCATGAAGAACGCTCCTGTCCGCAAGCTGATTGCGGACATCACCAATCAGCTGCTCCATATCCAGATGCCCAAAGAAGGCGGCCCCGAGCGGCGATCGCTCGACGAGCTCGAACGCTCTTGGGCTTCGCTGGTCAAGCTCATCGACGTGGGACCGGAGCCGGAAGTCCGCGCGTGCCCCACCTGTGGTGGGACGATCATGCGTGCCGCCACCCGATGCATGCACTGCTGGGCCAAGAGCACGCCTCCAACGAGCGCTGCGGTCGGCTAACGCCGCCTTCGGCGGTCCTGCACTTGCAGTGATCGCTGCCATGCAGGGCATCGGTGCGGTCATCCGGCAACACGAGCCGGAGATCGTGAGGCTGTGGGCCGATGAGGCGGAGCGCGCGGCTTCGGCGAGGGGACTGTCGAGGCCGGAGCTCGAGAACGTCATGCCCCAGTATGTTTCCGAGCTGACGAGGGACGGCGATCACATCGCCGGACATCTCGATGGCCGCCGGCGAGACCTCGTCGAGAATCATCTGGCGACGCGCTTGCGACAAGGCTTCAACCTCACCGAGGTCATCGAAGAGCTCGCGATCTTGGGCCGCGTCGTGGCGCATTTCTGCGACGTCGCCGATGAGCGCGACCGTCCCAGCGCCGAAGAGACGCGCGCGTTCTTCGCAGAGCTCGCCGAAGCCGGGGCGGTCGTGGCCGAGAGCTTTCGCGACCATCTCTTGAAGGACGAACAAGCTGACAAGCGCTACACGCGCCTGCTCGAGCAGATCGCCAGCGAGGCGCTTCAACCGGGCGCGCCGCCATTCTCCGAGCGGCTCAGCGAGGTACTCGTGTTGGTCGCCGAAGCGATGGACGCCAGCGCAGCGGCTCTCCTTCTCTACGACACCGACACGATCCAGCTCATCAGCTCGGTGTCGGCGGGCGTCCCTGGCGCGGAGCTCGAGCGGTACGGCGCAACGCTCGCGCCCTCTATCATTGCGGGAGGCGTCGCCGCGGGCAACGAACCCACGAGCATCCTTGATTTCAACTCCACCCACCTCGAGGTGACCGAGTCGCTTCGCAAACGCGGGATCGAATCGCTGGTTGGCGTTCGGCTGCTCCCGCATCGTACGCTCGTCGGCGTACTGCTCCTTGCCCGGCGTACGCAGACTCATCTCTCACTCGCGGACCACGTGAAGCTGGAGACGCTGGGAGGGCGGCTGACGCTCCACCTCGAGAACGCGAGGCTGTACGCAGCGCTCCAGGCAAAGGTCGATGCGCTTACCGTCGAGCGCGCCCTCCGCGAACGATTTGTCTCCGTCCTGGCGCACGATCTGCGCGGTCCACTCTCGACTGCGAAGACCGGCGCCAGGCTCCTCGTGACGACACCCGGCATACCCGACGGCGAGCGAGCCATCGCTTCGCGCGTCGACAAGAGCCTCGACCGCGCCGAACGAATGATCCGCGATCTCTTGGACGCCAACCGCGTGCGGGCGGGCGAGAAGCTGCCCCTTGTCATCAACGAGATCGATCCGGCCGAGCTCGCCCACGACGTGACGAGTGAGCTCTCGGACATCCATGGTCGCCGTTTCGCCGTGTCGACGCAGACGGCGCCGATGAAGGTATTCTGGAGCGCCGATGAGGTTCGGAGGGCGCTCTGGAACCTGCTGACGAATGCCGTGAAGTACGGAGCTCCGGATTCGCTCATCACCGTCCGGATCCAAGTGAGGGACGAGCGCACGGTTGCGCTGTCGGTCCACAACTGGGGCTCCCCGATTCGCGCCGAAGACCAACGGCACATCTTCGATCCGTTCGTGAGGACTCGGCGCGCGACCGAGCAGGGGCCCGGCAGAGGCTGGGGGCTCGGACTGACGCTGGTCCGCGGCTGTGCCGAGGCGCACGGCGGCAGCGTCGGCGTGACGAGCAGCGCCAATGACGGCACGACGTTTACGATGGTGCTTCCGCGCGACGCTCACCCGGAGGCCGAGCACGCAACGGACGATCGGGACGACCCGAGCTCCTCGCCGAGGGACATGCGCGGAAACGTCGGGATTCGGGCGGACGCGCTCGGGCTCCACGACGACGTCAGGAAGGTGCTGCGTCCGGTACTGCGCCATATCGCGAGGCTCGACCAGGGCGACGTGACCGCCGCCAAGGACCTCCGGATGAGCCTCGACGAGCTCGTCGCCAGCCTCCGTCGGCTCTACTACGAGGAATCCAGAACGCTCGAGCCGGCGCTGCGATCGCTGGATGCCTGGGGCGAGCGCCACGTCGAAGATCTTCACGCACAGCACGCCCGCGAGCTCGGGCGCGTCGAGATCGCTCGCGCCGAGGCCGCAGAGCTTGCGAAGCAAGCGCGCGCTGTGGTTCGCGTGGTCCTGCGCGCCCTCCGACTCGAGGCGGCGACCGTGCTCGATCAGGATCGCTGGAGCGACGACCTCACCAAGACCGATCAAGAGACCGGGTAGTCGGTGATGTCGCGCTCCGTCCGAGGGAGGTGCTCGCCTTCGGGCCCGCTCCAGACTGGTGGTGGGATTTGACCCGAGTGGACGGAGTCCAGCGAGCTGGACGGAGTCCACGCAGGGCCGAAGCCCGCCAAGTGTGTTCGAACCCCTTCGAACGGAGTCGGGGAGGTGGGATTTGAACCCACGACAACGAGCACCCAAAGCTCGTGCACTACCGGACTGTGCGACTCCCCGGTAAAAGACGCTGCACTCTAGCACGTCCTTGCCCGCTCGGGAGTGGTCTGGAAGGGTTCGGCCGTGGATCTCTCGCCGCTCATCGCCGCGACGGCCCCGCTCCTCGATGGGCGGCGCCGCCGCGCGCTCGAGGCGGCGAAGGCGAAGGCCCTGCGCGCGCACGCGGAGCACGCCGAAGGATCCCCGGACCTGGAGGAGCTCGCGGCCTGCGGCTGCCTGGGGGCGTTGCTCTCCGGCTGGCTGTCGGCGGACCGTGCGCCGCTCCCCGCAGTGGGCGACGAAGAGGGCGCGCGGCTCGACGCGTCGCTCCCGCCGGTGGTGGATGCGCACGTCCACGTGTTTCCCGATCCGCTCTTCGCGGCGATCTGGCGATGGTTCGCAAAGTACGGCTGGCCTGTCCGCTACCAGCTGACCGCGCCAGAGGTGGCGTCGTTCCTGCTCGGTCGCGGCGTCGAGCGGGTGGTGTGCCTGCACTACGCGCACAAGCCGGGCATGGCGCGATCGCTCAACGCGTTCGTGGCCGAGCTCTGCAAGAGCGACGCGCGGCTCGTGGGGCTCGCGACGGTGATGCCAGGCGAGCC
Source organism: Polyangiaceae bacterium (assembly GCA_041940405.1). Taxonomy (GTDB): domain Bacteria; phylum Myxococcota_A; class Polyangia; order Polyangiales; family Polyangiaceae; genus Xiheicaenibacterium. The sequence continues at coordinate 16,632 of JBGTSH010000058.1, forward strand.
CGATGCTGCCGAGATCCTCGCCGAGGCGAAGGCCCTCGGTCTTCGGGGCGTGAAGCTCCACTGTCATGTGCAGGCCTTTGCGCCCGATAGCGATGACGGAATGGTCATCTTCGATGCGGCGGAGAGGCTCGGCTTTCCGGTCGTGATCCACGCGGGGCGCGAGCCGCGCAGCCCGGCGTATCCGATCGATACGTTCTCCGTTTGCGGAGCCGAGCGCATGAGGCACGTGCTCGAGCGCTTCACCCGGCTGAAGATCTGCGTGCCGCACCTCGGTGCCGACGAGGTCGACGCGTACATGAGCCTGCTCGAGCGGTACGACAACCTCTACCTCGACACGACGATGATGCTGGGCCGCTTCCTCACGAGCGACGTGCCGTTCGACGCGATCGCGGCGCGCCCCGATCGCATCATGTACGGCACCGATTTCCCGAACATCCCGTATGCATGGGACCGTGAGATCCGCGCGCTGCAGGGGGCAGGCCTACGCGAAGAGGTCTTGGCGCGCGTTCTGTCGGGGACGGCGAACGATCTCTTCGGCTGAGCGCGTCTCGGCCGACCGATCAGGGATCGGCGCAGCAGCGAAAGCCCGTCGAGTAGTCCCAGTGTGAGATGTCGTGCGCCGTCGTGGCGTAGAGACATCCGGCGCCGTTGATCATCGTGTCGACGTAGAAGCCGCCGCGGAACGTGCCGTTCGGATCGGCGGTCCACTCGTGAAGGTTGCCCATCATGTCGAACGCGCCTTCGGCGGTGACGCAGCCGGCGTTCGCGCCTGCCTCGTCGAGCCCGTCGGCGAGCTGGTTCAAGCACGGATGGTCGAGCTCGCTCCAGATCCAGTCCTCGGTCGTCATGAAGTACTCGATCGCCGGGTGCTGATCGCGGTGGTCGTTGCAGACGCCGAGCGCGAGGTCGTCGCCGTACGGATAGACGGTGTAGGTTGGGCCGCGGCAGGCGCGCAGCCACTCGGCGTCGGTGCAGAGGCGCTTGCCGGCGGCGAGGCACGCCTCGTCGGCTTGGATCTGGTCGATGTACCCCTGCGGTACGGCCCCCTCGACCGAGACCGCCATGACGAGCGCGTCTTCGGGATTCCAGTAGGGCGAGATGGGATCGCCGTCGGGGTAGCTGACGAGCGACGCCTCGAAGCGGTCCACGCAGAAGTCTTCTACGAGGACCATCCCTGCCGGACACCCGCCGGTACCGGGTGCTTCGACGAGCCCCGCGTTCGGAAGCGGATGCGCGTCGGGATCGCATTCCATCGGAGGCGAGCCTCCCTCGTTGCTCCCGCCACCACCCTCGAGATGGCCCCCCGATCCTCCGACGCCCATCGCGGCGGTCGTGGTCGTCGTGCCGTCCGAGGTCGTCGTGGTTTCGACCTCGCCCGCGCCTCCGCCGCCCGCGCCGCCGTCGTCTTCGAGCGATCCCTCGCAGCCCGAGAGTCCGGCGACGACCGCGACGAACGAGAGACCAAGACGCACCGAGGCACGCTCGGCCGGCTGTCTTCCGGAAGCAAGGCCTAGCTCGGCCTACAGCTTCTCGGGCTCTTCCTGCGGCTCTTCTTCGTCGGGCCCACCGGACACGACGGTCGTCGCCGACTGCGGGACCGGCGGAGTGCGGCCTTCGAGGTCGTCGAGCGCTTTCAGCATCTCGTCGACGATGGCCGGCTTGAGCCAGCGTGAGCGGCCCTGTTGGTATTCCTGCGAGCCGAGGCTCAGAAGGCGCTGCGCCTCGGCTCTGTGACCGAGGCGGTAGCTCGTGAGCCCGCAGTAAACGAGGTAGCGGACATGCGCCTTCTCGTTCAGGTCGTCTTCGACCTCGGCGACCTCCGAGCAATGATGTGCTGCGCGGTTGTAGTTGCCGGCTTCGTACGTGCCGATGCTGGCTCGTATCTGACCGCCCGCGCTACAGCCGAGAGGCACGAGCGCGACGGCGAGCAGCATGGTGGCTTCGCGTACGCTCATGCTTGGACATTCTTCGAGACTCGCGTTCTTTTCGCAAGAGGGCGCCTGCGAAGCTCGCGGTGGCGCCGATGTAAGACTAGGGTGGGATCGGTTTGCTCGCCAAAGCCGCCACACCCGATTCCTCGAAGGAGAAGCCCTTCTCCTTCTGGAAGGAAGAGTTGAAGCGGGTGTGGTGTGACCTGCGTGGCGGTGACCTTTCTGCCACGCGGGTAGCTGCCTCGGTGGCGGTGGGGGCGTTCATCGGATGCCTCCCCATCTTCGGTCTGCACTTGCCGATCGTGCTGATCTTGAGCCTGCGGCTCCGGCTCGACGGCGCACTGGCCTACGTGGCAGCCAACATCTCGAACCCTTTCTTCGCGCCGTTCCTGTTTGCGGGTGAGGTGCAGCTCGGCGCGCTCGTGCTCGAGGGCAAGCTGCCGGAGATGGGCACGAAGCTCGAGATGGCGCACGCGCTGTCCTCCTTTCCGAAGTACCTCGCGGTCGGCGCTCCGATTGTCGGCATCGGTGCGGGCATCGTGCTCGGCGCCGTCGCGCTCGCCTTCACCTGGCTCAAGCGCCGCTTCGTCGGTCCGGGGTCGCGACCGGTGTACGCCCTCGGCGTGAACGCACCGGCGTGGGTCGTGGCCGCAGAGCGGGTCGCCCGGCGCTACGCCGATCCCGAGGACCGCGCCGTCACGACGCAGACACAGTTCAACTACGTGCGCATCAAGCTCGTGCTCGATCCGATCGCGCAGCTCATCGCCGACATCGGCGGGACCGAAGAGCACGCCCTCGGGGACGTCGTCGACATCGGGACGGGTCGCGGACAGCTGCCGATCGTCCTGATGGAGCTCGGACGGGCGCGCTCGGCCCGCGGCTTCGATTGGGACGATGCGAAGATTGCCGACGGCGCGAAGGCGGCCGCGCGGTCGCCGAAGCTCGACATCGAGCTGTTCAAGGGCGACGCGCGCGAGATCGATCCGAAGGAGGCGGACACCGTGCTCCTGATCGACGTCATTCACTACTTCACGATCGAGGAGCAGGACGCCATCCTGCGGCGCGCGGCGCGCTCGGTTCGCCCCGGTGGCCGCCTCGTCGTGCGCGAGGCCGACACCGAGCGCGGCTGGCGGAGCTTCATGACGCTCCTCGAAGAGAAGGTCTTCACCACGCTGCGCTTCAACCGCGGCGAGCGCGTGAAGTTCCGTCCTGCGCGCGAGATCGCCGCCATACTCGAAGAGGAGGGGCTCAGCTCGCGCGTTCAGCCTGCGTGGGGCAAGACGCCGTTTTCGAACGTGCTGATCGTGGGTGAGCGGGCGCGCTGATCAGCTGCCGTTCCAACCTTGCGGTGGCTTTCCCCATCCCGGCGGCGCCTGACCCGGCGGGTAGCCGTGAGGCGCTTGCTGCTGCTGAGGTTGCTGCGGATGCGGCTGGTGCCCATGCCCTTGCTGCGGCGCATGCGCGTGCCCGTGCTGCGGCGCATGCGCATGCCCGTGCTGCGGCGCATGCGCGTGCCCGTGCTGCGGCGCGTACTGGTGCGGCTGCTGCTGCGGGTGCCAGCCTTGAGGCGGTGCGTGCGGCTGCGGCGCGTGCCCCGCGTACGGTTGGTGCATCCCGTAGGGCGGCGGCGGCGGGTGGTGCGGCGGCGCGTACGGGTTGCCGTAGGGCGCGTGCGGGTGGCCGTGCATGTGTCCGGGCATCTGCGCGTAGGCGTATGCCGGCATCGGCGGAGCGAGCGGTCGAGAATGCGCTCCGAGGAGCGCGTCGTCTTCGGCGAGGGCGCGCTTGACGGTGATGCGCAGCATGAACGCGGCGACGATGACGATGCCGACCGCTTGCGCGAAGCCGAGGAGCGGCGAGGGCTCGCCGAAGCCGTACATGCCGCCGCTGAAGACAGCCCAGTCGTAGACGCCGTGGATCATGACGGCGATGAAATACCCGAGGGCGATGCGCGCGCCGGCGTTGCCGCGCATCTTGGCGACGCCGACGAAGTAGCCCATGAGGCCCGAGCACGTCGCGTGGAGCGGCACCGCGCTGATCGCACGGGCGAGGCCCAGGATGAGGTTACCGCCCGCGTAGAGGACGTTCTCCAGCAGGGCGAAGCCGAGGCTCGCGGCCGCCGTGTAGAGGATCCCGTCCATCGTCTCGTTGAACTCGGGCTTCTTCCAGAAGAAGAGGAGGACGACGGCGAGCTTGAGCGCCTCTTCGGTCCCGGCGGCGACGACGAAGCTCTTGAGGAAGCTGCCTTGCGCCGATACTCGCGCTTCGCCCAGGACGGCGGTGATCGCGAGCTCGATGATGACCGCGGGGACGCACGACAGCGCACCCAGGATCATCGCGTTGCGGATCATGCCCGGCGGCTCCGGGCGCTTCTGATCCCACTTCTTGAACCAATAGATGAGGCCGATCGCGGGCAGGATCGCGATGGCGAGGGTGATGCTCACCCGGCGATACTAGCAGCCCGTTTTTCCGCGAGCAGATGTCAGCCGACGACCTGGAGTGCTTTGCGGCCGTCCTTCGTTCGTGTGAACAGCGGGGCCACTGGGTTCGAGAGCCCGGCGAAGCCCGCGGCGGTCGGCTCGAGCGGTGCGCGCGAGAGGTTCGGGGGCGCGCCACCGAGGGAGAACGCGGCGTCTGCGAACTCGACCCCGGCGCGGAAGCGCTGCATTCCGCCGGCGATCTTGCGGTGCGCGAGCTGGTGCTGGAAGAAGTTGAGCGGCCAGAAGCCGACCGTCTGGAGCCAGCTCGAGCCCGGCCTGTCCTCTTGAGGCCTGCGCACGGTGTAGCGCCGCCACATGCTCGAGTAGCTGTAGAACTTGGTCCAGGCGCGGACCCAGCCCTCGCGCAGCTCCTCGCGCGTCATGCGCTTGGGGATGTAGTAGGGCGAGCCGGCGTCGTGATCGTTCCGGAGCCACCACTTGGGATCGGTCAGCCGACCCTCGGCGAGGAGCCGGCGGTAGAGCTGCGTGCCCGGGTAGGGCGTGAGGATCGCGTAGAGGGCCATCGTGAGCTGCATCTCGATGCCGAACTCGACGGTGCGGTCGAACACGTCCTTCGAGTCGGTGTCGAAGCCGAAGACGAACGAGCCCCATGTCGCGATGCCGTGCTCGTGGAGCATCTGCATCGTCTCCTTGTATTGCGATGGCTTGTTCTGGCGCTTGCCCGTGAACTTGACCGTTTCTTCGTCGATGCTCTCGAAGCCGATGAAGAGCGCCTTGCACCCGCTCTCGGCCATGAGCTTGATGTTCTCGAGGCGCTTTACCGCGGCGAGCGAGCACTGGCCGATCCAGTGCTTGTCGAGTCCCTTCATCTTGGTGAAGAGCTCTTTCGAGTACTGGCGATGCACCATGACGTTGTCGTCAGCAAACAGGATGAGCTTGCCGAGGGTCTTCAGCTCGGCGAGCACCTCGTCCGCCGGACGGAAGCGGAAGGTCGGACCGTTCGCGGTCGAGACGCTGCAGAACTCGCAGGGGTAGGGGCAGCCCCGCATCGTCTGCACGACCTGAAAGGGGATGTACTTCTTCGAGGTGAAGAGGTCGCGGCGCGGGAAGGGACGCCCGGCGAGGTTCGGGAACTCGGGCCGGTAGAAGGGCTTGAGCTCGCCGCGCTTGAAGTCGGCGAGGAGGCGCGGCCACGCGTCCTCGGCCTCGCCGACGACGACGGCGTCGCAGAACTCGCTCGCCTCGTCCGGACACGCGGTCGGGTGGATGCCGCCGAGGACGACCTTGGCTCCGCGCTTGCGGTAGCGGTCGGCGATCTCGTAGCTGCGGCGCGCCGTCTTGGAGTCGACGCTGATGCCTACCAGGTCGACGTCTTTGACGTCGGTCTCCAGGTCGAACGGCTTGACCAGGTCGTCGGTGTAGATGACCTCGTCCTCGTCCGGCGTCAGGCTCGCCAGGATCCCCAGCCCCATGCGCGGTAGGTACGCGGAGTCCTCGCTCGCCGGCGCGATCAGCTCGATTTGCATGACCGGCGGAGGCTAGCAAAACCCCCCGCTGGCAAAAAGTGTCGTTAGGGCAGCTTACCGTTTGGAAGCTGCTGCCTCGTTGATCCGGCTCGCGAGGTAGCGGGCGACCTCGACGTCGGCGATCCCGATCGCGACATCCACCACCTCACCGTCGCGCATCTCGACCACGAGGTTGGAGCCGCACTCCGTTCCGACGACGTGGACGTTCTCGATCCGCGCGAGGTCGGTGGCGACATCGCGTCGGTGGTTCGCTGGCGAGGGGCTGTGGAGCCAGTGGTCCTCGAGTCGAAAGGTGCCAAAGTAGCCGAAGCTGGGCCTCCTCTTGCCTGCTCCGAGTCTGTGACGCTCCTCGAAGACTGCGGCAGCCCAGAACAAGATCGTCGCACCGAGGAGGAGCTCCCATCGGCCCAACATCACCGCGCCGGCGAAGCCGAGCAAGGCGAGGGGACCTGCCAGCAGCATGAGGAATGGCATGGGTCGGTGCCCCTCGGGCCGCTCGTCGACGCGAAGCAGGATCCGGTCCCGGGCGGTCGGAGCGTGGCGGTAGGTCGGCTGGTTCTCCGGATCGATCTCGCGAACGACCTCAACACCTCGCGGGGCGTGTCGATCGACGATCTCGCGGACGACCATGGAAGAATCGGCGGTGAACCTGATGCCGAGCCCCCCGCGGATCAAGAGCTCAGCCGCCGATCAGCGCTTGGACGTGGCTGCCGCCTCGGTGTCGGCGACTGCGGCAGCTGCTGCCGCCTCGGCCTTCGCCTCTTGGCGAGCCTTCCAGTACTCGATCACCATGGGCATCACGCTGAGGATGACGATGCCGATGACGACGAGCTCGAAGTTCTTCTTCACGACTTCCATCTGACCGAACACGACGCCGGCGCCCATCATCGAGACGACCCAGGCCACGGCGCCGACCACGTTGTAGATGATGAACTTGCGGTAGTTCATCGCGCCTGCGCCCGCGACGAACGGGGCGAAGGTGCGGACGATGGGGACGAAGCGGGCGAGGATGATCGTCTTGCCGCCGTACTTCTCGTAGAACTTGTGCGTCTTCTCGAGGTGCTTCTTGTTGAGCCACCGCGAGGTCTCGCTCTTCATCACGCGGGGGCCGATGGCCTTGCCGATGTGGTAGTTGACCGTGTCGCCGACGATCGCGCACACGATGAGGAGGGCGCCGAGCGCGATGACGTTGAGTCCCGAGTCGGGACGCACCGCGATCGCCCCACAGGCGAAGAGCAGCGAGTCGCCCGGCAGGAACGGCGTCACGACCAGGCCGGTCTCGGCGAAGATGATCGCGGCGAGGATCGCGTACGTCCAAACGCCGTACTCCTGCGTCACCCAGTCGAGGTACTTGTCGAGGTGGCGAACGATGTCGATGAACTTGAGCAGGAGCTCCACGGCGTTTTGCTTTAGTGGACGGACGACGGAGTGCCAAGCGTACGCACGAGAAACCTGGTGGTGAGCCCCGCCGCGTGCTCCCGCGCCGCGGGGCTCCTGTAACCGTGGCGTTCCCCCGGAAAAACGAACATTTCGAAGTGCTTCTTGGCCAAAACGAGCGCGTCGATGAGGTCCGCGGTGTGCTGGAAATGCACGTTTTCATCCATGAGGGCGTGGATGACGAGGAGGTCGCCCTTGAGGTTGGGGGCCAGCTTCTCGAGATCGGTCGCGTCGTAGCCGGCAGTGTTTTCTGCGGGCTTCTTCATGTATCGCTCGGTGTACCCGGTGTCGTAGAGGCGCCAGTCCGTGACCGGGGACGCCGCCACCCCGGCTCTGTAGCGCCCGGGTGTCTTGAGCATCGCGAGGGCGGCCATGAAGCCACCGTAGCTGTGGCCGTAGATCCCGACCCGCTCGGGATCGATGGGGTACTTCGCGAGCACGTGATCGAGCGCGCGCAGCTGATCCTCGAGCTCGACCTTGCCGAGCTCGCCGGCGATCGGCCAGGCGAACGCCGGCCCGCGCCCGGCGCCGCCGCGGTTATCGATCTGCATCACGAAGAAGCCTCGATCCGCGAGGTGCTGCCAGAACAGGCGCGGTGACCAGCGATCGATCACCGACTGCGAAGCCGGGCCGCCATAGACGTAGACGAGGAGGGGGTGCTTCTTGCCCGGCTGCAGGTTGCGCGGCGCCAGGATCTGCCCGTAGAGCTTGGGCAGGTTCGGCGCTTCGATGGTGATCGTCTCGGGCGTGCGCATTGCGAGCGTGTCGAAGTCGGGGTCGCGAGGGATCGGGATCTCGTGGGCCGAAGCTCCGAAGACGACGGCCTTCGGCGGGCGATCGCCTGCGCTGTGCACGTCGGCGACGAGACCTCTTTTCGGCGACACGACGACGCTGTGAACGCCCTTCTCGGGGGTGAGGCGGTCGACCTTGCCGCTCGAGCTCACGCGGTAGAGGTTGCGGCCGATCGGCTCGTCCTTGGTACCGACGACGTAGATGTTCGCTTCCTCGTCGACGCCCGCGATCGCCGTGACGTCCCACGGGCCGCTCGTGACCGCGGACTGCGTTCCGGCGGGCAGCTCGACGCGGCTGACGTGCGTATGGCCGCCGCGCTCGGTCGTGAAGAAGGCGAAGCTTCCGACCGGTGACATCTCGAGATCGGGCATTTCGACCCAGGCGCCCGGCTTGTCCTGCGGCGCTTCGAGCGACAGCGAGATCGCGGCGGCAGCGTCCTTTACGTCGACGCGGACGAGCGACGCCTTGCGCTGGTCGCGCGTGAGCGCGAAGAAGACGAGGTGCTTCGCGTCCGGGGTGAAGGCGAACCGCCCGAGGTACGGGCCGGAAGGCACGTTCACCGCGCGGCTCTTCTTCGTCGCGACGTCGACGAGGTAGAGCGCCGTCTTCGGGTTGTCGGTTCCGGCGCGCGGATAGCGCTGCATCATGAGATCCGGCGCCCCGCCGCGGTGACCCATCACGGGGATCTCGGCGACCTTTCGCTCGTCGACCTCGAGGTACGCGATCGTCTTGCAGTCCGGCGACCAGAAGAAGCCGCTCGGCTCCTCGAACTCTTCCTGGGCGACGAAGTCGCTCTGTCCGCGCGTGACCCCCTCGGGCGCTTTGGACGTAAGCTCTGTCTCTTTCTTCGACGCGACGTCCATTACGAAGAGCTCGCGACCGCGCACGTACGCGATGCGTGAGCCGTCGGCGCACGGCTTCGGATCCAGCTCGGGCTCCTTCGTTTTGGTGAGCTGCACGACGGCGTCGTCACCCTTCTTGACGAACACGTCGCCCGCGCTCGGGATCACGAGGACCTGCGCCTTCGATGCCCAGACGTAGTCGGTGATCCCTTTGGTGCGCTTGCGTTGGCGCTCGTTACGAAGCTCTTCCTCGCGCGACGGGCCTCCGGCGGGCGGTGGCGCGAGATCGCTCACCCGCAGCATGACGCTCCGCGCCCCGTCTTTGAGCGAGAGCGACCAGAGGACCATCTCGTCATCGCCCTTTTCGCTCATCAGATAGGTCGCGCGAGAGCCGTCCGGCGCGAGCTCGATGCGCCTGGGGATCTGCCAGCCGGGCTCGGGGAACTTCGCCATGCGCTCGATGGTGATCGGGCTCGCCGACTCGGGCAGGACGGCCGCGCCGCTCGAAGCCGACCCAGCCGACGGCGGGGCCATCCAGGTGGGAACGTGCGGGCCGTGGCCGCCGCCGGCGGGGGGCGTGCACGCAGCGAGCGCGAGGGCGAGAAAGAACGCGACGTTTCGCATGGGCGGGTAGGCTCTTACCGTGCGCATTGTCGGGATGCATCACCTGGCGGTCGTGACGACCGACCTTGCTGTGAGCGAGCGCTTCTATCTCGGCGTCCTCGGGCTCGGGCTTCGCGTCCGCCACTACACGGCAGAGCGCAGGCACCGCGCGACTTGGGTCGACTTGCCGGATGGGTCCTTCCTCGCCCTCGAGCTCGGCTCAGGCGGTCCGCTTCGCGAGGACGGAAGCCCGGGCCTTCATTGCATCGCGCTCTCGATCGAGCCGTCCTACCGCGCTGCTTGGCGCCGGCACGTCGAGCTGGCTGGACATCCGGTGGTGAACGAAACCGCGTTCACCCTCTACGTGCGCGATCCGAGCGGCGTGCTCGTCGGTCTGTCGCACCACCCTGTCGTGGAAAGTTCTAGACCGGTCGGATAGCCGCGCACATGCGAACGAGTTAGTCAGGATCCGAGGTTGCCCAGGCCAACTTTTTTTCGCTAGCGTGGTCGTGACTACCTCGGGGGACTCCGAGAGACCAAAGCATGCCTACCGTTCCTAAGTTTCTCTTCGCCGCAGCTTTCCTTGGACTGCCCGCGATGCTGTTCGGTTCGCGTGCCCTAGCTCAGGACGACAAAGTCGCGAAGGCCGCGGTCTTAGCCCGCGACGCCGAGTCGCTCATGTCGCAGGGCAAGACGAGCGAGGCATGCGAGAAGCTCGAAGAGAGCCAGCTGCTCGATCCGCGCGGCGGCACGCTCCTCGACCTTGCCCTGTGTCGCGAAAAAGAGGGGCGCTTCGGTACCGCGTATCTCCTCTTCGAGCGTGCCGAGAAGGTGGCGCTCGAAGAGAAGCGCAACGACCGCGTCACGACCGCGCGTGTGAAGAAGAACGCGCTCTTCGCGAAGGTGCCGCGGGTGACCGTCACGGTGCCCAAGGCTGCCGAGGTGGACGGGATGGAGGTGCGCGTCGGTCTCGCTGCGAGCCCGAAGGCGCTGGTCCTCATCCCCAAGTCGGAATGGGGCAGGAGCTTCCCGACCGACTCCGGTCCGGTGAAGGTGCAGGTCAGCGCGCCCGAAAAGGAGACCTGGGAGCAGTCCTTCACCCTTCGGCCCGGCGAGAAGAAGGCGATCGCCGTGCCGGTCCTCAAGGCCGGCAAGGGCCCGTCGACCCCGCCTCCGCCGAGCGTCACGGACCAGCCGAAGGATGACAAGAAGGACGACAAGAAGGACGACAAGAAGGACGACAAGGACAAGGACGACGACGACGACAAAGACGACAAGAAGCCGACCGGCGGCGCAGCCAAGCACGAGTCGGGTCGCGTGGTCGTCGACCTCGGCCTGCTCGTCGGCGGCCACCTCTCGTTGATCTTCGAGGCTCCGCTCTCGGAGATCAACGGAACCCAATACAACTACAACGGTGCCGGTGGCAGCGAGTTCCTCGCGTCGTGCGGCAACACGAGCGCCGTGCCCGGCGCGGGTGACTGCGACGCCACGTTCAAGCCTGCGCTCGCGCTCAATTACGGCGGTCAGATCTTCGTCGGCTATGCGATCACCGAGACTGTGCAGTTCGGCGGCCGCGGTCTCTTCGCCGGCCACTACCCGCTCGGCTACCAGATCCTCGGCGGACCCTCGATCTCGTTCGAGGCCGCGAGCCCCCTTTGGCTCGGCTTCACGATCGTCGTCGGGACCACGCAGGCGATGGCCACCGTCGACGGCGGCAAGGGCTCCGTCCCCGAGGGCAATCGCGCCGACAACAATGAGGAGAGCGAGGTCGACATCCCGGTCGAGCAGCTGGCCGGCGGGTTCAACACCGGCGACAAGCAAGCGGGAGCGTTCGGTGGTTTCGAGGTAGGTGCCACGGTCGAGCTCTCGGTCGTCCTCGTCGACAACCCGACCGACGACGGCCTCTCCGGGTCGTTCTTGTTCAGCGCGTGGCCCACGGGCGTGTGGTCCCCGACGGGTGGTGGCGCGATCATGCTGCCGGTCGGGATCGGCTATCGCTGGTACTGAGCGACCCTCCATGTCTCGCCCGAACGCCCAAGGGAATGCCTCTTGGGCGTTTGGCATTTCCAGACCGTATGCGGGCCGGCGCCTCCATCCCGATCCTGATCGCGCTCACCGCGTGCGAGGGAACGACCCCGCGCGAGCCGTCCAAGACGCCGGTCGCCGGTGAGACCGGTCCAACCGCAGCGCCCTCATCGGTGCCTGGCGAGTCGGCGAGTCCGAGCGCGGTCGCGAACGCGATGCCACCCTCGACCGCAACGTCATCGGCACCCGCCCCAAGGGCTCCGGGCGTGCCCGAGCTGCGCACGTTCGATCTTCCTGATGTCTCGACCAAGTACGACTTTCGAATCGCCCTCCTGCCTCCGGCGCCGAGCGCCGATCCCGACGCGGCGTCGAGCCTCGGCGCAGCCATCACCGTCTACGCCAAAGGACAGACGACGCCCGTTCATCAGGTCATCGTCGAGGACATCGGTCCCGCTGCGTTCGAGGAGAGCTACCAGCCCGAGCTCACGATCGGAGACTTCGACTTCGACGGTGAAGAGGACTTCGCGCTCCACGTTGCCGACGACGGGCCCTATGGCTCGCCCACCTACGCCGTGTTCGTTCACCGCAAGACGGGCGACCCGTTCATCCTGTCCAAGGCGCTCACCGAGCTGACCCAGGAGTCGATGGGCTTCTTCGACGTCGACGCGAAGAAGCGCCGCATTCGAACGAGCTCGAAGAGCGGCTGCTGCATCCATTGGCAGAGCGAGTACGTCATCGTCGCCGGGGAGCCGCGACGCATCCGGACCGAGACCCAGGACGCGCTCTCGGACGGCTGCGTCATCACCATCGAGACGCTGTCGCAGGACGGCAAGTGGAAGCGGGCGAGTCGCCCCTGTCCGCGTGAAGAGGAGTGACGTCAAGCCACGCGCCGCGGGGCAGATGCCTTCAAGGCTTCGATCTCGGCGAGCAGCTCGGGATCGCAGTCGTGCTCGCTGACGGTTTCGAGCACCGGCTGAATCGGCTCGCCCGCTTGCTGGAGCTGCGTCGCGATGCGGACGCGATCGCGCGCGGGCAGCCCAGGGTTCTGGAGCTGCTCGAGAGCGGCCTCGACGGTAGTGCCCGTACCGCGATAGCCGTCACCCTCGAGCACTGAAGAAATCGAACCGCTCGTCTTGGCCGCTGGTGCGCGCGATCCGCTCGCTCGGTCGCGTAGTTCCTCGATCAGCGACTTCAGGGCTGCGCCGAACGCAGAAGGCAGCGCGAGCACGATCCGACTGCCGCTGCTCGGGACGAGGGTCACTCGCTCCGCGAAGATCGAGAGCCAGGTCTTTTCGACACGTATCTCGGTGATGTCGGTCCAGCGAATGAAGCGCCGGCGAATGCGACCGATGACCATTCCGTCACGGCCGAGGGTGATCGATTTTCCGACGCTTCCCCAGAGCAACGCCGCGACCGTCACGTAGAGCGGCATCGCAAAGATGATTCCCGCGAGCTCGTACGCGAACCAGCCGGGCCAGTCGTAGGCGATTCCCATGAGTGCGAAAGCGAACGGCGCCAGCCGTTGAAGGATCACGACGGCAGGGAGAAGAATTCGCAGTCCGGGCAGCGAAAAGAGTCGCCCGCCGGCGCGGATGGAGACGCGTCGCGGCGACAACCAAACGCTCTCCGGGAGGTGCGCGCGCGCGTCGGGGTTGGCCAGCAACAGACCGTGCTCGGGATGAAGAGCGACGGGCTCGCCGTACGGCGTCGTCACCCGGCGCTCGGGCTGTCGACCGGGATCAGGGTGCGCCGTCGGGCTTGGGATCAAGAAGTCGACGGCCTTGCTCGTGGAGCCCGGACCGAGCGCCTTACCCACCCACAGGGCCGCGAGGATCCACGACGCGTACGCCGTCTGGCCTCGGGTCAGGACGAGCTCCGCGATCGCCGCGCCCATCAGGACCGCGATCGCCGCCCAGAGCTTCCACCCGGTTCGCGCGACGCCGAAGCTGCGTGCCTTGAGGCGAAAGCCCATGGAACAAGGCTAACCTGGCCCCGTGTCCGACGACGCCGGTTACCAGCGCCGCTTGCTCATTCTGCTGAGCGTCGCCTCGTTCTTCGAGGGCTACGACTTTCTGGCGCTTTCGCAGCTCCTGCCGACGCTTCGCGACCACTTCGGGCTCTCCAAAGGGGCGGGGGGCGCGCTGGTCACCGTCGTGAACCTCGGCACGATGATCGCGTACGTGCTCGTGCGCGGCGCCGACAGGTGGGGCCGCAAGCGCGCTCTCTCGATCACGATCGCCGGCTACACGATCGCCTCGCTATTGTCGGGTCTCGCTCCGAACGTGGTTCTCTTCGCGATCGCCCAGCTCTTGGCGCGCATCTTCTTGATCGCCGAGTGGGCGATCGCGCTGGTCATCGCCGCCGAGGAGTTTCCGGCCGAAAAGCGCGGCAGCGCGATGGGCATCATCCAGGCCGCCTCGAGCCTCGGCGCGATCGTCTGCGCCGGCGTCGTGCCACTCCTCCTCAAGCTGCCGATGGGCTGGCGAACCATTTACTTCGTCGGCGCCGTGCCCTTGGTGCTCGTCGCGCTCGCTCGCCGGCAGATGCGCGAGACCAAGCGATTTGCGACGCGCAGCGACGAGAAGGAGCGAAAGCTCACCGACGTCTTCCGTGGGCCGTACAAAAGACGCATCCTCGAGGTCGCGCTGGTTTGGGCGCTCTCGTACGTGGGGACGCAGACGGCGGTCACGTTCTGGAAAGACTTCGCGCTCACCGAGCGCAACATGGCCGAAGAGCAAGCCGGCCTCGCCATCACGATCGCTGCGGTGGGCGCGCTCCCGCTGGTGTTCGTCTCCGGCAAGATGCTCGACGTCCTCGGCCGGCGAAAGAGCGCGGTCATCATCTTCCTCGCGACGTCGGGCGGAACGGCAGGGGCGTACCTGCTCGACGGCCGATGGGGCCTCACGGCAGCGCTCGTTCTCGCGATCTTCGGAACGACCGCCGTCCTCCAGGTCCTCAACACCTACAACGCCGAGCTCTTCCCTACCGACATGCGCGCCGATGCGTTTGCATGGGCCAACAACCTCCTCGGCAGGCTGGGCTATGTCCTCGCTCCGATCGCCGTCGGGTTCGCCGCGGACCACAGCTCATGGAGCCTCGCAGTGAGCGTGACGGCGGTGTTTCCGATGCTCGCGCTCGCGATCATCCTCGCGCGATTCCCGGAAACGAGAGGCAAGGAGCTCGAAGAGACGGCGAAGGTGTAGGCGCCCTCGAGCTTCAAGGAGGGCTCGCGCAGGCGCGCTGAATCGCTTCGACCAAGAGCGGCTCGGAGTCGACGGCCTTCGTGAGCGCCGTGTTTGCCGTCTCGAGCTTGTCGAACTCTTGCGCGCGCGCCGCAGCGACGACCTCGGAAGCGGCGGCGGACATCGCACCGAGCATCGCGGCGTATCGATCGCGTGCCGCCGCGACGGCCGCGTCGGTAACTGTGATCTTCTCGACGTCGGCCTTTGCTCGCTTCGCAGACGCAGAGAGCGCTTCGAGCTCCTTCGTGCCGTCGCCGGAGATGTGACCGGTGATCTCCTTCGACTCCTGCGCGGCCCGAACGACGACCTCGAGCACGTCGTTGCATTGGGACGCGCGGTCGGCAGGCGATGCGGCCTGTGGCGGTGCCGAGGAGGCCGCGGTCGGCGGCGAGCCCGAAGGGGCGTCGCACGCCGCGCAGAGAACGAGCGCGGCGAACGTGGCGCTCCTCAGCAATCGGTCCCCTTGCAGCCGCCCTTGCCCTTGCATTCGTTCGTGGCAACCATGCGCGAGCGAGGGTAGCCGCCGCGGCTTCGTACCACCAGCTCGTCATCGGCACGCGACCTGCTGGATCGCCGGGAGGCGCGGGGGGTTCTCCGAAGCATGATGCACGATTGGGTCCTCGTTCCCTACTTCGCCGCGATCTTCGTGGTGATCCTCGTCACCGCGCATGTGTCCTATCGCGTCGGTAGGCGGCACCAGCGCGCCGGCGCCGAAGAGCCGATCCGCTCGCAGGTGCTGACACTCCAGGCCGCCACGCTGGGCCTCTTGGGGCTGCTCCTCGCCTTCACGCTCGCGATGGCCGAGGAGCGCTTCATGGCGCGCAAGGTGATCATCGTCGACGAGGCAAACGCGATCGGCACGACCTACCTGCGCGCCGAGACGCTTCCTGCCGAGCAGCGTGCAGCGTCGCGCGCGCTCCTGCGTCGCTATGTGGCGGAGCGGATCGCCTTTTACGACGCGGGGGGAGACGAGACGAAGATCCGGCAGAGCAGCGAGCGCACAGCCGCGCTCCTGGCGGACATTTGGGCGCTCGCCGTCGAGGCCGCCCAGCGTGAGCCCCAGTCCGGGCCGGTGAAGCTCTATTTGACGTCGCTCAACCAGACCATCGACATGGAGGCGACGCGCATGGCGGCGCTGTACGTCATGCTGCCTTCGACGCTCCTCGGCCTGCTCTTGGTCGTCGCGGTGATCGCGACCGGATCGGTCGGCTACGCGTGCGGGCTCAGCGGGCAGCGAGGGATTTTGGCGCTCGACGTGATTCCGGTCCTCGTCGCCCTGTCATGCTCCGTGGTCCTCGACCTCTCGCATCCGCGCGTCGGCTTCGTCCGCGCGAGCGACTTCGCCATGGACCGCCTCCACGCCTCGATGGCCGCCGACGCGGTCGAGGAAGGCACGGCGACTTCGTTCAACGATCCGCGTTAGGCGTAGGATGCGGGTGTGCGCCCGCCGCTCTTCGCCTTGGTGCTCGGTCTCGTCCACGGCTGCAGCCCGAGCCAGTCGGAGCCGGTGACGGCGACGCCAGCGCCCACGACCAATGTCGCACCGAGCCCGACCGCTGACAGGACCGCAGCGCCGATCGCCGGGCCTCTCGAGTCGTTCGTCGGTACATGCGTTCGCGCGACCGGGTACACCGCCGGCGCCAAGATCGGTCCGCAGCTCCTCACCGTGCGAGGCAAGCTCTGGGTGATGCCTCGGCCCGGAGAGATTGGTTGGGGGAGCATGCCCGGCGGCGTTCGGGTGGAGGTTCGCGGTATCGTCCGCGAGCGCAAGGACTTGCCCGTGTTCATCCAGAGGCCCGACGAACCGATCATGCAGGGCATGCCGATGCCCGAAGGAACCGACCTCGACCAGGCGCGACGGCGGCTCGTCATCGAGGACGTCGCGGTGACCGTCGTCCGACAGGTAGCGGACGTCGAGCGCGATCTCGCCAAGGCCGTCGGCACCCTGGTCTCTCTGGACGGTACCGTCTGGAGCCTCAACGACACCTGGTGGTTCAACCACGACGGCGTCGAGATTCACCTCGAGGGCAGAGACAAGCTCCCCGACTTTTCGAAGCTCCACGGCGAGACTGCCACGCTCCGCGGAAAGCTCGAACGGAGGCCGATGCCTCGGCTCGATCAGATAACGCTCAAGCCCCAGCGGGACCTCGCAGAGGCATACGTCCTTTCGCTCGAGAGCAAGGCGCCTCACCCCGGCTGGCCCCTCGAAGGCTGCTGATCGCACGACAGTCCGGTCAGTCCTCGCAGCCTCCCGCCGTCAAGGACCCCACCAGCCGGCGGCTGGATGGAGGGTTCGATGGAATCGCTGAGTTTCGAGCGCTCTTCGCGGGGCGTCTCACGGGGCGAGCGCGTAGGTGTCGTCGGCGTGCTCTTGTTCGTTCTCTTCTTCGGTGTCGTCCTGAGCGTCGTCGTGCGCGCGGGTGAGCGCGCTTCCTCGGTGCAGGGCAGCGACCGGGTCGTCGCCGACCCCGAGCCGCGCCCCGGTCGCCGCTACTGATGAATCAGTGACCGAGTGAAGCCGCGGCCTCGGCCATCTTGCGGGCAGCGCGTTCGAGCCGCGCTTCGGGCTCACCGGCGAACCCGAGGCGCACGAACTGCCGCTTGCGGCCGTCGAAGGTGAAGCGCTTGGCCGTCTGAAACACGACGCCCCGCGCTTCACACGCCGCGGCCCAAGCCTCGATCTCGACGCCGTGTACGCGCGCCCAGAGCGCCATGCCGCCTTTGGGGAGCGTGAAGCTCAGCGTCTTCGACAGATGCGCCTCGAGCGCGCCGGCGAGCGCCTTGCGTCGCGTCTCGTAGAGGCGGCGCATGCGCCTCGCGTGGCGGACGAGCTCGCCGTCCTCGATGAATTCGGCGATTGCGCGCTCGAGGACGCGATCGCCCTGGCGATCGACGATCGCGCGATGGGCCGATACGCGATCCAAGAGCGGCCGCGGCGCGACCATGAAGCCCGTCCGCAGCGCGGGGGCGAGGATCTTGGAGAGCGTGCCGAAGTAGACGACGGAGCCGTGGACGTCGGCGCTCGCGAGCGGGAGCACCGGCCGGCCGTCGTAGTGGAACTCGTGATCGTAGTCGTCCTCGAGAACGGCGATCTGGTGCTCGTGCGCCAGCTCGAGCAGCTGAAGCCGCCGCGCCGACGAGAGCAGCACCGTGGTCGGGTACTGGTGGTGAGGCGTGACGTAGATCGCCCGGACGCGCTGTGCTTCACACGCGGCGCGCGCGTCGGCCACGTCGATGCCGCCCCGATCGACGCGTACGGGAACGAGGACCGCCCCGGCGGCGCGCAGCGCCTCCCAAGCAGGCCGGTAGCCGAGCTCTTCGACCAGCACGACGTCACCCGGCGAGACGAGCGCCCGAGCCGCGAGGTGCAGCGCCATCTGACTGCCACGCGTGACGATGACGTCATCGCCGTCGATCGCGAGCCCGCGTGCACGAGACAGGACGCCCGCGAGCGCGCTGCGAAGCTCGCGCTCGCCCCGCGGATCGCCGTAGCCGAAGGTCGAGCCGCCCTTCGCCATGGCGGCGCGCCGGTATGCACGCGAAAGGAGAGCGCCGGGGACGCGCCGGAGATCCGGCAACCCACCGAGGAGCGCGATGGCCCCCGCGGGAAGGTTCGAGGCTGCGATTTCGGGTGCCGGCCTGGTCAGCGCGAAGCCGACGAGGTCGGGATCCCGCTTGGCCGGCTTGCTCCGCCGCACGGCGGTGCGTTCCGGCAGCTCGGTCCGGACGCGCGTGGCCCGCGCCGGGAGCGACTCGATCCATCCCTCGGCCTCGAGCTCACGAAAGGCGGCCAGCACCGTGTTGCGGTGCACGCCCAGCGTCCCGGCCAGCGTGCGCGAGCCGGGGAGGGGATCGCCGGGGCGGAGCCGCCCGCGGCCGACGTCGCGCGCGATGGCGCGTGCGATTCGCAAGAAGACCGGATCGGTCCCCGGCTCGAGCTCGATCGACAGGCGGTCCACCGCGTCGAGCGTAGGGCTGGGTCCGCTACTGGTCTAGTCGAAATATAGAAACTGGATCTTTCAAACAGACCAGCTTGGCGGCACGAAGTGGGGCATGCGACGGCCCGTCTTTCAGACGCCATCCTCGGTGGCGGTCGACCTCTTTGCGCGCGCGCACCACGTGCACCTTTCCTCGACCCTTCCGGACGGCAGCCCGGTCGAAAAGACGGTCCACGGGGTCGTCGACGACGGCGCCCTCTTCTTTCACGCCGCGCCCATCGGCGAAAAGATGGAGATGGTGGACCGCCCCGCGGTCGCGTCGGCCGTCGAGGTCATCGCACAGATACCGAGCTACTTCACCGATCCGGCGAGAGCATGTCCGGCGACGACGCTCTACCGAAGCGCCCAGGCGCAGGGCGCGATCACCGAGGTCACGGACCCCGAGCGGAAGGCGAGGGCGCTCTCTCTCTTGATGGAGAAGTTTCAGCCGGAAGGCGGGTTCGTTCCGATCGCCGCGAACGACCGCCTCTACAGAAAGGCGATCTTGGGGATCTTCGTCGGCTCGCTCCCGCTGGATCGCGCGGTCGGCAAGGCGAAGCTGATGCAGAACAAGTCGCCGGCGGATCGCGACAAGGTCATGCTCGCGCTGTTTCGCCGTGGGGCTGCGGGAGATACAGCGGCCATCGAGGCGATTCGCGAGGCCAACCCGCAGGATCCAGCGCCGGCGTTTCTACGAGGCCCGGACGGAACGAGCTTCTCGGTCTCGCCCGATCGCCGGGACGCCGAGCAAGCCGCGCGGCTGCTCGCGGGGACCTATTGGAACCGTGTGGACGGAGTCCAGCTGGCTGGACGGAGTCCAGGAAGGTCCGACGAAGGGACACCGACCAGCGCAGCTGGTCGGCACGAGTCGAACGACATCTTCGACCACGACGAGCTCGTTCGGGCGCACCTGGGATCGAACGCCTGGATCGTATTGCGCGATGACAGCGGGGACGTCGTCGCCTCTGCCAGGGCGATCACCGACGGGGTGAAGCACGCGTGGGTTTACGACGTCATCGTGGCGCCGGAGCTCCGGCGCTCCGAGGTCGGGACCGCGCTCGTGCGCCTCTTGCTCGACCATCCTGCGGTGCGAGGCGCGCGGTTCGTCCATCTGGGTACCAAGGACGCACAGCGCTTCTACGCACGCCTCGGGTTCATCCCGTCGACCTCGATCGAGCGCCCCTACACCTCGACGCCGATGACGCTCGTGCGCGCACAAAAAGAGCCGAGCGAGGCGCGTTTGCAC
The DNA here is from genome assembly GCA_041940405.1 of Polyangiaceae bacterium. Lineage (GTDB taxonomy): Bacteria > Myxococcota_A > Polyangia > Polyangiales > Polyangiaceae > Xiheicaenibacterium. The sequence continues at coordinate 36,694 of JBGTSH010000058.1, forward strand.
ACGACCTCGCTCGACTGATTGCGCGCGGTCATCAATCGTAGATGACCCTGCGTCGCCGGAAGCCACCCGAGATGAGGCTCAGGAGGGCAACGAACAACGCCGAGCCGAGGATCGACCAGATGATCGGGAAGGACTTGCCTCCGACCTGCACGGCGAACCATTCGGGCAAACCGAGGGCATTTGCCACGAACATACCCAGCAACGCGCCCACGAAGCCGATGGCGATCGAACCGAGGAAACCCGCTCGCGAATAGCCGATGATGGCCTGGCCGATCGCGCCGCAGATCCCCGCCACGAGGAGCAGCAGCAGAAATGAGAGGAGGGTCATGCCCTTTGCAGGTGCAACCCACGGGCCAAGCGCTACGAAAGTGAGCGTCAGTCGTGGTCGTGATCGGGGTTCTTCGCCATCGTGCAGGTGAGCGAGATGCCCTTCGCGGTCGGCGCCACCTCGACGCGGATGCCGACGTCCGAGGTTGCCTGCTCGAGGATGTAGATGCCGTCTTCGACGGCCTTGAAGCCTTGCGTCGTCAGGCTCGTGAGGCGCTCCGGATCGACGCCCTCGAGGCTCACGCGCTCGATCGCGAAGCCGATCTTCTCGAGCGCGAGCAGGTTCATCGTGTGCTCGCGGGTCGCCCCGGTGCACGTCGCCTTGCCGAGGGAGCCGCGAAAGCGTTCGAAGACCTTGGAGAACGTGAGCGGGCACTCGCCGGGCGCAGCGATCTTGGCGTCGACGCGGACGGTGTCGAGGAGGTACTCCGGCGGTATCAGGGCAGCGGACAGCCAGACGCGCAGGACGGTCGCTCCTTGCTGGTAGACGTCGCGGCCGAGCTCCTCGTCGAAGTCGAGGTGCTTCGCGCACGCAGCCATGCGGTCGGAGATCGTGTGCCTCATTCGTTTGAGCGACGGCCCGTCCTCTTCGGGTCCGAAGTCGGCGGTCATCGTGCGCAGCGCTCCGCCGTCGTCGAACGTGTCCCAACGGTCTTCGACCCGCACCAAGAGGGCTTCGTCCGGTATCAGCGGCTCGACGAGCGCGACCAGATCAGGGAGGAGATGCCCGAGGGTCGCCTTGCTCTGCGCTTCCATCGAAGACCATTGCCGCCCGTGAGGGTGCGAATCAAGAGGAAACGCTACAGCGTCCCGGCGTCGAACCGCATCATGAAGATGTCGTAGCCGCCGGCGTACCGAGGCTCGGGCGACGCGCAATCCAGCGCTCCGGTCGCGTAGCCACCCAGGAACAGATCACCGAGCCCATTCATCGTCAGCGCCGATGCAGCCTGGACGCCGGGGCCGCGGAACACCTCGGACCAGATGATGTCGCCCTCGGGTGTCATCTTCAGGAGGTAGATATCGAAGGAGTCATCGAAGCTCGTCTCGATCACGTCTCCGAGGATCGTCGTGCCGACGAACTCGCCGGCGATGAGGAGCGAGCCGCCCGGTGTGACGATGACCTCGTTCGGCCGCTCGACACCTTCTCCGCCGTAGGAGCTGAGGCTCGTGGCGACGAGCTGACCGTCGAACAGCGCGACGAACGCGTCGGGCTCGCTGCCGCCTGCCGTGACGCCGATATCGTCGATCGTCATCTCACCGGTGAAGCTCCCGGAGAGCCCGGGCCGGCCGTCGACGACGAAGAGGTCGGTATCCTCGATGATTGCCGCCGGCAGGACGCGACCGGCCAGGCAGGTGCCGTCCGCTGCGATGTGGAGGAGCGCCGCCTGTCGGGGCGCGTCGGTGACGATCGGGCCGTTCCCGCAATCGAGCTCCGTCGCGCCTGGGCCGCCGAGGTTCACCGATACCCAGGCGGTGCCGTCCGGAAGGGTCACCACCATGTGACCCGATCCGGCCTCGGTCCCGACGCCGAGGGGCAAGGCGAACGAGGTCTGGTTCGTGTCCAGGTCGAAGCCGGCGATGAAGCCGCCGCTGGGCAGTGGGCCCGTTCCGAGGTCGACCCCGGCCACGTCCGCGTCGCCGACGAAGTAGAGCCGCTCGCCGCTGACGGCTCCGTTAGCAATCAAGTCCTCTGCCGCGGTGCCGGTTGCCATCAACAGGCCGCCATCGAAATCGAACATGAAGAGGTCGGCGGTGCCGCCGGGGTCCGAGGGGATGCCGCCGACGGTTCCGGTGTACGTCCCGACGCCGATGAGGCGGTCCTGCGATGGGGCGACGACCGAGGCGCTGAAGTGGGCGTAGCCGTCGACCCCCGCTTGTTGCGAGCTCTGAAGCACGAAGTCGCGATTGAACCGTGCGAGGAACCCGTCGGTGACGCCTGCCGCGACGAGGCTCGGGTTGAAGGCCGCCGAGCCGGCGAAGTCGCCGCCTGCGACCACGTCGGTTCCGTTGGGTGCCGGGCGAAGATCGTAGAGCCGTTCGTTTCCGGGCGTTCCGAAGAAGGTGCAGAGCGCCGGGACAGGTGCGACGGCGGCGCCGCCGCCACTTCCGTTGCCGCCTTGTCCCGTGGTGCTCGCCGTCGATCCCGTAGCGGCGGTGTTGCTCATCGTCCCCTGAGCCGCGCCACCCGTGCCGGCGCCACCGGCGCCCAGGTAGATCGGCTCATCGATGCAGCTTTGCGACGAGAGCGCCAGGAGGCCCAAGAGCCCCGAAGACCCGAGAAGCCCCGAAGACCCGAGAAGCCCCGAAGACCCGAGAAGCGAAGTGAAGCGCCCCGCCCGCAGCATGGCTTATTTCTTCATGCTCGCCGCGTAGTAATCGAGGATGGAGCTCTTGCACATCGTCGAGAAGAACGCCGAGTACGAGAGCCAGACGGCGAGGCCGTTCATGTCTTCGAAGAGGAGCGGCATGAAGCTCGGCGGCTTCACGATGCCGTCGCTCACGTGCTGAAAGAGGACCGGTACGTCGTCGTGCGCCACCTTGCCGACGAACAAGAACGGGATGAGCTCCGCGCGGTCGTGCTGGATGGCAGCGAGCATGAACGCCTGGTTGAGCACGATGCCGGCGCAGTAGCAGGCGTCCTTGGTGAATGGCGCGCCGCCCTCCATCAAGCCACCGCGGAAGATGCGCATCGTGTTCTGGAAGCACTCGTCTTCCTCGTAGCCCTCGGTCCGGTACCACTCGAAGACGTCGAGGAACGAGGCGCCGTCCTCGGCCTTGTCGACGGCGAGCACGCGATCGTTGAGCTTCTTGGCGCGCCGTGGCGTGCTCCGGAACGTGAGGATCTCGACCAGCGCCGCGAGGCCCTCTTGCACCGCGGCAGTTCGAGGCGGGCCTTTGGCGAGCCAGCGTGCCACCGGCTGCCTGAGGCCGTTCAGGCTCGTGGCGAGGTGCACCCAGCCTTCGTGCACCTCGAGGATGTCGACGTCGCTGCGTGAGAACGTCGCCCCGCTGCGGATCTTGACGTAGTCGCTGCCGGCGGCGGCGTCCGCTACGAGGGTGTCGTCGACCTGGACTCGGATAGCGGTCTCGCCGAAGAAGCGGCCGAGCCTTTCGTTGAGCACGAGCGCTGCGGTCTGCGCGTCGATGTCGCGGCGCTGCGGCTCTCCGAGCCGCTCGCACGCGATGCTCGTCAGCTGCTCGTAGAGCGAGAGCGCCATGCTGCGGACCGTGGTCTTGCCGTCGGGCAGCACGTCCTTGGCCGAGCCGTAGAGGCGCTTGGCCTGGTCGTAGAACTTCTTCGTGCCGCGGCCCTCGAGCATCACGACGACGCGGTGAAAGTCCTCGACCGAGTCTTTCAGGATGCGCGCGAGGTCGTCCTTCGGGCCGAGCTCCTTGTCGATGTCCTTGGCGAGCTCCATGAGCTCTGCCTTCTTGGCTTCGGGATCGAAGCCGAGGTCGGGCTCGTACTCGACAACCGGCAGCTCGCGCGACTTGCCCTTGAGAAATTGCTCTTCGACCGTCTGCGGCCAGCGCAGCGCGTTCAAGATCCGGATGGGTCGCTGCGCTTCGAGCAGGCGCTGCGCAAGGCGCGCCAGCACCTCTTTGTAGGACCTCCAAGGGCCGGGCTTTTCTTCCGCCTCGCCGCGCTTGGGCGTCTGCACCAACGTCGGGCGCGCGGGTGCCTCTTCGTTGGTGGAGGAGCCGTCTTCGGGCCTCTCGGCGCGGGCTGCGTCGCGCGGCGGCATGTCTCCTTTCGTATCACACAAGCGCCCTTCGACCGAATCCACGTCGGGCAGGGGAGGTGAGCTTGCCTGACTACGCGGTTAGGGGTACGAGCCTTGTGACACGATGGCGGCAAACCCCCCCGATCTCGTCCCGGAACGCCCCAGCGCGGCCGAGCTCTTGGCTCGCACGGCAGAGGCCGTCGTCGGGCTGAAAGCGGCGATCGGACGCGCGGTCGTCGGGCAGGAGGAGGTCGTCGATCTGATGCTCGCGACGCTGCTCGCTCGAGGCCACGCCCTCTTGGTCGGCGTGCCCGGGCTGGCCAAGACGCTGCTGGTCTCGTCCCTCGCCAAGGCCCTCGATTTGTCGTTCGGCCGGGTGCAGTTCACACCCGATCTCCTCCCCGCCGACATCACCGGCACCGACGTGCTCAGCCAGGACGACGGCCGCCGCTCGCTCGTCTTCGCGCGCGGTCCCATCTTCCACAACCTCGTCCTCGCTGACGAAATCAACCGGACGCCGCCGAAGACCCAGGCCGCGCTGCTCGAGGCGATGCAGGAGCGTCGCGTCACCGTCGGGACGAAGACGCACCCCCTTCCGGATCCGTTCCAGGTGTTCGCGACCCGCAACCCGATCGAGCAA
>JBGTSH010000059.1:0-41326 GCA_041940405.1 Polyangiaceae bacterium
GGACGCGTGCTTCGCGCGCAACCTTACGAAGATGTCATGGATCCGCTCAGCGCTCGGGAGCGTGGCGACCTCCTCCACCGCGCGCTCTTCGCCGTATACGAGGCCGACCGCGCGCTCCCTCCGAGCGCGACGCTCGAAGAGCGCCTCGCCGCGGCGCGCGCGGCGGGCGCCGCGGCGATCGCGCTCGACGATGCGAGCGGACCGCTCCGCCGCGAAGGCAAGCGCCGAATCTTGGCCGAAGCCGTGGCGCTCCTCGCCGACGAGCGCGCCGCGGCGAGCGATCTCGCCTATCGCTTCGGCGAGCGGCGCTTCGGCGCAGGAGAGGACGACCCGTGGGGACCGCTCGCGCTCCCCCACGAGCCCACGGAGACCGCCGATGACCGGCCCACCGTGTGGGTCGAAGGCCGCCTCGACCGCGTCGATCTCTCGCCGGACGGGCGACGCGCGCGCGTCGTCGACTACAAGACCGGCAAGACGCTGCCTTCGATGAAGGCGCTCGGCATCACCGCATTCCAGCTTCCGCTCTATGCGCGCGTGGTTGCCAGGCAACAGCCGTCGGAGCTCACGGTCGCGTACCTGTCTGCGAGCGCAGTGCTCACGGGCCAAAAGCGGCGCGACCACGCCGTCGCCGTCTCGAGCGAAGAGCTCGACGAAGCCGCAGCGGTCGCAGCCGGGATCGTGCGCGGCGTCTGGTCGGGGCGAGTCCCGCCGCGGCCCATCCATCCGTCGGCGTGCAAGCGATGCGCGGCACGCGATCTGTGTCGCAAGCCTGCGGTCGTTCCACCGTCGGACGACGACGGAGGGGCCTCGTGACGGCGAGCGTCGACGTGGTGCACGCGTTCCGGCGGAACGTCGTCGTCGCCGCCAGCGCAGGCACCGGCAAGACGCACCTTCTCACATCACTCTACGTCCTCTCGACGCTCGGGCTGACCTCGATGGGCAAGCGTGATGCGCGCGAGGCGCACGATCCCATCCTGCCCGATCGAATCGTCGCGACCACCTTCTCGCGCGCCGCGGCCGTCGAGATTCGCGCGCGCGTCGAGCGCTCTCTCCGCGCGATCGCATCGGGCGCCGCCGATGCGCCGTTTGCCTCCGAGATCCAAGCGCGCGCCCTGGCGCTCGAGGCGCCGCCGAGCGCCGCCGAGATCACCGCGCGTGCACGGCGCGCGATCGAGCGCTGGAACGAGGCACGCATCGATACGCTCCACGGGCTCGCTGGCGACGTCCTCCGTCGCTTCGCGCTGCCGCTCGGCCTGGTCCCCGGCCTCCGGGTCGGCGAAGAAGACGAAATCCTGGAGCTCTCGAAGAGCGCGCTCGACGACACGCTCGCCGCCTCGCTCGAAGGCGACGAGAGCGAGCGCGACGCAGCGAGAGCGCTGGTCGATGCGTGCGGCGGCCTCGCGCGCGTTCACGACGCGGTGCTGCCCTTTTTGGATCGCCTCGACGAAGAGGGACTCTCGCCCGCCGACCTCGCGACGACCGACCACCTGGCGCTCGCTCGCGATCTGCGCCGCCGCCTCGACGAGGCGCTCCGTGGCTGCGCAACGTCAGCACGTCGAGAGATCGCCGAAGCCGCAGCCGCGGCCCAGAGCGAGATCGGCTCCGGTGACCTCGCGATCCCGCCCGCGGCGCGGCCGCTTCTGGATCGCCTCTTCGAGATGCGCAAGCCTTCGCGCGCCAACGACGCCGAGCTCGCCTTCTTCGAACTGCGCGGCACGGGCCAGGGAACCAACCTGGCCAAGGGCCGCGCGCTCGTCGCCACGCTCGACGAGGCGCCGGCGCTCGAAGCGCGCGAGCGCGCGATGCTGTCGCTCCTCGGACGAATCGGCGACGCAGCGGCGCGTGAGCGACGCTCCCGCGCAATCCTCGGGTTCGGCGATCTCCTCCGGCTCGCGCGCCAAACGCTCCGCGATCATCCCGAGGTCGCCGACGAGGTCCGCGGCGAGATCGACATGCTCCTCGTCGACGAGTTCCAGGATACGAGCCGGGCTCAGCGGGACCTCGTCTATCTCCTCCGCGCAGAGCGCGCCCAGGCCGGTGTCGCGCCCGGCGCCGCAGACATCGCCGCGCACGGGCTCTTCCTCGTCGGCGATCGCAAGCAATCGATCTATGCGTTCCGCGGCGCGGACGTGTCGGTGTTCACCGCGATGTGCGCCGAGCTCGCGGGCGAGGGCGCCGGCCTCGCGCTCGACATCCCCCAGGACCTCTGGGGCTCGAGGCCGACGGCGGACTTCGTCGCGCTGCAGGAGAGCCGGCGGTCCGGACCGCAGATCATTTCGTTCGTGAACGCGTTCTCACAAGCCGACTTCGGATCGCTCGACGCACGCGCCGAAGAGCCGCCGATCACCTACGCCGAGGCCGAGCGCCTGGTCGCCCTGAAACCCGCAGGCACCGACCGCGTGGTCTACGTCGTGGACGATGGCGAGCCGGTCGACGATCCGCTCCTCGCCGGCGAAGGCGGCCTGCGCGAAGCCCTGATCGCGGCGGCGTCTGCAAGAGCCCTGATCGACGACTCGAAGCTCTCTCCCCGGGACGTCGCGATCCTGGCGCGACGGCGAGCGACGATTCCCCTCGTCGAGCTCGGCTTGGCGCGGCTCGGGCTTCCGTACGTCGTGGCGGGTCGAGCGCTCTACGACACGCTCGAGGTGCGCGACCTCGCCGCGCTCGTCCGGCTGATCCTCGATCCGCGCGACAGGCACGCGCTCGCGCAGGTGCTGCGCGGTCCCATCGGCGCGCTCTCGGACACCGCGCTCCTCGCGCTCTGCGAAGGGCGCGGCATCTCCCCGTCGGTGCTCGACAGGAAGGGCCCGGAGCTCGACAGGAGCATCTTCGGCGACGAGGCGACTCGGCTGCGTGAGCTCCGGCGACGCTTCCAGGAAGCGCGTGCTCCGGTCGCGCGCCTCGCGCCCGAAGAAGCGCTGCGAACGCTGATCACCGCGTTCGATCTCGATCGCATCATCGCCGGCTTGCCGCGCGCCGAGGCGCGCCTCGCGAACCTCGACCGTCTCGCGACCATCGCCCGCGATCGCGGCGGCAGCCTGCTCGGTTTCTCACGGTGGCTCGACCGACAGATCGCCGACGAGACCGACGAGGCCGAAGCGGTCGTCTTCTCTCCCGAGGACGACGCAATCCGCGTGACGACGATCCACGCCAGCAAGGGTCTCGACTTCGAAGCGGTCATCACCCTGGATCTCGGCGCTCGTCCCAAGGCGGATTACGCGCCCCTCGGCGTCGCGCGATCGGCAGGAGAGCCGCCGCGTCTCGTGGTCCTTCATCGCAGCCGCCTCGGCGCGAACCTCGACAATCCTGCACGCGAACGGGCCAAGCGGCTCGCGCGCGAGCGTGCTGCCGCGGAGAGGCGGCGGATCACGTACGTCGCGCTCACGCGCGCCAAGCGCATCTTGCTCTTGGTCGGGGCACCGAGACGCGCCGAGCTCGAATCGGCTCGTTCGACGCTCGACGCGCACTGGGAGGCGTCGCTCGCCCACATGGCCGAGACCTGGGAAGCGACGCGCCTCCTCGAGCGCGCGTTCGCAGACTCGGGAGAGTCACCTGCGCCGTCGCCGGAGCCCGCCGCATCCGTCGAGCGCCGCCTGCCGGTGGTGCGCGAGGTAGGGCTCGCTACCACGCCGCTCGGCGTCTTTCGCGATTGCCCGCGCCGGTTTCAGCTTCGATTCCTCGTCGGCCTCGACGAGCCTGTCGCGAGTGGACAGCTCGACCTGTTCGAAATGGCGGCCGACGCGCCCGAGCCCGAATACGACGACGGCCCCACCGAAGACGAAGAAGGCGATCCGCGCGTACGCGGCCGCGCCGCACACCGCGTGCTCGAGCAGTACCCCCGCGAACGTTTCGGCGTCGCGCCCGAGCCCGGCGACATCGAGGCCCGCCTCGAGGCCGAGGGGCTCGAACGCACGGCCGCAGCGAAGCTCGCCGCCGATCTCGGCCGTTTTCTCGGAAGCGAAGTTGCGGCGCGCCTCGGGCGCGCCGGCGTCGAGCTCCATCGCGAAGAAGAGGTCGTCCTCCGTCTCGGCGGCCACGAGGGCGCCTCACGCCTCGTGCTGCGGGGAACCTTGGACGTCTTCGCGGTCGACCACGAGGCGAGCACGATCGATCTCTTCGACTACAAGCTCTCTCGCCCCCGCGCATCCTTGGACGCCTACGCGTTCCAGCTCGGCGCCTATGCGCTCGCGCTGGCGCGCGCCTATCCGAAGGCGCGCGTGCGCGCCGGCGTCGTGTTCCTTCTGGGCGGCGCGGTTCGATGGCTCGAGCCGTCGGGAGCGCCGCTCGACGGCGGCGTGCTCGAGCGCATAGAAGAAGACCTCTCGCGAACCGCAACCGCGTTCGCGCAAGCGAGGGCCGCGGGCACCTACGACGGCGTCGAGGAACCGACCTGCCGCGCGCTGCGCTGCGGGTTCATCACCGCTTGTCATCGCAAGAGCTCACCACGCAAGCGCTAGCGAGACGCCGTAGGCGACCGCGAGCAGCGTCCACATCCCCGCCCGGATCGGCATGCCGGCGCGCAGGGCGAGCCAAGGAGCAACCGGTGGCAGAAGGCCCGCCAGCGCCGCACGCCTGACCTCGCGTCGCGCCGCGAGGGTGTAGACGATGGCGACGTGAACTGTGGCGAGCGAGGCAAAACTGAGCACCAGTAGGGCGGTGACGAAGCTCGCGAACGCGGCCTGGCTCACGGCGCCTCCGCAGCTTCGAGGGGCGGGCACTTGGCTTCTCCGAACGGGTCGGCGATGCGCTTGCCGTCGGCAGAGCGCCACGCAGCGCTTCGAAACATCAAGCGGCCGTCGCTCGTTCGCACGGCAGACCAGGGCGTAAAATGCGCCCCCTGCGGCGGGACGCGCCAACCCCCTTCGATCCAGGTCCACGTCTCGCCGTCCCATTCCCACTGACCGCTCACCCAGACTTCATCCGTTCGTTTGGGCGGAGGAATCACCTCCACGCGGCCGGCGGGCGGCGGGTAGGGAACCTCGACGCCCGGCTCCCTCACGGCGGGCCCCGTCGGCGGCTTTGGTATCGCGGACGAGCACGCGCTCGACGCGAGTACGGCGACCACCACGAAGAAAAGACGGGACGACACGCGCGCTTTCAAGCAGCGCGTGTGCCAGCCGCCCGGAATGAAGGTTGCAGCAGCGTCGCGCCGTGTCGCTTACGAATGCGCCTCGATATCGACGACGCGCTAGGGCGCCTTGGCAACAGCGTGTCACCACGGCCCTGCTCTTCGCGGCTCTCTCTTCGGTGCTCGTCATCATTACTGGCTGCTCGACGATCCCCAAGGGGATGGCATCGGTCGACGACGTCGAGATCGAGGGCAACGACGTGATCTCCAGCTCCGAGATCGAGGAGCGGATCGCGACGCAGCCCTCGAAGAAGTTCCTCGGGATGTTTCGGGGCGTCGTCTACGACTACAGCCTCTTCGACAAGGGCGTCTTGCAGCGCGACCTCGAGCGCGTCGAGCGTTACTACAAGGCGCGCGGCTACTACGAAGCCAAAGCGCGTGCGGCGCGCGTGCTCTACACCGAGGACGACCACGTCGAGGTGACGATCGAGGTCGAGGAGGGCCCGAGAACTCTCGTCGGCGACATCGCAATCTCGGGTATGGACGGGCTCACCGCCGACGAGGCCGAGGCCGTGCAGGACGCGCTGGCGCTCCACCTGGAGGAGGGAGAGCCGTTCGAAGAAGAGCCCTTCGAGAAGGCCGAAGCGGCCATCCAACGCGCGCTCACCGATCGCGGCTTCGCGTGGACCAAGGTGACCCGCGTCGCGGACGTCGACCTCTACACGCACCGCGCGCGCGTGTCGTTCGCGCTGCGTGCGGGGCCGCGCGCCACGTTCGGGAAGGTCCGCGTCAAGGGCTTGAAAGACCTCCCCGAGGACGTGGTGCGGGACCAGATCAACATCGATCCCGGCGACGAGTACTCGACCAAGACGATCGACGAGGCTCGCGACGCGGTGCTCGGCCTCGGAACCTTCGGCTCCGTCGAGCTCAAGCCGGTCCTGCCCGAGCCGATCCCGCCTCGCGCAGTCGTCGACCTCGAATTGAAGGTACGCGAGCAGAAGCTCCACAGCGTCCTCCTCGGTGGCGGTTTCCAGCTCGACTCGATCCGCCTCCAGACGCACCTCCGGGCGGCGTGGGAGCACAAGAACCTCTTCGGAGACTTCCGCTACTTCCTGGCCGATCTGAAGCCGACGCTGGACCTCTACCCGACACGCATCGGAGATTTCCAGGCGCCGACCGACGCCTTCGTCGGCGAGCGCTTCAGCGCGACCCTGCGGCAGCCGAGCTTCCTCGAGGCTCGCATGGTTGGTCTGCTGACCCAGCAGCTCAACACCTATCCGGTGCTGATCTCGAGGAACGTCGACCCTGACGCCACCGTCATCGGATACCTCGAGTACAGGGGGGCAACGGGCATCGAGCGCACCTTCGGCCGGGTCTTTCTCTCGCCCACGTACAACTTCCAGTACAACTTTCCGTTCGCCTACAAGGGCCGCCTCGACGACGGCCTCAACGCGATCACGGTCTCCTATATCGATCTGTTCGCGCACCTCGACTTCCGGGACAGTCGCCTCAAGCCGCACGAGGGCGTCTACATCCAAGCCTCTACGCAGTTCGCCGGCATCGGCGGAACGGCGCGGGACTTCCGCGTCCAGCCCGAGGTCCGCGGCTACATCCCGCTGGGCAAACCCGTGACCTTGGCGGCGCGCGGGACGGTGGGGCTCCTCTTCCCGCTCAACTACGGCGACTCGTCCGAGGCGGTCGCGCGCGGCCGCGATCCGGTCAACCTCGACCGCGACGACTACATCCGCGACATCCAGCTCAACTACCTGCGCGGCTTCTTCTCGGGCGGTCCGAGCTCCAACCGCGGCTACCCCCCGCGCGGCATCGGCCCGCACGGCATCGTCCCGTTCTTCAACCCCGACCTCGGCGCCCAGCAGCTCTCAGCGCAGTGCCAGCTGGACAGCCCCGACTACGACACCGCTCGCTGCGCCGTACCGCTCGGCGGCTACACGCTGTGGGAGCTGTCGCTCGAGCTCCGCTATCCGATCATGGATCCGCTCGGCGGCACCGTGTTCTGCGATGCGAGCGACGTCGCGGCGGAGCAGGTGACCTTCCGGTTCGATCACCCCCACCTCTCTTGCGGTCTCGGTCTTCGCTACGACACGCCGATCGGGCCGGTCCGTCTCGACGTCGGCTATCGCATCCCCGGCGCGCAGTTCCCGAAGGGCACCGACCCTCGCACAGAAGGCGATCCAGGTGACGTCTTCGGTGCACCCATCGCCATCGCCATCGGCTTGGGGGAGGCCTTCTGATGAAGCTCCGCCGACTCGCTGCCGGAACGGCCAAGACCGTCGCGCTCGTCATGGTTTTCATTGTGGCGCTGGCCGCCGGGGTCATCCTGCACCTCGGCCTGAGCGCACCGCACCGGTTCGTCCAAATCCGCGTCAACGAGGTCCTCGCCACCTCGTTCCGCGGGACGGTCGAGATCCTCCGCTATGGGCGCATTCGGCTCGGCCGCATCGACGGAATCGAGGCAGAGGTAAAAGATCCCGACGGAGAGCGCGTGCTCTATGCCGACGGCGCGAGCGTGCGCATCGACGTCTCTTCGCTCCTCCGATCGTTCTTCTCGAAGGGAGCGCTGCTCGTGCCGATCGATGAGGTCGTCGTCGATGCGGGCGAGGTGATCCTCGACGAGGACCATACCGGAGCATATCGCCTCGCGCGCGCGTTCGAGCCTCGCGAGCCGAGCAAGGAGGGCGGCCGCCCGGTGGAGATCTCCATCGACGAGGTCGAGCTGCGCCACGTCTGGGCTCACGGCCGGCCTACCGAGGCGGCGGTCGTCGACGCCGATCTGATGATGATCACCGGCTCGTTCCAAAAGTCGGAGACAGCAACCCTCATCGACATCGTCTCGGCGACCGTGCAGGGTCGCGGCAATCCGGGCCTCGATCCGTCGGGTACGGTCACCGGGTCGCTGAGGCTGCCTCCCGACGGCGCAGGCGATCTCGACGCCGAGGCTCGCTTCGCTGGCAGCCTCGGCGGGATCGAGGTGGTCGCCGACGGAAGCGTCCGCGCGCGCACGGTGGCCGCGACGCTCGACGTGCACGCCTCGCCAGAGGCGATCCGTGCGGCGGTTCCGAGCGTCGAGCCGCGGGACACCGTGCACGCCTACGCGCGTGTCGAAGGAGAGCTGCCGGTGCTGCACGCCGACGCTCACGCTTCCGTCGGAAGCGGCACGATCGACGTCGCAGGCTCGGTCGAGCTGCCGGAAGACGACGACGAGAGCCTCGCCGTCCAGGCCGACGTCGAGGTGAACGATCTCGACGCGAGCGCCCTCCATCGCCAGGCGCCGCCCACCCGCGCGACAGCGAACCTGCGGGCAGAGATCCTCCGGACCTCGAACGGCTCGCTCCGAGGAGGCTTCGCCCTGAAGAGCCAAACCTCGATCATCCAAGGCAACGTCGTCCCCGCGCTGTCCGTCAGCGGGAGCTTCACGGACGAGACAGTCATCGCGATCGGCCGCGTCGCCGAGCCCGGCGCACCGACCGAGGTGTCGGTTTCGGCGTTTCGAAGAGCCGGGGGCGGAGGCGACGTTCACTTCACGGTGGCCACAGTCGTCCCCGATCTCGCTGCGATCGAACGCGTCAAAAACCTCGGACGCGGCCATGTCGTCCTCTTCGTGAACGGGCAGGTCACGCTCGACGACCGATCGCTCATCGGCCGCGTCTCCGCCAACCTCGAGAACATCGACGCGAAGGGCGTCCGGCTCGGTTTCGCGACCCTCGACGCGCGCGCCGAGGGTCCCATCGCCTCCCCTACGTTCGTCGTAGCGGCGAACGGCGCCGCCGTTCAGGCGGGCGGCTATTCGTTCACGGGGTTTCGAGCGCGCGCCGAGGGGACGCCCGCGTCCTTCGACGTCGACGCCCGGCTCGCAGGGGACGCCGCATCGCCATCGGTCTCCGCCGCCGCGCACGTCTCGGTCAAAGACGGCTTCGCGGCCGACTCCGTCCGAATCGGGCTTCGTCGCGCCGACGTCGACGCGCGCATCACCGCCCGCTCCATCCGGGTCCGCGACGGCGAGGTCGAGGTCGAAGGCGGGCGCGTCGAAGGGCTCGGCAGCCCGATCTCGGCCGACGCTCGGTTCGGGCGCGGGACACTGACGCTGCGGGCCTCGACCAGCCGGCTCGAGCTCGATCGGCTGAGCAGGCTCTTCGCGCGGGAAGAAGACGTCCACGGGTACGTTGCGTTCGACACCGACGTCACGGTGTCGAAGGAGCGCGCCAAGGGCAAGGTGAGCCTCGATGTCGCGGGCGTCGAGGCGCGGGGCTACGGAAAGGTCACGGGCCGGCTCGACGTCGCGATCGACGATCGAACGCTGCGAGGGACCGCGCAGGCAGAGCTCGGCGACGCGGGCTCCGCCTCGGTAACGATGTCCCCGCTCGTAGTCGGCGGCTCGCTGCTCTCGCTCGACGCGTGGACCCGGGCCACCGGGCTCATCGACGCGAGAGCGACCCTGTACCTGGACAAGGCGCTCGCGCTCGTCCCGAAAGAGAGGCGGCCGGTATCGGCCGCTGCGGGTCGAGTCACCCTGCAGCTGCGGGCCTCGCGCGACCGCGCCGCCGACCTCCCCGACGTGGACGGACAGGTGCTCAGCACCGGGCTCGCTCTCGCGTCGAAGGTCGTCGAGACGCCCCAACCTGACGGTACCGTCCTTGCGACGCTGCCGGCCTGGCAGCTTCGCGGGATCGACGGCACGTTGCGCTTCGACGTCACCGGCAAGACGGGCCACTCCGTCGTCGAGGCGCGGGTCCGTGACACGCGCGGGCTGCTCGTCTCCGCGGACGCGACCGGAGATCTTCCGCTGCGGCCGCTGATCGACCGGCCGCGCGAAGCGCTCCGCACCATCGAGCAGACGCCGCTCGAGGTGAGCGTGAAGGTGCCGCGCCGCTCGGTCACGACCCTCCCTGAAATGATCGGTCATCTACCGTTCGAGGGTGACATCGAGCTCCAGGGCACGCTTCGCGGCACGCTCAAGAAGCCACGGCTCGATGTCACCGCTCGCGCGCACGAGCTGCAGTTCTCCGCCGGCAAGCTCGCATGCGAGCACCCGATCGATGCGAACGCCAAGGTCGCGTACGACGGTCGGAAGGCCACGATCGGCCTCGCCGCTTCGACGCGAGGCCGGAACGTCCTCGAAGGCGACGCAGCGGTCGACCTCGATCTTCCCGCCGTGCTCGAGCGGCGCGCCGAGCCCTGGGAGGCGTCCGGCCAGATAAGGCTCACCAAGCTGCCGCTCGAGGTGCTGCAGACCTTCATTCACAAGCCCGTCCGCGGCACGGTCACCGGCAAGATCGAGGTCGCGAGCCTCGGTCGATCGCCGACGCTCTCGGCCACCCTCGACCTGGACGAAGTGACGATCGACCGCGCGCCGCTGCCCCACGGCAACGCGACCATTTCGATGAAGGACGGCAAGCTCGACGCATCCCTCGCCCTCCAGCAGCCCGACGGCCGCGCCGACATCCGCGCGTCGGGCTTGCTCGAAGGATCCGGCAGCCTCTTTCCCAAGCTGTCACGGACGCAGCCGATTACCGCCTCGCTCAGCGCGAAGAGCTTCCGGCTTCATGTGCTCCGCCCCTTCGTCCAGGGGACGATCGATTCGCTCGACGGTCGCGTCGACGCCGACGTGAAGGCCACCATCATGCGCGGCGGCGCCGATGGGAAGGTCGAGGGGGCCCTGGCCATTCGCGACGGCGTGTTCTCCTCGCCGCAGATCGGCGAACGATTCAACAAGATCAAAGGCAGGATCACGATGAACCCGTGGGGCACGCTGCGCCTCGACGGCTTTTCGGCCGAAGCGCGCACCGGCCGCCTCACCGCCGGCGCGCGCGCGGTCTTCGACGGCTTTGCGCTCAAGTCGGCCAACGCCAAGATCGTCATCAAGGAGGGCGAGAGCATTCCGATCACCGTTCAGGGCGTCCCGATGGGGCGGGCCTACGGAACTGTCGTGGCCTCCGCCGCCGGCTCACCCGACAAAAAGCGCCTCGACGTGAAGGTCGATGTGCCGCTGCTCGAGGTCGACCTGCCGAAAACGAAAGGAGCCAAGCCGCAAAAGCTCGCTCTGGATCCGCACATTCGTACCGGCGTGCGAAATGGGAGGACGTTTCATCCGGTCGCGCTCGCGCCGCCCGACAAGCCTCGCAAGCGGCCGGCGGTCGCGACGCGCGTGACCGTCGAGCTCGGCAAGCACGTGCGAGTGCGCAAGGTCGGCCTCGTCGACGTCACGCTTCGCGGCCGGGTCGTGCTCGAGCTCGACGGCGAGACGCGCGTCACCGGCAGAATCCGCGTAGCCCGAGGCGAGCTTCAGCTTCAGGGCAAGCGGTTTGTGATCGATCGCGCCAATGTGTCGTTCGTCGGAGACGACCCCGCAAATCCGATGGTCATCGCAACTGCCTACTGGGACGCACCTGAGGGCACCCGCGTCTTCGCCGACTTCCGCGGCACGCCCAAGGACGGCAAGCTCACCCTGCGGAGCGATCCTTCCTACACCGAGGATCAGATCATCGCGCTCCTGATGTTCGGCTCGCCCGACGGGACCTTCGGCTCGGGCCAAGCGGCCAGTGAGGTCGCACAAGGCGTCAGCGCGGGCGGAGGCATCATCACCCAAGGTCTGAACGAGGTCATCGCCGACACGACCGACGCCGATATCACCACGCGCGTCGACACTTCCGACGCCTCGAACCCGAAGCCCGAGGTCGCGATCCAGATCTCGAGCAGGGTGACCGCCCGCTTCGGCGTGAAGGTCGGCGTCCCCGGCCCCGGTGACAATCCCGACCGCGCGAGCGTCACCTTCGATTGGCGCTTCTTCCGCAACTGGGCCGTCTCCGCCGAGGTAGGCGACCAGGGAAGCACGGCCGTCGACGTCGTCTGGCGCTTTCGGTACTGAAGCTCGCGCTCACGCCACCTGCGGGAGCGGCTCCCGCTGAAGCTCCAAGAGGGCCTGGCGCTGGGCCGCGGTGCCGATCGCTACCAGCTTGTCCTCGGCGCGGAGCTGCTCGTTGGGCCCAGGGCCCGAAATGAGCGCATCCGCGCGCTCGATCGCGACGATGTGCAAGCCCGTGCGTCGTCCGATTGCTGACTCGCCCAGAGAGATGCCCACGAGCGCTTGCGGGACGGGCAAGCTGAAGAGCTCGAGCCCCTCGCCGAGCACCATCAGCGCCCTCCCGGTAAGGAGCGAGAAGATCGACTCCTTGCCGAGCGATGCATAGCTCAGGACGAAGTCCGCGCCAGCGCGATGGATCGACTCGAGGTTCCGCTCGTGCGTGATGCGGCTCACGATCCGCGCGTCGGGGCGGAGCTTGCGGCAGTAGATGCAGAGATAGACGTTCATCTCGTCGGAGTTCGTCGTCAGGATGATGCTCTGGGCGCGTTCGAGGCCGGCGTCGATCAAGACATGCCTGTCCGCCGCATTCCCGGTGAGCACCTCGTCGGCGAGCGCCGCGCAATCCGTCGCGAGCCGCTCGTCGCGCTCGACGATGTGCACGCGCACGTTCCGACGCTTGAGGGCCGCCGCCGCCGAGCGCCCGACGAGGCCGCCACCGACGACGAGCACCGGTGCGCTCGGAGCCGCCTGCTCCGTCGCACCGATATCCGCGAGGACGAGATCGCGGAGCGCGGCCACTTGCGCTTCCGTGCCGACGATGACCAAGACGGTCCGCTCGTCGATCGTCGTGTCCGCGGCTACCGGCAGGACGCGCCCGCGCTCCCACATCCCGATGACCGTCACGCCGGTCGTCGCCCGGAGACCGGAGGTCCGCAGCGTCTTTCCCACGAGGGACGTGCCTTTGACCGGCAGCTCTACGATGCGAAGGTCGCGGAACGTTCCGACGACGTGTTGCTCGAACGAGGCGGTGTCCGCCCTGCTCGCCAGCTGCTCCCCCAGCGTCTGCTTGAGGGCGAGGACATGCGTGACGCCGGCGAGCGTGAGGATCTCGGACGACTCGGCATGCTCCGACAGCGCGATGACGGGCACGCTGGGCGTCGCCTCCCGCACGGTCAGCGCCACGCAGGTGTTCGTCGGATCGTCCAGCGTCGTCACGACGGCCCGTGCGCTGGCGACGCGAAGCTCGTCGTACGTGGCACGTGCGTCGATGTCTCCCGTAACGACGTGGATGCCGTCGCCGTGCATGCGCGTCGCGGCCTCTGCGTCGGCCTCGACGACAACGTGCGGGATCCCGAACCTCCCGAGCTTCGGCGCAAGCTCGCGCGCGACCGCTTCCCAACCACAAATGATCACGTGACCCTTGGTCCCCGGAGGAAGCGAGCGCGGCGCGCGGAGTCGAATCTGCGCCTCGAGCCAGGGCGCGTAGAACCACTTGATGATCGCGAAGGGCATCACGATGAGGAGCAGGATGTTGCCTGTCAGCAGGACGACGATGCTGAAGACGCGCCCGATGTCGGTCTTGAACGTGATGTCGCCGAACCCCAGCGTGGTCATCACCGTGAGCGTCCAATAGAAGCCGGTGAGCCACGAGTGATCGTGGCCTTCCCACGCCATGATGACGTGAAAGAGGACCGTGAAGATGCCGACCACGACAGCAACGACCGCGAAGAGCTTCGCCAGTGCGACGAGGTTCCGGCGCGTTTCGTGCTGGCTGAGGAAATAGGAGAGCTGAACGCCGAGAAATCTCACCGCGGCAGGGTACTACGGCAGTCGCGAATGCCTGGCCTGCAAGGTCATGAAAAACTCGATGACGCTGGCGAGCTCGTCCCGCCTCGAGACGAGGACCAGCGTCGAGCCGGCGGCGATCACCGAGTTGCCGCGAGGCACCGAGATCGGAGATCCGGCGGCGCAAATCCCCGCGAACACGCACGACGAGGGGAAGCTCTCGAGCGCCGCAAGCTCGCTCACCGTCTTGCCGGCGACCGCCGCGTTCGCAGGCAGCTCGAGCTCGAACGCGACCGCCTCGCCGTTGCCCACGAGCATCGAGGACCGAACGTTCTCGTGCTCGATGGCGGTCGCCAGCGCGCCGATGACGACGTCGGTCTCCGACAGGATCCGGTGGACGCCGGCGGCCTGGTAGATCGCGCGATACTCGTCGTCCTTGACGCGCACCATGATGCGCCGAACGCCGGCAGCGCGGGCCAGCGCCGCAACCGCCAGGTTGTCGGCATCGCGCGGGAGCATCGCGACGACGACGTCAGCCTGACCGATCTCGGCCTCACGGAGGACGCGAGCGTCGGTCGCGTCGCCCGAGAGCGAGACGAGACCGTAGGTCTCGAAGCCTACCTTGGCGATCTTGGGCTCGCGATCGATGAGCGTGATGTCGTGCCCGGCAGCCGTCAGATGTGCGGCGACGCTGATCCCGGCCCGCCCGCCGCCGGCGATGATGACCTTCATTCAGTGCGCTCCTTCTTCCTCGGACAGCTCGACCAGCCGGCGGTCGAGCTCGTTGATTTGCTCCTCTGCAGCGTCGGCGCCGATGAGCCCCCGCCGCGCCGCTTCCTTGACGGCGGCTTTGCGGCTCACGAGCAGCGCCGACTCGACGACGTGATCGCGCGCCGCGTCGCCTTTGGTGCCGCGAAGGAGCCCCTCCGCCCTGATGATCAGCCGCTGGAACTTCGCCCGGCGCTCCGCGTGCTCCTTGCGCGACACGAGGCCTGTGGAGAGCAGGTCGTCGAGCTCCGCGAGGCCGCGCCGCGCCGAGATGAGCGACGCCTTCGCGCGATCGAGCTCGATGTCGCTCGACGCAAGCGCGACCTTGAGCCAGGTGAGAGCGCGCTTGAACGGCAGCGCCTGTGTCACCAGCGTGACGAACGTCACGCCGAACACGATGGTGATGAGCCGCGACCTGTACGGAAGGTCCACCGGCAGCGCGAGCACGGCAGCCATCGAGAGCGCTCCTTTGATGTTGCCGACGAGCATCACGTGCTGCCAGCGCATCGGCACCCGCTCGCGCCAGAACACGCGCAGCGCCGCGAACGAGGCGTAGACCGACACCGCCCGTCCGGCGTGGAGCGCGACAAGGGCCAGCGCGATCGGGACGGCTTCTTCCACGAGGAGCTCGGCGTGGATCTGCATCCCGACGAGGAGGAAGAGGAACACGTTGAGGAGAAACCCGCTCGTCTCCCAGAAGCCCTCGAGGGCGAGCACGCGCGAGGGCTCGAGCGCGTTTCGCGCCGCATTGCCGACGTAGAGGCCTGCGACGACGACGGCAATCACCGGCGAGGCGTGGAAGCGCTCTGCGAGGAGCGACGTCGCGAACACCAGCACGATGGAGGAGAGGATCGCGGTCAGGTGATCGGGCGTGCGCCGGAGCATGACCGCTCCCACCGCGCCGAACGCGGCGCCCAGCACACCACCGCCGATGATCGCAATGGCGAGGCTTCTCACCGTGCGGGTCGGATCGAAGACCCCTTCGGAGACGATCCCGGCGCAGAGGCTGACGAGCACGAGCGCCGTCCCGTCATTGAAGAGGCTCTCGCCCTCCATGATCGCGGCGAGCCGATGCGGAACCCGAACGCTCCGAAACGCAAGCAGCACGCTCACCGTATCGGTGATCGCCAGGAGCGCACCGAGCAGCAGGGCCACCGCAAACGGCAGGTCCAGCACCCAGGTAGCTATCGCGCCCGTGGCCAAGAGCGAGAAGGCGACGCCCGGAAGCGCGAGCGCCAGGATGGGTCGGGCCGCGCTCCGCAGGTGCTCGGCGTGCGCCGAGATCGACGCCTCGAAGACGAGCATCGGCAAGAACACCAGGAGCACCAGCGCCGGATCGAGCGGCTCCGACGGAAGGATGTCGGTCAACACCACGCCGAGCCCGACGAGCACGAGCGCGACGTTGTACGGAAGCCCGAGTCGTTTGGCTGCGATCGCGACGGATGAGCCGACCGCGAGCGCGAGGAGCAGCGATTCGAGTTGCTCCCTCACCGGTCACCCATCATGCGCGCTCCTCGAGCGCCGTGCGGGCTTCCAGGGAGCGCACCGTCACCGAAAGCCCACTGAACGCAGCGTTGCCGCTCAGGCGGTCGAGCATTTCTTCGTCGGTCACGTCGTTCAGGCTCGCGCCGGCGTGATTGGTCGCGACGCGCATCTCGACGCCGGGTCGATCGTGCCCCCAACCATGGGGCAGGCTCACGACGCCCTCCATCATCTCGTCGCTCACCTCGACCGGGACACGCACGTCGCCTACACGTGACGCGAGCACCGCGATCGACCCCGTCGACAGCCCGCGGGCCCGAGCGTCCTTGGGGCTCATCAAGAGCGTGCAGCGAGCAGGACCTTTCACGAGGGCGTGGCTGTTGTGGAGCCACGAGTTGTTGCTGCGAAGGTGGCGCCGGCCGACCAGCACCAGCTCGCCCGCCCTTCGTCGAGCGTCAGCTGCATCGATGCCGCGCTCGAGCCGGCCGAGCTCGCGCAGGAAGCGCGGCGGCGCGGCCTGCACGCGCCGGTTCGGCGTCGCCAGGAGGCTGGCGAGCCGAGGCGCCAGCGGTCCGAGATCGATTCCATGAGGCGCCTTGCGAAGGCGGCTCAAGGTCAACCCCTCGGCCTTGGTCCCGAAGAGACCCGCGCCCTGCGGCCCGAGGCGCAAGAACAGATCGAGGAGCCCCTCGGTGCCGAAGCGTTTGAGCGCAGCTACCGAAGCCTTTCGCACCCACGCGGGGACGCCGCGCCCCTCGAGGTGGATGCGCAAGCCGAGCTCGATCAGGATCTCCCAGTCGTGGAGCGCGCCGGGCCGTCGCTCGACGGCTGCGTCGACGAACTTGGCTACGTTTCGCACGGCAAACGCATTCAGCGCGACGTCGTAGTGCGGCCGCTCGAGCTGCGAGACCGGCGGCAGGATGACGTCGGCGTGCCGCGTCGTCTCGTTCATGTATGAGTCGACACAGACCATGAAATCGAGCTTGGCGAGCGCTCGATCCAGCCGGCGACCGTTGGGCGACGACAGGACCGGGTTCCCGGCGCAGGTGAGGAGCGCCCTCACCTGCCCGGGCCCGGGCGTCTCGATCTCCTCGGACAGCGTCGCGACCGGCACCTCGCCGCCGACCTCGGGAACGCCGCGGACGCGGCTCCTGAACTTGTCATAGCTGACGAGGCCCATCATCTTGGTGAGGAACAAGACGTCGACGGCCGGCGTCGTGAACATTGCCCCGCCCGGACGGTCGAGGTTGCCGGTCACCACGTTGAGCGCATAGACGAGCCAAGCGGCGATCGTGCCGTGCTCCTGGTGGCAGACCCCGATGCGACCGTAGACCGCGGCGCGATCCGCGGCGGCGAGGCCACGCGCGATGCGCGCCACCGTCTCGGCGCCGACCCCGGTAACCCCGGCGCACCGCTCGGGCGAAAACGGACGGCACGCGCGCTCGAGCGCTTCGATCCCGTCGATTGGCAGCCCGCTCCTTTCGGGGCGCGCGAGCTTCTCGGCGAAGAGCACGTGCAGGATCGAGAGGAGCAGCCAGGGATCGGTCCCCGGCCGCACGAAGACATGCTCGTCAGCTACCTCGGCAGTCTCGGTCCGGCGCGGATCGACGACCACCACCTTGCCGCTGCGCGCTCGGATGTCGGCCAGGCGCCGCTTCATGTCGGGCGCGGTCATGAGGCTGCCGTTGGAGACGAGCGGGTTGGCGCCGATCACCAGGAAGAACTGCGTCCGATCCAGGTCCGGGACAGGCATCATCACCGGGTGCCCGAACATCTCGTGCGCGGCCATCATGTGCGGGACCTGATCCGTCGATGACGCGCTCGACAGGTTCCTCGTTCCGAAGTTGCGAAGGACCACCTGGCCGAACGTCAACAAGCCCAGATTGTGCGCCGTCGGGTTGCCTTGGTAGACGGCGAGCGCGTCGTTTCCGTAACTCCGGCGGACGCGCGCGAGCCCTTCGGCTGCGTAGTCGAGCGCCTCGTCCCACGACGCCTCACGGAACTTCTCGCCTTCGCGGATCATCGGGGTGACGAGGCGGTCGGGGTCCTCGTGCAAGTCGCGCATGCCGATCACCTTCGGGCACACGTAGCCGCGACTCATCGGGTCCTCGGGATCGCCCCGAACCGAGAGCACCTTTCGGCCTTCGGTCTCGACGACGATCCCACAGGCGGCCTCGCACAAGGTGCACGTCGCGAGCTTTCGAGTCGGCATGGGAGGAGAAAGATAACCGAGAAGGCAAAAGTGCGTTCTCTCGATTCGCTATTCTCGCGCGCGATGATCGACCGGGACAGCGTACCCGAGCCCCCGACACTGCGTATCCCCAAGCCGAGACCGAGCGAAGCGAAGACGCTGCGGATCGGCGTGCATGGCGGCGAGGAGACGACGCTCGCCGAGCGTCTGGGCCGCGCCGTCGACGACGAGGAGACGGTCGCCGACCGCTACCGCACGGTCGAGCCGATCGCCCGCGGCGGCATGGGCGAGATCGTGCGCGCGATCGACATGCAGATCGGCCGTGAGGTCGCGATCAAGCGGCTGCCGCCGATGGTCGGTTCGCGGGCCGACGAGTGGCGGCGGCGCTTCCTCAAGGAGGCGCGCGTGCAGGCGCTGCTCGAGCACCCCTCGATCGTCCCGGTGTACGACCTCGGCTACTCCGGTGGCCAGCCGTTCTTCTCGATGAAGCGCGTGGTGGGCGAGACGCTCCACGAGATCCTCGAGCGCTCCGGCGACGACGACCGCCGCCGCTCGCGCAACCGGCTGCTCCGCGCGTTCGTCACCGTGTGCCGAGCGCTGCACTACGCGCACGACAGCGGCGTCGTGCACCGCGATCTCAAGCCGGACAACGTCATGATCGGTCCCCATGGCGAGGTCTACGTCCTCGACTGGGGCGTCGCGCGCATCCTCGAGATCACTCGCACCGGGGCCTCGGCAGCGATCCCGTTGCCCGACGAAGAGACGATCCCCGGAGAAGCAGTCGGAACGCCCGGCTACATGTCTCCCGAGCAAGCGCTCGGTCTGCTCGACGACATCGACGGGCGTAGCGACGTGTTCTCGCTCGGTACGATCCTCTTCGAGCTCCTCACCGGCGAGCACTTCTTCACCGGGTTTCATCCACAGGGACTGCTCGAGCAGACGATCGACCCCCATCGTCCCAAGAAGGCGCCCCGGGCCGATGTGCCGCCCGAGCTTCAGGCAGTCATCGAGCGCGCCACCGCGTATGACAAGCTCGTCAGGTACCAATCGGCGCAGGAGCTCGCGCAGGACGTCGAGCGCTACCTCGACGGCGATCGCGACGAAGAGCATCGTTCGCGCCTCGTCAAAGCGGCGCTCGTCGAAGCGCGGCGCCTCGCCGATCGCGCCCTCGACGGCCCCGTCGAGGAGCGCGATGCCGCGCGATCGCAGGCCATGCGTGAAGCCGGCCGGGCGCTCGCCCTCGCGCCCGACAACGAGGCGGCGCAAGCCGTCGTTCTGCGGCTGCTCGCCGCGCCGCCCGAACGCGTGCCGGCCGAAGCCCAGCAGGAGATCGACGAGCTGATGCTTCGCCAGCGCAAAGCCGCGATGCGCGACAACGCATTTCGCGTTGCCTGGTGGGCCGCGCTCTTTCCCCTCCTTCTCCTCATGACCCCACGCGTCCCGGCCATGGTGGCGCTCATTGCGGGCTTCAACATCGTGCTCCTTCCCATGGCGCTCTTCATGGCCAGACGCCCCCACGTCTCCGGGGCTCTCCTCTTCGCGTTCGCCACGCTCGTCACCCTCTTCGCCGGCGTGCTCAGCTCCGTCCTCGGGCCGCTGGTCTTCGTACCCGGCTTCGCCGGCGCCAACGCCGTCGTCCTCGGCACCCTCGCCGAGAAGCGCCACCGCATCCCGCTCTATCTCCTCGCGTGCGCGTCGTTCGTCGTACCGCTCGCCCTCGAGCTCACCGGCGTCCTCCCGCCGAGCATGCTGTTTTCGGCCGACGCCATCACCCTCGTCCCCCGCGTCCTCGAATTCAAAGAGAGCGTCGTCATCCTCGCGCTTCTCGCCACGAGCATCGTCGGCGTCGTCCTCCCCGCACGCCTCTCCACACGCTTTAGAGACGCCATGATCGCCGCCGAGACCAAGCTCTGCGTCCAGAAATGGCAGCTCGCTCAGCTCGCGCCGACGAAACTCCGGCAGGGCACCACGACCTAGCCATTGCGGCGGGTAGGACATTTGGTGTCCGCTCGTCGGTTGCCAATCCGAAGGCGTCGTGCTTAATCACCGCGCGTGGTCTCCATCACGTCGGATTCCTCCTCGACCTATCAGCCCGGACTCCCGATTCCGGCGCTCATTGCAATGGTGGGAGGCTTGCTCACCGAGCAGCGGACAGCCGAAGGCCTCATCTGCCGCTACCTCGCCGACCTCTCCGATCGGATCCAAGAAGGGTGGCGGGCGCCTTGTGGTCCGACGGCCGACACATACGACTTCACGGACGTCTATGAGGCCGCACACGCATGTTTCGGGATGACCGCGCGCCAGGCACGCGAACGCGTGCGCGTTGGTCGCGCGCTGCGGGCATTGCCACGTATCGAGGCTGCGCTCCGCGAAGGCAAGGTCGTCTACGGCCGCGTGCGAGAGATCAGCCGCGTCGCAACCCCCGATACGGAGGTCGAATGGCTGCGTCTCGCACAGGAATTGCCTTTTTCCACCCTTGAACGGCAGGTAGCAGCAACGAGCTCGACCGGTGGAGCTGCGTTCGATCAGAAAGCATCGCGCCCCAGGTGCTTCCAATGGACAGGCCCCGATACCGTCGAGCTCCGCATTGCACTGCGAGCTGACCAATGGACGGTGATCTACCGCGCGCTCGAAGCAGCAAGGCGCGCTGCCGGCGACATCCGTGATGACGCCGATGCTCTCGTTACTGTCGCTCGCGAGGCGCTCGCGCAGCGATCCGCTATCGGGTGCGCCGACGCATCCGGACTGAATGAAACGACCCGGACCGGGTCATTGGTCGGACCGCTCGATGATCTGATCGGACCAGAATGCATTCAGGTGCTGACGACGATGGGCACTCGCGGCGGATGGCACGTCGATAGCCTCGTCGAAGCGACCGGATTGCGAATCGAAGAGGTGTCGCGCGCTGTCATGTTGCTCGAAATCCAAGGCAAGTTGAGGAACGACTTCGGGCTGTACCAGGTTGCATAAGCGTCAAAACAGCTTGAGCTGCGGGCTCCGATCGGGCCGCTGAAACGTCTCGCGGCGCGGTGCGCTCGGTCCGCCGCCCGACGTCTCGAAGCCGAGGCGCTTGGTCGTCGCTTCGAAAAGCGCGGCTGCGGCCTCGGCGTAGGGGCCTTGCCCACGCATGCGCGCACCGAAGCGCGGATCGTAGAGCTTGCCCCCGCGTGCGGCGCGCACTCGCGAGAGGACGCGATCGGCGCGGAGCGGCAGCGATTGGCGAAGCCCGTCTTCGAAGACGCCGGCAACCGGCCCCGGGAGGCGCAGGAACGTGAAACCCGCTCGGGTCGCTCCGGCGGCGCGTGCTGCTTCGAGAATCGTCGGCATGTCCTCGTCACCGAGGCCAGGAATCATCGGCGCGATGTTCACTGAAACGCGCAGCCCCGCAGCGGCGAGCCGTTCAATGGTCTTGATGCGGCGTTTCGGGGTCGCCACGAACGGCTCGATCGCACGTGAGTGCTCCGGATTCCAAAGCGGGATGCTGATCGTGATCCCGAAATCGGCGACGCGCGTGAGCTCGACGAAGAGATCGATGTCACGTTCGACGAGCGGCGCCTTCGAGATTACCGCGCACGGGTTCTTGTACTCGGCGCACACCTCGAGGATGCCTCGCGTGAGCCGATACGACGCCTCGAGCGGCTGGTAGCAGTCGGTGTCGCCGCTCAGCATCAAGAGCTCGCCCTTCCAGGACGGCTTGTCGAACGCTTCACGAAGGAGCGCGGGTGCGTTCGGCTTGACCACCAGCTTGCGCTCGAAGTCGGTCCCGGCGCCGAAGCTCAAGAGCTCGTGACGCGGACGGGCGTAGCAGAATTTGCACCCATGCCAGCAACCTCTGTACGGGTTCACACTCCATCGAAATCCGAGATCAGGACTGTCATTTTCCGAGAGGATGCTCTTCGTCGCGTCCTCGATGATCTCGAGGCGCGCGATCGGCGGCTCGCCGAGCTCCGCGAGGTACTCGACCTCGGTCGAGAGCCACGGGTTGGGCGGGTCCTTCACCGGTCGCATGCCGGGCGGCAGGGCCATCGGGGCGCAGAGCTTAGACCTGCACATGCGTACAGTCCAGCTGCCATGTGCGCCTGGAGGTAGGCTTCTCGGAGCTTGGATCCTCGTCTCCTCCTCTTCTCGCCATTCCTGTTTCCACAGGTCGCTCCGGTCGCGGCTCCGGTCGATCCGGCGAGCCTGTCGTGTCCCGACGGAACGAAGCTCGTCACCGGCACGCACTACGACCAGGTCCAGCGCTACTGCCTGCTCTTCGACAAGCAGCAGTGCTGGAGCTTCCAAGAGGGCCTCGTCGCGCTCGAGTCGACCGCCACGCCGATCGCGACGTGCATGGATCGCTTCGAGTGGCCCAACAAGGAAGGCGCGATGCCCGACGTGATGGACCGCTTCGTCGACGCGGCCGCCAAATGCAAATCCGCAGGCAAGCGGCTGTGCTCCGAGTACGAGTGGGAGCTCGCTTGCGAAGGACCCGCTACGCGGCCGTTTCCTTACGGGTGGAAGCACGAGAAGGGCGCGTGCACGAACGAGAAGCCCTACAAGCACTACAGCCAGCGCGCCCTCGAGAGCGGCGACGCCAAGGTGCGCGACAAGGAGACGAAGCGCCTCTACCAGGCGGAGCCTTCGGGCTCACGGTCGAAATGCGCCAGCGTCTTCGGCGTCGTGGATCTCGTCGGCAACGTCGAAGAGTGGGTGACGACATCACGCCCGCAGTGGCCGCACGCGTCTTCGCTGAAGGGCGGCTACTGGTCCAAGCCCTGGACCGGCTGCCGCGGAACCAACGAGGCGCACGCGCCCATGTTTCGCTTCTACGAGATCGGGTTTCGCTGCTGCGTCGACCCGAAGACTACAAAGTCGTGATGTCACCGTAGACGCGATCGCCCTCGGCGATGCGGCCTTCGACGCCCTTGGCGTGGTCCGGGAGCGGCGGCAGATCGGCCTCGTCGTAGTCGGGGGCCACCCAGAACACTTCGGGCTTGGGCCGGTAGCCGGTGAAGTAGGTGCGCTGCTCGGTGCGGCCGTCGCGCCACTTGATGGTGACGATGCTGCTGACGTCGTAACCACGCCCGCCCTTCTGGCGCCGGATCTTGGTGCCCGGCTTGAGGAACGATTTGACCGTGATCCTGCGAACGAAATCCTCGGCACGCGCGACGCCGTAGGCGTAGGTAACGTCGGCGACCGGATCGCCTCCGAGGATCTCGACGGCGATGGTTCCCTTCTTCGGGAACGTGGTGTGGAGCATCACCGGGAAGGTGAGGTTGTTTTTGATCCTGAGATCCACGCTCGGATAGGACACCGTCGCGTCGAGGCCCATCTTTGCGTACGCCGAGACCTGCGAGTGCCCCTTGCGGTCGACGATCTCGAGCGCGCCATGAAGCGCGGCGGCGAAGAGCGTCGTCGAGACCTGGCAGGTGCCGCCGCCCACGCCGGTGGTCATCTCGTCGCCTTGGATCTCGGGCGCGAGGTGGAAGCCGCGCTCGAGCGTGCGCGGGCCGACGACCTCATTGAAGCTCAGCGTGTAGCCCGGCGGCAGAATGACGCCGTCGAGCAAGCCGGCGGCGCGCGCGATGTTGGCGGACCGTCCGATGATGTAGGGCGAGAACACCGTCTCGTAGCGCGACAGGACCTTGGTGACGTCCACGCCTGCGAGCGTCTCTTCGGTCACCGAAGCGCGAATGATCTTCGCAGGAAGGTCGACGACGACGAGACCATCCTTGCCGTAGTCCGCCTCGGCGATCGCACGGAACGCTCCGTCGACGTCGAGCTCCATCCCGTCCTCGTCCGGGATCCGCTTCTTGTTCGCGAGATCGATCCGCGCGTCCTTCGGCGCCTTCTTCACGCGCTCGGTCGCTCGCTCGATGACGCGTTCCATCTTGGGCCGGCTGAGGCGGTAGACGATCGGCACGTCGATGTCGCCGCGTTCGGCCGCGAGGTTCTCGGCCATCCGCTCGGCGACGCTCCCCCGGTGACCGACCTCCGAGGCCTTGGCGAGCGTCGCCTCGATGTCGATGTCGACGCCGAGCTCTCCGAACGTCATCTCCTCGATCTCGTCGCCGTACCGAACGTAGACGGTCCGATCGGCGACGACAGGTCGGTACGCGGCGAGCCACTCGCCGGCCGCGATCCCATCAGGCAGCTGACGGCCGCCGATGAAGAGCCCGCCGACGTATGGCGACTCGGGCACGAGACGATGGATGGCCACGCCGGCGCCGACGCCGACACCGAGGCCCAGGACCACGATTCCAAGGATGCGAAGGAGCCGCACTGCTTTTCGAGGATCCTACCTACGCTCGGCCCCCGTGCGAACTTTCCCTCACCCGCCGCCGACGAAGTGAACGACCTCGACCCGATCGCCGTCGGAAAGCGCGGTAACCGCGTGCTCCGCGCGGGGAACGACCTCCCCGTTGCGCTCGACGGCCACGAGGCCCCCTCCGAGACCGAGCCGGACGAGCAGGTCGCGGACGGTCGTTCCGTCGGCTGCTTCGTGGTCCTCTCCGTTGACGACGAGTCGCATGCTCAGCCCTCGGTCCTCAGGAGCGGGATGTAGCGCTTGGCGTTCTCGACGTAGTGCGCCGCCCCGGTGATCCCCATCGCGCGCTCCTCCTCGGTGGCCTCGCGCAGGACCTTGGCCGGAGCGCCGCGAACCATCGACCCCGCCGGGATCACCATCCGCGGCGGGACCAGCGACCCTGCGGCAACGAGGCTCCGCGCGCCGACGACGGCGTTGTCCATCACGGTCGACGCCATGCCGACGAGGGCGGCGTCGCCCACCGTGCAGCCGTGCAAGATGACGCCGTGACCAACGGTGACGTCGTCCCCGATGACGCTGTTGGAGAGACCGTCGGTCATGTGGATGCAGGACAGATCCTGGATGTTGGAGCGCTTGCCGATCCGGATCGCACCCACGTCGCCACGCAGCACGCACCCGAACCACACGCTCGAGCCCTCGCCGATCTCGACGTCTCCGATCACGTAGGCGTTGGGCGCGATGAATACGCCTTCGGCGATTCGCGGGGTCTTTCCATCGATCGAGATGACGGGCATCGGCTTACCTCACGAGCGGCAGCGAACGAGGTTTGTCGCGCAGGGGTTGGACCGGGGGGCGGCTCGCCGCCCTTGCGCGAACGTCTTCATCCAGCGTCGCCACGAGCGAGTGCTTCAGCGACCGTTCGATGGTGACGGGCGCGATCTCGCCGACCAGGCGCGCCGCGATCGGGTCGTCGATGTGCACGATCTCGTGTCGGCTCGAACGGCCCGTGTACGTCGTCCGCTCGCCGCCCGCCTCGAAGGGCCGTTTGGCCGGCCCCTCGATGAGGACGTCTTGGCGCGTGCCGACGAGCGTCGCGAGATGCTTCGCGATGAGCCCCTCCGAGAGCTCGAAGAGCCTCGCGAGCCGCTCGCTCTTCGAAGCCTCGGTCACGTCGTCGCCCAGCTTGAGCGCGGGCGTGTACGGACGCGGCGAGTACTTGAAGCCGAAGACGCCGACGAAGCCGACCTCGGCGACGAGCGACAGCGTCTTGTCGACGTCCTCATCGGTCTCGCGGGGAAAGCCGACGATGACATCGGTCGACAGGCTCACGCCGGGAACCGCAGCGCGGAGCCGACCGACGCGATCGACGTACTCGGCCCGCGTGTAACGGCGGATCATGCGCTTTAGCATTCGGTCGCTCCCCGACTGGACGGGAAGGTGAACGTGCTTCGGCAGGACCGCGAGATCGGCGTGCGCGCGGATCAGCGACTTGGTCAAATGGCGCGGGTGCGGGCTGGTGTACCGCAGGCGAAGAAGACAGGGGACGCGCTCGGCGTTCGCGTAGAGCAGCGCGGCGAACTCGCTCTCGTCGGCGTCGTTCGGATCGGCCTCCGGCGCACGCGCGAGCGCAGAGAGCGGGTCCTTGTAGCTGTTGACCGTCTGCCCGAGGAGCGTGACTTCGCGGACGCCTTGCTCCACGAGGGCGGCGATCTCGGCAACGATCTCGTCGCTCGGGCGGTAGCGCTCGGGCCCGCGCGTGTAGGGCACGATGCAGAACGAGCAGCGCTCGTCGCAGCCCTTCATCGTGGTGACGAACGACGTCACCGCGCCCGACGCGAGGCTCGTCGCCGTGAGGAACCTCGGCGACTCGAGATCGAAGACCGTCCGCGCGAGCGGAGGTGATCCGTGCCCGAGCTCCTCGAGCAGCGCCGGAAGCTCCGCGATGTTGTCGGGGCCGACCACGAGATCCACCGCACGTCCGGCCTTGAGCAGCTTCTCGCCCTCTTGTTGCGCCACGCAGCCGGCCACGACGACGAGCACGCCGGGGCGCTCGCGCTTCAGCTTCGCCAGCCGCCCAAGCTCGCTCCGAAGCTTCTGCTCGGCCTTCTCGCGGACGCTGCAGGTATTCAACACAACCACATCGGCGGACTCGGCCTCTTCGACCGGATCCAGGCCCGCGCCGCGCAAAACGCCGTGCATGCGCTCCGAGTCGTGCACGTTCATTTGGCAGCCGAAGGTCGTGATCGCGTACTTCTGCATGCTCAGGGCGCTCTTTTGGCCGGAAACCGGAGGAGCTGCAAGGCTCCAGCGCCGCCTAGGGACCCCTGGACCCCGGCCGTCCAAGGAAGCGCCCGCCACGAATGCGCGTAAGAAGCCTACGTCTAACCGGTCGTATTTCTCGGGCGCTCGCCCGCCCCTGACTCTCAAGGAGCCTACATGCTTATCGACAAGTCGAAGTTCCTCCTCCTCGTTGCCGCCATCTCCACCGCCTCCGCCGCGTGCATCATCGTCGACGACGACGACGACGACGACGGCTTCGGGGGCGACGGTCAGGGCGCAGGCAACGAAGGCGGCGGCACCACGAAGTCCTCGACCGCGACCGGTAACGACGGCGGTGGCGGCGCTGGCGGTGGTGGCGAGTGTCTCGATGACACCGGCAGCCCGGAGGCTTGCGACAGCACGTGTGAAGCGCTGACGAACTGCAACGGTGTCCCGAGCCTGAAAGAGGGCGTCGAAGAAGTGTTCGTCGAGTGCGTGAACGCGCTCGACCCGGTGATGTGCAGCCAGACGACCGACGTCATCGAAGGGTGCTACCTCACGGCGGCGGAGCAGGCCTGCCTCGATCCGGCGTCCGACCCGATCTGTCAGGCGGCGGCTGAAGCATGCATGAACCCCGGCGCCACGTTCGACGGCAACTGCCTCGGCATCGCCGATTCGCTGAATGCCTCGGGCCAAGCCCTGTGGGGCGCCTGCCTCGAGGACACCTGCGGTCAGGGTTTCGCCGGCGAAGACGCGATCAGCTTCTGCATCTTCGACGTCGTTCTCCCGGTCGCGCAGTAGTCCCCCTCGGACGACCGGTCTTGCCCCTTCCGCAGCGATGCGGCGGGGGCTTTTTGTTAGGCTCTCCGCGTGCAGCGCTTCCCCGCGCCTCCGCCGTGGCAACGCGATCTCGTGACGGTGGGCGTCACGGGGACGAACGGAAAGACCACGACGACGACGTACATCGCAAAGGCGCTCCGCACACTCGACAAGCCGGTCCCCCGCGCCACCACGCTCGGGAAGTTTCTCGACGACGAAGAGCTGGACGTTCCGAGAGGGTATCCCGGCTTTTTGGAGGTGATGACGCGCGGCCACGACCGCGGCGCGACGCACGCCGCCGCCGAGTACACGAGCGAAGCGCTCGGGCTGGGCTTCGCGATCGCGTGGCCGAGCAAGGTCGGCGTCTTCACCAACCTCACGCGCGATCACATGAATGCCCACGGCAGCGCGGAGCACTATCTCGCATGCAAGGCGCAGCTCTTCGCGCACCTCCTGCCCGGCGGCGCGGCTGTCTTGAATGCTTGCGATCCCGCTGGAGAGCTCCTCGCGCAGGTGCTCGCGCCGTCGACCCCCACGCTCACCTACGCGGCGACGTCGCGTGGCAAGCCGTGGTGTGAGCCGACGGTCTCACTGACGAAGGCCGACATCGGACCGAACGGGACGACGATCGAGCTCGGATGGGCGAGCACCGTCGATGGGCCGAAGGGCCTCACGCTTCGCGCGGCGGGAGAGATCTTTGCCGAGAACGCGATGGCCGCTCTCTTGGCCGCGCACGCTGCCGGCGTTCCGCTCGACGCCGCAGCGCGCGCGATCGAGGCGTGCGAGGCGCCTCCCGGGCGGTTCGAGGTCGTCGCATCGGAGGGTGCGATCGTCGTCGTCGACTACGCGCACACCCCCGACGCGCTCCTCCGCACCGTGCGGACCGCACGCTCGCTAGCGAGAGCAGAAGGCGGCACCGTCACGGTCGTCTTCGGAGCCGGAGGCGATCGCGACAAGGGCAAACGGCCCCTCATGGGCGCGGCAGCATCGGGCGCCGATCGCGTGATCTTGACCAACGACAACCCGAGGACGGAGAGCCCCAAGGCCATCGTCGAGAGCATCCGGTCAGGGATCAAGAAGGGGCCCGAGGTGATCGTGGAGCTCGACCGCAAGCGCGCCATCGAGAGCGCCGTCGCGCGCGCCCGGCCCGGTGACGTCGTCGTCATTGCAGGCAAGGGACACGAGCGAGGACAGGTCGTAGGGAGCACGGTGCACCCGTTCTCCGACGTCGAGGCGGTAGAAGCCGCCCTTCGGCTCCGTTGACTGCCTCGGCTGCCGCCTTTACGGTCCAAACCCCTCGCAAAGGACGTTGAGAG
Organism: Polyangiaceae bacterium; assembly: GCA_041940405.1. Classification (GTDB taxonomy): domain Bacteria; phylum Myxococcota_A; class Polyangia; order Polyangiales; family Polyangiaceae; genus Xiheicaenibacterium. The sequence goes on from JBGTSH010000059.1 coordinate 28,759, forward strand.
ATGGCCGAACCGTTCAAGAACCTGGTCGACATGTTCCAGAAGTCCGTCGAAGCGCACGGGCCCCAGCAGCTGTTCGGGACCAAGTGCAACGGCGAGTGGCAATGGTCGACCTACGCCGAGATCGGCGAGAAGGTGAACGCGCTGCGAGGCGGCCTGGCCTCGCTCGGCATCAAGAAGGGCGACTGCGTCGCGGTCGTCGCCAACAACCGCGAAGAGTGGGCCATCCTCGCGTATGCCTGTTTCGGTCTCGGCGTCGCGCTCGTCCCCATGTACGAGGCGTCGGCGCCCAAGGAGTGGGCGTTCATCACCAACGACTGCAAGGCCGTCGCCGTCGTGAGCGGCACGCCCAAGGTCGCAGCCGAGGTGAAGAAGCTCCCCGAGAAGGTGCCTTCGCTCAAGCACGTCATCGGCATGGAGCTCCCGAAGGACGACCCGCTCTCCTTCGCCGCCCTGATCGAGAAGGGCAAGAAGGAGCCGGTCGAAGCGCTCGATCCCGAGCCCAAGGACACGGCCTGCCTGATCTACACCTCGGGCACGACCGGCGATCCCAAGGGCGTGATCCTCAGCCACGGCAACATCGTCTCGAACGTCAACGCCGTGCAGCACATGCTGCCGATCGGCGCCGACGATCGCAGCCTCTCGTTCCTACCGTGGGCGCACTCGTTCGGACACACCTGCGAGCTGCACGTCATGGTCTCGCGCGGCGCGAGCATCGCGCTCGCCGAAGCCGTCGACAAGATCATCAACAACCTGGCCGAGGTGCACCCGACCCTGCTCTTCAGCGTCCCGCGCATCTTCAACCGCATCTACGACGGCGTGAACAAGCAGATGTCGGAGCGGCCGGCGATCCTCCAGTCGATCTTCCGGACCGCGATCCGCGCGGCGACCAAGAAGCGAAAGGGCGAGGACACTTCCTTTGGCGAGGGGATCTCGCTCGCGATCGCGAAGAAGATCATCTTCACCAAGATCGTCGCGCGCTTCGGCGGCCGGCTGAAGTACGCGTTCTCCGGCGGCGCTGCGCTCTCACGTGAGGTGGCCGAGTTCATCGACAGCCTCGGCATCACCGTCTACGAGGGCTACGGCCTCACCGAGACGAGCCCGATCGCGACGGCGAATCGTCCTGGGGCCCACAAGATCGGCAGCGTCGGCAAACCGATCGAGCACGTAAAGATCGTCATCGACAAGACGCAGACCTCGGCCGACGCGAAAGATGGCGAAATCGTCATCTACGGCCCGAACATCATGCAGGGCTACTACAACCGCGACGCCGAGAACAAAGCCGTCTTCACCGACGACGGCGGTTTCCGCACCGGCGATCTCGGCTACGTCGACGACGAAGGCTTCCTCTACATCACGGGCCGCCTCAAGGAGCTCTACAAGCTCCAGAACGGCAAGTACGTCGCGCCGGCGCCGCTGGAAGAGAAGCTCAAGCTCTCGCCCTTCATCACCAACGTGATGGTCTACGGCGACAACCGCCTCTTCAACGTGGCGCTCGTCGTTCCGGACTTCTCGACGCTGAAGCCTTGGGCCGAGGGGCAAGGCATCAGCACGTCGAGCGACGAGAAGCTCATCGAGGACCCCAAGGTCAAAGAGCAGATGAAGAGCGAGGTCGAGAAGTTCACGGCCGAGTTCAAGGGCTTCGAAGAGATCAAGAAGATTGCCCTCCTCCCCGAGGACTTCACGACCGAAAACGGAATGCTCACACCGAGCATGAAGGTGAAGCGCCGCGTGGTGACGGAGAAGTACCAAGGCAAGATCGAGTCGCTCTACGAGGGCGCGAAGTAAGCTCCCACCGAGGAGCAGAGAGGCGGGGGGGTCGTGGCCGACCGATCGCCGAGCGAACAGAAAGCCTGGCAAGGGGAACGTGGAGCGTTCCCCGCCGCCGGTGCGATCGACGCTTCGCTCGGCGATGAGACAGCTTCGCTCCCCGCGAGCCATCCGCTCCACGCACACGCACCGATCAGCCCGAGCTGGCTGCCGCCGCCTTCCGCGTCGCCATCCGGCCCGGGGAGCTCGGCGCCGTCGTCCGAAGCGCTCGTCGCCGAGAGCGACGCACGCGCCGCCGAGATCCTCCAGAAGCTCGAGGCAGGAAGGGCGCGCGTCTTCTTCCAGGCGGCGGTCGTCGTCGCGCTCCTGGTGATGGCCGCGCTGCCGATCCTTCCCGGCCCGACGTGGCTCCGCGCGCTCACGGCGGGTGGATGTCTGGCGTCGGCGCTCGCCGCCGGGCTCTTCTACTTCGTCGCTCGCGATGCTGCGCGTTACACGATCGGCTGGGCGCTCGCGTCGGCGATCGCGCTGCCGCCGCTGGCGACGATCATCATCTACTACCTGGGGCTCTACTCGGCCTCGATGACGTTCCTGACCGTCGGCATCTACTTCTACGGCACCAGCCGCTCGAAGCGCGTTGCGTGGGGTGGGTACGCCACAATCGCCGTCTTTTACTTCCTCGGGACGGCCGCCATCGCGCTCGATGTCATCCCGGATCTCGCGGTCTTCAGCGTCGCGAACGTCCCCCGATCGTCGCGCCTGTACCGCGTGGTGATGCAGCAGGTCATCTTCGGTCTCATCTTCTACCTCGCGCGTACGAGCCGGCGGGCGATGCAGGTCGCGCTCAAGAGCGCCAAAGAGAGCGATCTGGCCGTTCGCCAGAAAGAGGCTCAGCTCCTCGAGGCTCGCGGCGAGCTCGACCGCGCCTTGCGACCCGCCGAAGGGCGGATGAGCGGACAGCTCGTCGCCGAATACCGTCTCGGCGATCTCCTCGGACGCGGCGGCATGGGTGAGGTGTACGCCGCGAAGCACGAGCATGCGGGCGACGAGGTGGCGATCAAGCTCCTTCATCCCGCGATGCTCGAGGACCCGACGAACGTCGAGCGCTTCCTTCGTGAGGCCAAGGCGACGTCATCGGTGCCGAGCGAGCACGTCGCTCGCGTCATCGAGGTGGGCTCGACCGCCGACGGCATGCCGTTCATCGTGATGGAGCTCCTCGAGGGGCATGACCTGGCTTGGCACCTGCGCCGAACGCCGCAACTGCCCCTCGAGCAGGTCGTGCAGATGGTCGAGCACACCGCGCGCGCCCTCTCGGACGTCCGGGAAGCCGGGATCGTTCATCGCGATTTGAAGCCGGGGAACCTGTTCCTCACCGACACCCTGCCCCGCAGGTGGAAGGTGCTCGACTTCGGATTGTCGAAGCTCGTCGGCGCGGCGTCGCTCACCAAGGATCAGGCAGTGGGAACGCCGGGCTACATGTCCCCCGAGCAGATCCACGGCAAAGACGTCGATCATCTCGCCGACCTCTACGCTCTCACCGCGATTGCGTACCGAACCATCACAGGAAGACCACCATTCGTCGGGGACGAGATTGCCAAGGTGCTGATGGATGTTCTCGCGCGCATGCCCGAGAGCCCCGGCACTTTCGTGAAGGTGCCGGTCGAGGTCGAGCTCGTCCTCGCGATTGGATTGGCGAAGAAGAAGGCGAACCGCTTCGACCGGGTCGAGGATCTGGCGCACGCGCTGCGGCTCGCGGCGACGGGCGAGCTGGATCATGAGACGAGGGCCAAGGGGTGGGCGCTCTTGAAACAGCACCCATGGGGGAGCTCGTTGAAGATCAAGCTGTGAGGTTAGCGGCGCTTGTAGTGCTCGGGGTCGCGTGCGGGCCGGAGGGGCAAGGCGCGAGCACGAGTACGAGCACGGCAACGAGCAGGGCAACGAGCACGTGGACGAGCCCGAGCCCGAGCCCGAGTACGAGCCCGAGCCCGAGTACGAGCCCGAGTACGACGACGGGAACGGCGGCGTGTCCGATGGACATGCGGCTCGTTGAAGGACAGTTCTGTCCTCGAGTGGAGCAGGTGTGTTTGGAGTGGAACGAGGTGAACGCTATCGGGGTCGTGCAGCGCAATCAGTGCAAGACGTATCGAGAGCCTTCGGTTTGTTTGAGCAAGGCTCGGGTGCCGATGCGGTTCTGTATGGATGCGTTCGAGTGGCCCAACCAGAAGGGCGCGATTCCCCGGAACCTGACTTCGTGGCAAGAGGCCAAGGACACGTGCGAGGGGATTGGGAAGCGGCTTTGTACCGAGGACGAGTTCACCTTCGCTTGCGAGGGTGAAGCGATGAAGCCTCACGTGCACGGGTTCTCGCGGGACGGGTCGATTTGCTCCTACGACCGTGAGTACAGGCAGCGGACGTTCAACTTCTTGAAGCACGACGCCTGTCTCGGCGACGAGAAGTGCAAGGCCGCCCTCGAGGCGATCGATCAACGGCTGCCCGCCGGCAGCATGGCCGGCTGCGTCTCCGAGGACGGGATTTACGATCTCAATGGCAACGTGAACGAATGGATTGAACTGCCAGGCCGGGGTTTGTCGAAACGCGCCGGGCTGAAGGGCGGCTGGTGGGGACCTGTGCGCGATCGCTGCCGGCCCATCACCACGTTCCACGGCGAGAGCGACTTCGGGTACGAGGTCGGCTTCCGCTGCTGCAAGGCCGCCGGATAGCGGCTCGGATCAGCGGCGCCGGCGACGGTGCTCGCGCTCGGCCTCTGCTTCTTCTTCGGCCTCGGCTTCGGCGCGCTCGTCATCCTCACGGCGGCGGCGGTCGCTGTCGGGCGCCACGTCCCCGGCAACCCGGACGTTGTCACGCCGCGCCGTCTCGCGTGCGCCGCGGATCTCTTCTGCGAGCTTGGACATGAGCATGCCCACGCCCTCTTCGACAGCAGAGCCGAGCTCGGCCGCGCCCTTCTCGAAAGAGCTGCGCTCGACGTCGCGCTTCTTCTTGCGCTCCTTCTCCTCGGCGCGGCGCTCCTCTTCTAGGCGCTTCCGCTCCTTCTTTCGCTCCTTGTTGACCTTCTCGACCTCTTTCCGAATCGCTCTCTCGGAGACCTCCTTCGAGAGGCCTGCCCGAGCGTGAAAGAACAGGCCGAGCCCCCAACCGAGCAGAGGAAATACGAACCAGAGGATCGATGGCGTCGTGATCAGGTTGATCGCGACGAGGAACAGGTTCACGCCGGCGTAGGCCCAGGCATGTCCGGCGAGGCCGGCACGCCTCGCCTTCAGGATCTTGGCGCGCGCCTCACGCTCGTCCCGGCCCTCGTCGAGCTCGGCCGCCGCACGCTCGATGTCCTCGCGCGAGAGCCCGACCTCGCCCGCGGCGGCGACGAGCTCGTCGTGGCTCACCCCGGCCTTGTGCGTGCGCTTGAGCGCGCGCTCGAGGATCGTTCGAACCTCGTCGTCCGTGTAGCGTCGTCCTTCGGCCATCCGACCGGCGGACCTTAGCACTCCGGGCTAGCTACGCGCATCCCGCGGGAGGAGCGCCCGCACCTCGTCGATCGTGCTCGCGTCCGCCGCGGATTTGTCGGCGCGGTAGCGCCGCACACGCGCGAAACGGAGCGCCACGCCCGAAGCGTACTCGCTCGACGCCTGGACGTCGTTGAACGCCACCTCGACCACCTGCTCCGGCCGGAGCCTCACGATGTAGCCGTCCGTCGGCCCCACGGCGAGCTCGGTGAATCGCGCGGTCTGCCAGATCAGCATCTCATCGGTCATGCCTTTGAAGGTCTTGCCGATCATCGCAAAGCCCCCCGCCGGATCTCGAGCACCGAGGTGGATGTTCGAGAGCCAGGCGTTTCGCCGTCCGCTTCCTCGCTCGACGGCGAGGACGACGAGATCGAGGGTGTGCGAGGGCTTCACCTTGAGCCACTCCTTGCCGCGATGTCCTGCCTGATAGGTCGATGCGAGGCTCTTGCCCATCAAGCCTTCGTGACCGCCGGCGACCGTCCGCGCGTAGAACGCTTCGAGCGCCTCGGCGTCGTCGGTCGTCAGCGAGAACGGCCGAGCCCGCTCGGGCACGATCGCTTCGAGCCGCGGCGCCCGCTCGGAGAGTGGCGCGTCGAGGAGGACGTCGTCGTCCAAGAGGACCGCGTCGAAGAGCTGCGGGGAGAGCGGCAGCTTCGCGCGCATCTCGTCGACGTCCTTGCTTCGTCCGAAACGGCGCATCGAAACCTGGAACGGGTACGGCGAGCCGTCGGGCCGCAGCGCGATCGCCTCGCCATCGAAGATCGCGCGCCGCACGGGCAATCCCCGAACGAGCTCGACGATCTCCGGCGCGCGCGACGTGACATCGTGCAGCGACCGGCTGTAGAGGCGAACCTCGTCGCCGTCCTTGTGGACCTGGATCCGCGCCCCATCGAGCTTGATCTCGAACCGCGCGCGCCCGAGAACGTCGAGCGCGGACACTGCGTCCTCGGCCGGCGACGCGAGCATCGGAAGGACTGGCTTGAACGGGACGAGCGCGAAGCGATCGAGCGCGGCACCGCCCTCGACGAGAATGGCCGTCGCCGCCTCGACCTCGGATCCGGCGAGCATCGCGGCGCGCCGGACCTTCTCCGCGGGGATGCCCGCGTGCTTCGCCACGGCCTCGAGAAGGACCGCCGCGAGCGCGCCCTGACGCAACCCGGCGAGAAGGAGCGCCGATAGGAACCTTCGCTCCTCCGCCGAGAGCCGGACGAAGAGACCGCCGAGGAGCTCTTTGCGCCGCCGGACCGATCCGGAGCCGGAGGCTGTCGCGACCTCTGCGAGGACGCGATCGATCTCGATGAGCGTGGGGCTCTCGGCGGCGTCGCCGTGAGCCAGCTCGCCGATCTCCTGCACCATGGCCCACCCGACCCCGATGCGTCCCTGCGGGATCTCGCCCGCGATGTACGCGGTTCCTATCCGCACCTCGTCCGGCGCGAGACGCGCGAGCAGATCTGCGACGATGGCGATCTTGGCGTTGCGCCCGCGCTCCGCGGCGAGGCGCGTCGAGGCCTGGACGAGATCCGAGAGGCGCATCGGGACTCTAGATGTACTAGTAGTTCGCCCGGCGTGATCTTCTTTGCGACTGCCGCCAAAGGCACCGAGGGTGCCGTCCGCGATGAGCTTCGGGAGCATCGCTTCCGCGGCGTGCGCGCGACGCGCGGGGGCGTCGGCTTCGAGGGCGAGCTCGCAGACGGGTATCGCGCGTGTCTCCTCTTGCGGACGCCGGTGCGCGTCCTCTGGGAGCTCGCGCGCTTCGAAGCGCCCTCCGGACCGGCGCTCTACGATGGGGTCCGCGCGATCGAATGGGAGGCGCACCTGGATCAGGGCACCACGATCGCCGTGCGTGCGACGTGCCGCTCCAGCGCCCTCACCCACTCCCAGTTCATCGGACAGAAGACCAAGGACGCCATCGTCGACCGCCTGCGCGACAAGTTCGGCGCGCGACCGGACGTCGACACCGAGGATCCCGACGCCGTCATCACGGTGCACCTCGTCAAGGACGAGGCGACCGTGTACCTCGACGTCGGCGGACGGCCGCTCCACCTGCGCGGCTACCGCACCGACGCAGGCGCGGCGCCGCTCAAGGAGAGCCTCGCCGCGTGCCTCGTGAAGCTCTCCGGTTGGGACGCCGTTCGCGACTTCGTCGATCCGATGTGCGGCTCCGGCACCATCGCGATCGAAGCGGCGTTGCGTGCAGCGAGGATCGCCCCCGGTCTCTCGGGCGATCCCTTCGGCTTTACGCGATGGCGGAGCTTCGATGACGAAGCCAGGCGCAGCTGGGACGGCCTCGTCGAGAAGGCGCGCGCGGCCATCATTCCCGAGAGCGACCGTCCGACAGTTCGCGGAAGCGATCGTGATATTGGCGCCACGCTCGCCGCGAAGAAGAACGCCGAGCGCGCCGGGGCGAGCGTCCGCATCGATGTCGCGACGATCGAGTCGCTCTCGGATCCGGGCGCGGCGTGCATCGTCACGAACCCGCCGTACGGAGAGCGGCTCGCGCTCGGCGAGGAACAGGCGCGATCGGTCGGCAAGGCGCTCGCGAAGATGGACCGCGCCGATCGCTGGGTGCTCGCGGGGTCGCCGGCGGTGCTTCGGGGAATCCCGATCCGAGCCGCGAAGCTCCTCGCGATCATGAATGGCGATCTCGAGTGCCGGTTCGCGAGCTACCCGGCGCGCCGATGACCTGATGCGCCAGGGGTGGCGGCCGCCACCCCTCCGCCACCCACCCGCCACCCACTGACGGACCTCAAACCCGCCTTTTCGCGCGGGATCGGCCCGGCACGCTTCTTCCAGTGGCGCCTCGACCCGGAGGCACTGCAATGCTGCATCGATTCGTTCGACTTCTGATCACGACCCTTCCCTTGTGCGCCGCTCTCCTTGCCTGCGCACCGAGCGACGTACCGCTTCCTGAAGACGACGCGTCTCGCCGCGCGGACGGCCTCGAGGAGTGTCCGACGTCCCTGACGACGGAGGCCGGGCACGACGCGTGGAACGTCATGAGCACGGGCGCCCGAAACCGAAGTGAGGAGCACGTGCTCCAGGGCGTCGCTGCGCTCGAGGCATCCGGTGCCGACCCGGAGTGCTTCCGCTGGTTTACGAAGGTCCTTTGGATCGTCGCAAAGAACGGCCTCGGAGCCACGGTGCTCGAGCCGATGATCGCCGCCGGCCTGGACCCGAACCTCACCGACATCGACGTCGATCCGCTCTGCGCCGGGTGCACCGGCACCCGCCACGGAAAGACGACGCTGCACTACGCCACGCACGCGATCCGGCAAAATAACGCCGGGATGGGTGGCGTTGCGACCGCAGCCGAGCGCGTTGCGATGGTCCGCACGCTGCTCGACATGGGTGCCGACCCGAACCTGGTCTGCTCAGGCGCTCTTTACAGCGGCGGCAACGCGGTCGGATCCGCGGCCATTGGTGGCGCGACGCCGCTGATGTTCACGTCCGACTGGAACGACCACGGCGCGGCGGTGGAAGCGGCGCTGATGCTCATCGACGCCGGCGCCGAGGTGAACGTCAGATCGCTCTCGTCGGTGCGTTCGGACTTCCTGGTGGACGAGATAAGGAGCGGGGACACGGCGCTATCGCTCGCACGTCGCCGCGGAAACGCGGAGCTCGTCGAATGGCTTCTTTTGGCCGGCGCCACCGATTGGGATCTCGAGGCCGAGGAGCGAGCCGCAGCGTCGTTCGACAAGGACGAGATCATGGGCATCCTCACCAGCAAGCAGGTCGACCACAACCGCATCTGGACGCTCTGGTTCGACGAGCGTCTGAAGCGAGCACCCATCCAGACGATGCTCGACGCCGGGCTCGACCCCGACGCGCTTACCTGGGGCGGCAAGTACACGCCACTTTGGGCGACGGTATTTCAGGCCGGGGTCTACGCGCGGCTCAAGCCGGATGAGCTTCACGCGATCGTGAAGGCCGGCGCGGACCTCGCCGAAGGAGGCAGGATTGGCATGCCGCCGCTCATGGTGGTGATCGACCAATACGACTACTACAACTACTACGTACAGGTGGTCGCGATGCTGCTCGAAGCAGGCGCAGACGTAGAGGGACGCGCACCGGACGGCGACACGCCGCTCCTCCGCATGATGTACGTGCGGGGCGGGCTCGAGCTGCAGAATCTCCTTATCGCCGCGGGGGCGGATCCGAACGCCGTCAACCACGACGGGCAGCGGCCGCTCTCGGTCGCCATCCGTGCCCCGAAGACGCTCCAGATGGTCGACCATCTGCTCGCGCACGGAGCGGATCTGAACGCCGACGTCGGCGGCGCTCCGCTATGGGCCTACGCGATCGAGCACAATCCGCTGTATGTCTCGGACAAGTATCGGACAGACGTGGAGCCCATCCTCGACCGCTTCGTTCACCATCCGAGCCTCGTCATCGATCCCTCGGATCCGGCCGTAGAGAATGCGCTCAGCCGCGCGGACTCGAACCCGCTCGTGAAGCCGTTCGCTGACGTGATTCGAGCGCGCGCCAGCACCTGGCCATGAGCCCACGGCCTGGATGCCGGTATGCTGGCTGCGTGCGGCACGCTCTCATCGCACTTCTGACCATGGGCCTCCTCGCGTGCAGCGGGGGGCCCGCGGCCACGACGGCCGACGTCTCGCCGGTAAGCCCCGCAACGGCCGGCGCTGCAGTCTCCGCGGCGGCGCCACCGGCAGCGCCGGCGCCGAAGCCGAGGGTGGAGCGCGCGCCGGAACCCGAGTCGGCTCGGAAGCGGATCACCCTCACGATCCCCGATGACGTCGCGTGCAAGGTTACGGGGGCCGTCAGGGCACCCACGCCGCTCCGCTTCACCGCGAGCGAAGCGCCGTTCGGTCATGTGCGGAAGACCGACTCGTTCGCGGCGCACGTGCTCACCGGTGACACCGCACGCGGCGTCGCTGTCGAGGCGGAGACGAAGGACGTGTTCGTTCGCGGCTTCGCGCAAGCGGCCGACGTCACGTTTCACCCCAAGCAGATCGCGATCTTCAGCGGTCTTGTCCTTCCTACCAGCACGGCTCGCCTGCACCTCGTCCGAGCGGAAAAGGACGGCGTTGCGATGCGGCTCGATCTGCCGAGCGCGATACGGGTCGGCAATCGAAAGAGCCTCGAAGAGAAGCTGGAGTGCGGCGGCATCTCGCTCGAGGTCGAGCGATTCGATCCGCATAGAGCGTACCTGCCGCCCAAGAACGGTGGCGGGCACCTCCGAGGATCGCAGATCCCCATCGCAACCAGCGCGTCGAGCGCGCCCGTGGCCACGCTCGTGCTCGGATCCGACACCTGGCGCACGGTCTCGATCCACGGCAGGGAAGGTCGGCGCGTCCTGATCGTCTGGGAGCTCGACGACCTGATCGTCTTCGGCTGGATCGACGCACGCTCCGTCGAAGAGCTCCCCGAGGGCGGGGGTGGTCGCGGCGAAGGGATCGGGCTCGACGGCATCGGCACGATGGGCGGCTGCTGCGCGCACATCTTCGTCTGCGATCACGAGGTCCCCATTCGCGCGACCCTCGGCGAAAAGAGCGAGATTGTGGGCGTCTCACGCCGGGGCGTGAAGCTCAAGACCAACCGCGCCATGGACGGCCGGCACGAGCTTCATCCCAGCACGTTCGATGGGTTCGACGCCGCCTCCGGCGCCAAGCTCTCGATCGACGCCGACCGCGTGGTCGGGTGTGCCGACTTGGAGAAGAAGCCACCGTGAGCTTTGGGCTCAAACCTCGTCGATGGCAATGGTCCGCAGGTAGTAGTCCTGGTCGAGCCTTTTGGTGACGATCGTGGGATCGTCGATCCGCATCCTCACGGCGTATTGCCCCACCGCCGGTGGTTTGAAGGCATGCGACCAGAGCGTCCAGGTCTCGTTGGTGCTCGGCGGCGGGCACACACCGACGCGCGTCCACGGACCGTCGCCGAAGCGGATCGAGAGCGCGTCGGTGACCCGGTAGCCGCCCCACATGATCCCGATCACGCGATAGAGGACGCTCCCACCGACCTGCCACTTCTCCACGCGCACCGGCATTGCCGCCTGATCGATCGTCGCAGGCAAGTACGTCGACGCGAGCCCGGGAACGCCGTTCTGATGGGTGCGCGATGCGAACTCCTGCATCTGCACCGTCGCGGGTTCCGACTCGTCGACCAACGTGATCCGATCCACCCACTTGATGCAGGTGCATCCGTACCAGCCCGGCACCAGCAGCCTGATCGGCGCGCCGTGGTCCGGCGGCAGCGGCACGCCGTTCATCTCGGTCGCGAGAAAAGCTTCGGCGAGCTGATCGAAGGTGAACACCCAGCTCGCGCCGGGCTTCGAGTGACCATTCGCCGACGGCACGGAGTGACCATCGAACCCGCTGACGAGCACACGCGTCGCCTCCGTACGCACGTCGATGAGACCGAGGACGTCTTGCATCCTGATCCCGCCCCACGCCGCGGCGCTCAGCAAGCCGAAGCTGCCTCCTCGCCCGTTGCCGGAGCACTCCATCAGATGAACGCCGCGCGGCCCGGCGAGCGGCAGCAGGTCATCCAGCGCGAGCTCCGCCGGGCCGTTCACATGTCCATCCACCGCGATGCGCCACGGCACCGTCGGATCGAGCAGATCGGGGTAGCGCGTGCGGATGTAGAAGCTCTCGTTCTTCGTGATGAGTGAGTCCTGGTCGAGGGACGACAGATCGGTGTAGAGGCGGCCGTCCCAACCGACGTTGAGCGGAACGCCGAGCTCGATGTCGCCATCGTCGACGAAACCCAGCACGCCGCTAAGCTGACCGCCGGCAAACGGATCCTCGGCACACCCGCCCGGACCGCCACCCCCACCCCCGACCGCAGGCCCATCGCCGCTCGTCGAGCCGTCGTCGCCGCACCCGAGCAGAAAGCTCCCTACAGCAGCGGCGCTGGTCAGAAAGTCGCGTCGGGACGTCCCACGCATCCTGCGAAGGATGCCTCGGGTCCGCTCGGCGAGCTACCCTGCCGGGCGATGACGGCACTCCATTCTCCGGCGGCCGAGCGAAACAAGGATCCGATCCTCGCCGAGCTTCGCAAGGTGCTGCCTGCGAGCGGCGCCGTGCTCGAGATCGCATCCGGCTCCGGACAGCATGTGGTGCACTTCGCTCGGCACCTTCCGGGCCTTACGTTCATGCCGAGCGATCCGACCGAAGATGCCCGCGCGAGCATCGCGACGCTCGTCGCCGAATCGACGCTCGCCAACGTCGAGCCGCCGCGCGCGATCGACGTCCTCGATCCTGCGTGGACGACGGGCACCGAGCCGCGGGTGGACGCGATCGTCTGCATCAACATGATCCACATCT
>JBGTSH010000060.1:0-41028 GCA_041940405.1 Polyangiaceae bacterium
GGTCGCGGCATCCGGTCCTACCTGAGGCGGGATTTTCATCCGAACGACGCGAGTCATCTCGACGCAATGGCAGAGCAAGTGCTCGCGGCGTTCGGCCCGCGTTCGCCTGAGCCGCAGCCGGCCGCGTAGGTGTGTCCCCTACGTTGCGCCTGGAAAGATCCTCAGCCGCGAAATGATGGGCTTTTTCGGGTGGTAAGACCGTTGCGCTGGCCTGACCAATCGGCGACTCTTGGGGTGCAACTGCGATCCGTCGCACCGCACCCCTTTTTGGAGGCCGAAAGCCAATGCTCACTCGCTTCACGAGCTCGGTTTCGATCGCCGCAGCTCTCTCGCTCGGATGCAGCACGTTGGGCTGCACCGGAGAGATCGGTGGAGGCAAGCCGTCCGATGTCGACATCCCGACGGCTGCGGAAGCCAACGAGGTCGGCGTCTCCGGTGCTCGCCGGCTGACGGCGATCGAGTACCGCGCGACGGTGCTCGATCTGACCGGCGTCGACGTCGACGACGCGGAGCTCGTACTCCCGACCGACGATCGCACCCCGTTCGACAACGACTTCACGAAACAGACCGCGTCGCAAGCGCTCATCGACGGCGTCGAGGTGCTCTCGGGCGAGGTCGCAGGAGAGGTCGTCGCGAATCCCTCGCTCCGTGCAGCGGTCGTTCCTTGTGAGCCCACCGGTCCGTCGGATGAAGCGTGCTTCCGATCGTTCGTGACGACGTTCGGCCGGCGCGCGCTGCGGCGCACGGTCAGCGGCGACGAGGTCGAAGCCTTCGTCTCGCACTTCATGCCGCACGCCGCCCTCGAGAACGACTTCTGGGTCGCCGTGGACTCGGGTCTGCGCGCATTCTTGCAGCACCCGGAGTTTCTGTACCGCGTCGAGATCGGCGAGCCGATCCCGACGATGCCGGGCCTCTACCGCCTCAACGGCTTCGAGGTGGCGACGCGCCTCTCCTATCTCTTGTGGGGATCGACGCCGCCGGACTGGCTCCTCGACATGGCCGAGTCCGGAGAGCTCGAGAACCCCGACAAGCTCCGCGAGGCCGCCTCGACGCTGCTCGGCGATCCCAAGGCGCTCGAGCGCATCGGGCGTTTTCACGCGATGTGGCTCGCGTACGAGTCGATCCCGCTCTCGGCGACGCTGACCGCAGCGATGAAGCTCGAGACCCAGACGCTCCTCGATCGCTACCTCCTCCAAGAGAAGCGCCCGTGGAGCGATCTCCTCCTCGCCGAAGAGACGTTCGTCACCGCCGAGCTCGCGACCCACTACGGCATCGATGCTCCGGCCGACGCTGCCGGCGGTTGGGTCGGGTACGGCACGACGGGCCGTCGCGGGCTGCTCTCGCACGGCACGTTCCTCTCGGCCGTCGCCAAGTTCGACGACACGAGCCCGACGCAGCGCGGCCTCCTCATCCAGACGCGCCTCTTCTGCAGGACGATCAACCCGCCGCCGCCCGATCTCGGCGTGAACGTCGACGAGCCGCCCGGCGGCCCCGATCCGAACGCGTGCAAAGAAGATCGCTACGTGATGTGGAAGACCGAGGGCTGCTCCGGCTGCCACATGCAGCTCGAGCCGGTCGGCTTCGGTCTCGAGGGCTTCGATTCGGCCGGTCGCTTCCGGACGACCGAGCCCGATAAGCCGCAGTGCTCGATCGACGGTACGGGAGAGCTCGCCGGCGTCGGCTCGTTCACTGGGCCGGCCGAGCTCGGCGGGCTGATGATCCAGGCAGGCGGCGTCGACGAGTGCGTCGCGTCGATGGTCTACAGGTTTGCGATGGGACGCTGGGAGCTCGACGAGCACGACGATGCGCTGCTCGAGCGCCTGGTCGTCGACGCGCAAGGAGGAGGGGGATTGGCGCTCGACAAGCTCGTCGGCGAGCTCGTCGGGTCGGAAGCATTCCGTCTGCGTCGTGAGGAGGTGGCCGGTGAGTGATCGAGCACGTCGGAGGAGGTTTCTCCGTGGTCTCGGCGGCTTCGGCTTGGCGCTGCCGTTCCTCGAGATCTTCGCGCCCAAGCGCGCGGGCGCAGCGCCGGGCGACAAGCCCATGCGCTACGTCTTCGCGTTCGGCGGTGCGTCGATCGGGATGGACGGCGGCGAGCGCTCGACGCCTCCGCAAGAAGGACCGATCACGGCGGCGAACACGTCGCGCGCCGTTCAGCCGCTCATCGATTTGGGCGTGAACGACGTCACGTCGGTCGTCTCGGGCCTCTTGATTCCGTGGGGGTCGACCCCGCCGTCGGGCGGCCGTGCGATCGGATTTCACGCCAGCTCGACCTGCCCGCTCGCGTGCGGCGTTCGCAGCATCGGCGAAGACGACGAAGGGCTCGCAGGCCCGACGTCCGACTGGGTCGTCAGCGACACGATCGCGGCCGACATCGCGAACAAGGTGCTCACCTACCGCGTGCAGGCGGCGTTCTATCGCGGCTCGAACGGCACCGACGGGCAGCGCGGCCTGCTCTCGGCGCGCATGAACAACGGACAGCTCGAAGAGGTGCCGCCGACGTCGAGCCCCAAGGTAGCGTTCGAGTCGATCACGACGGGTTTCATTCCGCCGGATCCGGCCGAGGCCGAAGCCGCCAAGCGCCTCCTCGAGCGGCGCAAGAGCGTGATCGATCTCGTTCGAGGGGACACCGAGAGGCTCGTGCCGCGCCTCGGCGCGGCCGACAAGATCCGCCTCGAGCGGCACCTCGACGAGTTCCGCGCGCTCGAGATGAGGCTCAATGCGATCACGCCTCCCGCATCGGCGTCCTGCATGATGCCGCAGCACCCGGGCGACGACTCGCCGATCGGCGGACCCGTCGAGAACGGCGAGCAGGGCGCCGGCGGCGGCTACGACTCGACCGCGGCGTACTCCAACGAGGAGACCCGCGCGCAGGTGATGGTGGATCTCATCCACTTCGCCTTCGCGTGCGATCTCTATCGGGTCGCCAACCTCATGTTCACGTACTCGCAGTGCTTCCTGAACATGAACCCGATCTACGGCTACCCGTCCGACCTGCACGAAATCAGCCACTACTCGATGGGCGGCGGCCAAGCGGGACAAGAGGCGCTCGCCGATTGTGTCGGCTGGCACGTGAAGCACTGGGGCACGCTGATGAAGAAGCTCCGCGACACAGAGGACTCGGACGGCACGTCGATGCTCGACTCGACGAGCATGATCCTCTGCTTCGAGGGCGGCATCGGCTACGACCCCGAGCAGGACGCGCAGGGCTCGCCGCACTCGACCGAGAACATGATGGTGCTCATCGGCGGCAAGGCCGGCGGCCTCCACACCTCGCCGGGGCGCCACCTCCGCAAGGATGGTGAGCACCCGGTGAAGGTGATCAACACCGCGATGCGAGCCGTCGGTGGGCCCGACCAGCTCGGCGAGGTGTCCGGCTCGTACGACGAGCTCTTCGGCTGATCACTGGAACACGATACGACCGAGAGGCGTCTGGGATAGAAACCGCCCATGCGCCTCGCGGTCGTTTTGTCCGCTGCTGTCTCGGTTGCGAGCCTCGCCTGCTCGACCGAGCCTGCGCGTCGGCCGCTCGCTCCGCCGAGAGGTGTGGCGTCGACCCCGGTGGCTCCGAGCGCCGAGCCTTCCTCGTCGGCTCCTGCCCTGGTCGCGAGCGCAGCTCCGCACGCGAAGCCCGCTCCGGTCTTCGTGACGGTCCTCGACAAGAGCATTGCAGAGAACAAGGAGCCTGACGCCGTCTGGCTGACCACGCATCCGGTGAAAGAGGGGCTCCTCGTCATTGTGAACATGCCGGCGACGGCGTTCCTCGTTCAGGGCGCGAAGGTCACGCGGCTCCCGGACTTCTTTCGCGGCATCCGATCTCCAGATCCGTCATGGCCCGCAGAGGCCTTCGCCGTCTCGAACATCGAAGGGACACTCGACGACATTTCGTTTCACCTCTACGCGCCGTCGACCGAGTTCGGCGACGACGTACGAGGCAAACCGGGGAAGCTCAAGACCCGTTCGGGAAAGCGTTCCGGTGCGCTCGCAAAGCAACCCGATTGGGTCGACGCAGCCACGATCTCGGAGCCGATCACGACGAAGAAGGGCGCGCGGATCTACGAAGCAGCGCCCGCCTACCAGGCCCCCGCGACCGAGGGCTTCACGTTCCGGTTCGACGGACCGTCGAAGGGCGAGAAGCTCCCGATTCCGGCGCCCGGAAAGAACGGCTGCCGCTACGCGATGCTCGGGCACCCGCTCCTCATCCAAAACGACGACGGCTCGATCATGGGCCTCGGCACGCTGTGCACGTCGGGCGATCAACCTATCTCGACGGCGAAGCTGCACGGCGTCGCGCCGCCTGATCAGTCCATCGGCCCGCGGCTCACCGAAGGACACCTCGCTGTCGAGGTCTGGCCTGCCGATCCGGCGAAGAGAAACACGAGCACGGTCCTTCCGCTCCCGGGCACCGAGCGCGTCGCCATGTTCACCGACTTCGATTTCGTTCGCGGCAAGTCGGGCGAGCTGTGGGTCGTCGCGAGCGTCGATCGGGCGAAGGCGACCGAGGGCTACATCGCGGTCTTCGAAGGCGGCACCTTCCGAGACATTTCGCCGCCGAACCCCCCCGACCACCTCACACCGTTCGTCACGAGCTCGGGCGCGCTCTATCTCTTGCATCAAGCGAAGAGCTTTCGACGAAACGGCGACGGCTGGGACCGCATCGTGCTCGAGGCATCGAACAACTGCGGCAAGGATTGGATGACCCGCGCGTTCGAGCTGTCGTCGGGCGATCTCTTGTTCGACGGATCGATCGGCTGTCTCTGGCTCCACGAGCAGGGATCGAAATCGGCGCGACTCTTCGATCTCGGGCAAGGTCGCAGCATCTCGCGCACGGTCGTCAGCCAGGGCGAGCACTACTTCGTCATGCGCGGCGACGAGGGTGAGATGCTGGTGCGCGTCGAGCGCTGAGCCGTCGCCGTCTGCGGTCGCGGCGGGCGTGTGCGCGACGGAACCGGCCGCCTTTGCGCGCTATGGGTGCGGGTTGGGTCGCCTACGCCGTTCCCCAGGCGCGCGGGGGCGACGTAACCGGGGGGCATCGTTCTTATGGGTGCGTGTTTCGTCGCGGCCGGCGGCTGCCGAGGGCACGCGCGCGACGTAACCGCGCGGCTTCACGCGTTATGGGTGCTCGTTGGAACGCGCCCGAGCCGCGCGAGCCGCGATTTGGATCGCCTCGGACGCTCAGCCCGACGCGGGAGGCGACGTAACCCGGGGGCATTGTTCTTATGGGTGCCTGTTTCGTCGCGATCTGCCGTCCGCTGGGGCGTGCGCGCGACGTAACCGAGGGGGTTCGCACGCTATCGGCGTGCGTTGGATCGCGTGCGACGTTCGGCGAGCCGCAGCGCCGACGTAGGGGCGACGCTACTGGGGGGCATTGTTCTTATGGGTGCGTGTTTCGTCGCGGCGTGCGGTCGCCGGGGTGCGTGTTTCGTCGCGGCGTGCGGTCGCCGGGGCTTGCGGGCCGCTAGAGCGGTGGGCCTTCGGTCTGCCACGCGGAGCGATCGACCAGGTAGAGATCGATGCACGGCGTCAGCCCGAGCGCGTCGCAGACCTCGGCCCCGGCTCCCTCGTCGAAGCGATAGAGCCCGACGAGCCCGGGCTCGTTGCCACTGACGGGCTCACCGAAGCTCGACGCGATCTCGGCTGGGGTCTTGGCGACCGACCAGAAGCGAAGCTCGGCGATGAGGCCTTTGTAGTCCTCGTACTGGCCCAAGACGCCGATGGCCGCCTGCTTTTCGGCGCCCCAGAAGAAGCCCTGCTGGCCCTCAGGAAATGCGGCGGCGTCGTCCCAATACGAATGAAGGTCGCCGTCATTGGGCGTCGTCTCGTCGTCGACGAGCGCGCCATCGATCCAGAGCTCGAGGAGCGCGCCGGAGCTCGCGTCGAGCCGCCGCACGAGCGTGAGCTGGTGCCACGCGCCGTCGAGGAGGGAAGGGGTACCCGTCGCCGGATACGCACCGACGGACCAGACGCCGCCCGGGGGTGCGCCGCCGCCGTCGCCGACGAGCCACCTCACCCGCCCGCCGCCGTACCATTGCAGGCTGAACGTTCCGAGGTTGAAGCTCGCGTTGTTGTGGCCGTCGAGGAGGAAGTTGCCTGCGTACCACCAGTCGGAGCTGCTGTAGGGCTCCACGTCGGCGTCCGACCAATTGGCGAGCTGGCCGGGCGTGTCGGGCGTCGTCGGTCCGACGGGGAAGCTCGGGTCGGGCTTGATCCACACCTCGAGGGTGAAGTCGGCGACGCCAAAAGCTGACGGTATCGTCAGCTGACGTCCGTAGTCGTGCTGGGCCGGAGCGTTCTCTACGAACCTGAGCGATCCGCCCATGCCGGAGCCGCCAGTTCCGCCTCCGCCTGCCGCCGCGGTCGATGCCGAGGCGGTCGACGCAGCCGTCGCGGTCGAGGCGGCGCTGTTCGAGGCGCTCGCGGTGGTCGTGTCGCCCGTCGAGGAGCTTCCGCCGCCTCCGCTGCCGGCGTCATCGTCGGAGCATGCGCTGAAGAGCCCGGGCACCACGATGGTGAACGCGACGAGAGGGTGGCGAGGGCGTTTCGCGAGCATCGTGCCGAGGATAGGTTAGGAGGCTCGTGGCCGACATCGATCGTATCGCTCCGACGCGGCGCCCTTCGGAGAAGCCAACCGGCGAGCAGCGCTGGCGGCAGCTCTTCTTCTTGCATTGGATATACGACGCCGCCGAGGTCGCGCCGCTGGTGCCCAAAGGCATGTCGCTCGATCTCTGGGAAGGGCGCGCGTACGTCGGCCTCGTCCCGTTCTTGATGGAGGGGATCCGCCCGAGCTGGCTGCCGCGCGCGCTGGCGATGGACTTTCTCGAGACGAACCTTCGGACGTACGTCGTCGTGAACGGCGAGCCGGGCGTGCTCTTCTTTTCTCTCGAAGCGAGCTCGCTGCTTGCGGTCAAGGCGGCGCGGCTCGGCTGGGGCCTGCCGTACTTCTTCGCGAAGATGAGCTCGAGCCGCGAGGGTGATCGCGTCCGCTACGCGTCGTCGCGCAAAGGAGAGCGCGCCGATCTCGTGCTCGACGCTTCGATCGGCGAGCCGCTCGGTGCATCGGCGCCAGGCACGCTCGAGCACTTCCTCCTCGAGCGATATCTGCTCTTCACGTCATGGCGCGGGAAGATCTACCGAGGTCAGGTGCACCACGTCGCGTACCCCGCGCAGCGGGCCACGGTGCATCACGTCGAGAGCTCGCTCCTCGAAGCTGCGGGCCTTCCGCCGGGACGAGGCGAGCCGCTCGCGCACTATGCGTCGGGCGTGGACGTCGACGTGTTCGGTCCGCACGTGCTGGGTTGACGGAGTTGGGCTGACCGAGGTCGGCTGACGGATCAGCGTCCTCCCATGGAGCGCGCGCTGCCCACCCCAAAAGACGCCGATCCGCCCACAACGCGCACATTCGCGCGCTGGCATGACCGGTGCTCAGGCGCCGACCATGAAACGGACCGCCAGCCTCCTTGCCTCCTTCTTCCTTCTCTCGGTCGCGTGCGGTGACAGCGACAGCGACGGCTCCGGCGGTGACGGCGGCTCCGGGGGCGACGGCCCGTCGACCTCAGCGACGACGTCGACGAAGTCGTCGACGAGCAGCACGAGCACGAGCTCCAGCGCCTCGTCCACCAGCGGGATGACGACCGCGACGACCAACACGGTGACGACGGGCGTCGGCGGCGAAGGCGGAACCGGTGGCGGCGGCATGGCGTGCATCCACGACGTCTGCACCGCCGGCGACGCGCTCGATCCCATGTGCTCGGATCCCTGCGTCGCGATCGTCTGCGCCGAAGACAAATTCTGCTGCGATGCGGTCGACGGCGGCTGGGACTCCACCTGCATCGGCGAGGCGCAGCGCCTCTGCATGGCCGACTGCGGCCTCATCAACTACGGCGATCTCGTCGTCACCGAGATCATGAACAACCCGATGGAAGCCCTCGACGCCAACGGCGAGTGGATCGAGATCTTCAACACGACCGCCGCGCCGATCGATTTGATGGGCTTCTCGATCTACCACGAC
Source organism: Polyangiaceae bacterium (assembly GCA_041940405.1). Classification (GTDB taxonomy): domain Bacteria; phylum Myxococcota_A; class Polyangia; order Polyangiales; family Polyangiaceae; genus Xiheicaenibacterium. The sequence continues at coordinate 8,009 of JBGTSH010000060.1, forward strand.
ACCGCGGGGATGCCGCACGTGGTGGCGAGCTCCGTTGTCGTAGCGGGCGGCGACTACGTCGTCCTCGGCGTGAGCAACGACATGATGCTCAACGGCGGCGTGACCGTCGACTACGTGATCCCCGAGCTCAGCCTCAACAACGCAGGCGACTATATCGCCCTCGAGGCTCCGTCGCTCGACATCATCGACGAGCTCATCTACGACAGCTCGTCCGGCCTCAATCCCAACGGCGCGAGCCGCAGCCTCGATCCGATGTTCATCGACGCCGACGCCAACGACGACGACACCAACTTCTGCGAGGCGACGAGCTTCATCAGCGGCGGAGCGGGGGATACGGGTACGCCGGGTGCGGCGAACGATCCTTGTCCTTGAATGGGCGATTGAGGGCTAGCGGCGGCGCGCGAAGAGCAGCGTCGCGCACAGGTCGCAGTTCTCGAGGTCGCACGCGAGCAGGTCGTCTTTCATCGTGCACCTGTAGTTGGGATCGTTCGGGAAGACGTCGCACGTCAGGCCTTCCAGGGTGACTTCCGTGCAACGCAGCGTGAAGCGGTGGAATTCGTCCGTCGTCGGCTTCTCCCACGTGCCCTCGAGTCGGGCCTCGCCGGGAAAGTGATCCACGAAGACCATCGCTTCGACCGTTTGGTCGGAGCTGAAGGTCACGTGCAAGTCTCCCCGCGTCGTTACCTGGAGCGGATGGGATCGGTCGCCCGTGGGAGACCATCCCCCGACGATCGGATCTAACTCCGCGTCACATGCTGTCGCCAACAGCAGCGTCGAGCCGATAAAGGATGCGGTCTTCATAGCTGAAACGCGACGTCGCACTCACTCACGGCGGTCGGGCTTGGGACATTGATCCCACCGAGCGCGGCACAAGCGTGAACGGACTTATACGAGGGCCATACGCTATCGATGTCGACGAAGCCCGACCTGCCAACCCCAGGGCTGTTCGCCCCGGCGCAAAACAGCCGGCCGTCGGCCAACAGGGCGCAGGCCGAATCCTCACCCACGGCGAGGTCCACAACTTGGAACTCGTGGAACCACGGTTCTGGCGCCGGGTCTTGATCAACCGCACCGCCCAACAGCACGCCATTGCCCCAGCATGTCACCCTGTCATCCAAGCCAACGATGCACGACACCGGGTTGTAAACGTGAAGCGACTTGGCGGGCGGCAGCCGCTCGATGCGAACCGGTGTCTCGGCCAACGGCAGCATGTCGAACGGCACCCCGAGCGAGCCGCCTGAGTTGCTACCCCAGCACCACACCTCGCCGCCCACCAGCGCGCAAGCGGTCGCCCTGCCAACACTGACCTGCTCTGCCGGACCGGGGAGGTCGATTTGGCGCGCCTGGAAGACCCAGTCGGCGACGTTCGGGGATGGGGGTCCAGGCGGACCGAGGAGCAGGTTGTTGTTCAGCCCGAAGCAATACACCTCGCCCGAGGCGGTCAACATGCAAGCTGCGTAGGATGCATCGACCTGCACGACGGTATCGCCCGTTGGGTACAGACCTGGTGTGAGCAGCGGCGTCGGCGGATTGTGTCCCCAGTAGTAAACCGCGCCGGACGTGGCCAGCGCGATCATGAACCCGGTCGTTGGTACGACGGTCGCGAGCGTCTCAGGAATCACCAGCTCCTGAAAGGAAGCGAGACCAGGGCCGCGACCGTCTCCATCACCTGCCTCGAACTCCGTCTCCGGGCCCCAAACGCCGAGAGTTCCGTCCCATAGTCGGGCTGCCGACATCGAGTGCTGTCCCGGAAAGATCTCTGTGACGCAGTCTGCAGCCGCCACAGGAACAGGTGGCCCGCCCCAATCCGGTGCGGTGAACTGGTGCCCGCATGCGCCGGCGTTGGCGCCCCAACAGAGCACTCGGCCGTCGGACAGCAGCGCCATCATCACGGTGTCATGCGCAGCGATGTCGACCACTCGGGACTGACCTTGCTCGTGCAGAGGGCATGCACCAGCGCGGCGTTGGGGCGGAGGGACTTCCGCATCTGCCGGTACACCGTCGCAGCTCGCAAGCAGAAGGAGCGTGGGGCAAGCGTTCACTAGGTGCGGACGGGCCGCCCTGGGCGGACGACAACGGTGGGATTTGCGTGGGCACATGACGCGCTTCCCGCCTACGCAAGGATGATGCGGATGCCCAGGAAACGCAATCCAGCGCGGCGCGCGCGACCTGAGCGCGAGCGAGCAGCGCGATCCAGCCGTTACCCGAGCTTTTCGAACAGATCCGGGCCTGGTTTGCCTACGCCGCTCACTCACCGCGCGTTGCAGAGGGTGAAGCGGTTGCGTCGTGCTGGCTTCCTGATGCTGAGCGCAACGTCCGTTACCTGCTATCCAGCTGGTCGTCGTTACGGCAGCCGCGCGGCCTAGTCGGCTCGACGAGGTTTCGGTTTCGCCCGCGGCTTCGTCGCAGTCTTGCTCGGCTTCGGCCCGGTCTTCTGCCCGCCCTCGCCCTTGGGATTCCGTTTCGATGCGGCGCGCGGCTTGGCCTTCGGGTTGGGTTTCCGCTTGGCGGCGGGGGTCGGCTTCGCCTTGCGCTTGGCTTTCCGCTTGGCCGCCGGCTTCGGCCTGGCTTTGCTTTTGGGCTTCTTGTTTGCCCTGGCACGCGGCCTGCTCTTGCTCTTCCCAGTTGCAGGGGCCTTCGCCTTAGTTTTTGACTTCGGCCTCGCGCCGGAACGCAAGGCCACTCGGCCTGCCAGCGAAGCCACGTCGGTCGCTACGCCGGGTTGCTCGGCGATGCTTCCCGGATCTATGGCAAAGGGGCTCGGCACCCCCAGGCGTACGTAGGCCGCGGACAACGATGACCGCAGGTCGTCCCGCAGCCTGGCCTCGCCGATGCCCGCGGTAACAATCTCCGTGCCGACCTCTCCCAGCGGTTCGCATAGCTCGATGAGCGCTCGCACAGCCTTTCCCGCATGGAATAGGTCAGGGAAGTGCCCGAGAACCCACCCCTCTTCACCGATGCATTGATCGACTAGCTCGCGCGCCTTCGACCATTCTCCGGCACGAAGGTAGTCTCGCAGGAGACGAAGCTGCAGACCGTAACGCAGCAGCGCATGATCAGCATCCGTCGAAGGAAAGTCGTCATCCTCTTCGGCCGCTTCTGGCACCACGGTAGGCTCCCTGGCGACGGAATCGGAGGCCGAGGAGGCGAGGAGCGGCACGGGGCTCGCCCTATCGCGTGACAGCGGGGGCGCCTCGTGCAGGGAACTCCACCGCGCGGCGAGTGGCACCGCCTGTTCCGCAAGCAGCAGGTAGGACCACGGAGTTCCCCCAAAGGACTTCTCCTGCTCCACCTTACGTTTTGTCCACACTCTCCGCATGCCGAACAGCACGGCTAGGATCGTGAATGCAAGGGTGCCGCCGCCGAGGGCGGGCAAATATTGGAGCGCATTGATCACGGCCGCAGGCAGCGGGACCAACGCTCCCAGTTCCCACACCGCATCGTTGTCCGACTGCGCGAGCTCTGCCTTCAAAGTGTCGAGCGTGTTGTCGATCGCTACTCGGTGGAACTCAATCGAGCGGCGCAGCTCTGCGGGATCATCGATGTTTGACAGCTCTACCCCGAGCGTCTCGAACGCTTCGCGAAATCGGTCTTGGTGTTTTCGCCAACGCAACCGCATTGCGACCAGTTTGGCAGGGTCAAGATTTTCGAGACTCGCGGGATGTGGCCAATTCACAACCATATGCAGTAGACCTGACTGCTCGACGGGCTCCGGCGCAGCCGAGCCGAGGAACGCATCCACCACCGCTTCTTCATTGCGGGCCGCGATCGGGGCGGCGAGTGCGTCCTCTGCGGCGACGTGCAGCAAGGAGCGAGTCATCAGCCGCTCCGCGCTCGGGTGAAGCAAGAACGACTCGCCTAATGTGGTGCCCAGCCCGGCCTGTGCCAGAAGGCGGCGCAAGCTAGCGTCAACCTCAATAACCGGAGGAGTCGAGCCCACAGTGAGCAGGGTTTCCGCACGGCTTCTCGCAGCTAACCGCTCGTGCCCGCCGAGAGGCAGGCCTTCTGCCACATTTCGCAACACCGCGAGTCGGCTGGTTCCAAGCTGTGTTGCCTGGCTCATGAAGTGGCGTGCCGCTTCCGCGCGAAACTTCGCAGCGGGCACGTCAACTAAAAGCTTCCGCTCGGCGAGCTCCTGTATGTGGGGCGGATCGGCGGTCGAGTCGTGGGCATCGCTGACGACTCGATGGATTCCATCCCAGTACAGAAGCAGGCTGTTCAACCAGCCTGAACGCAGTGATCCATCGTCAAGAACGATCCCCCATCGACGCGCCGACATATTGAGCGTCTAGGTTATCCGTTGAGGCGCGCGTCGCGAGCTCGAACAGAATTTCGGTCGTGTTCCCGGCTGAACGGCGCCTTCATGCGAAGACAGAGCGAGCGCGGTGGCCGCCCCGCGGCGAGCCGCCGAGCGCGCTCTACGTCACATCCACTTGTCGCGCTCGGTCATCGCCCGCGCGTCGACGGTCACGATCTCGAACCCCTTCTTCCCCTCGATCTTCCTCAAGAGCACGAGGCGATCGCCGAGCCAGCGCGCGCCTTCGAATCCGAAGAACCAGCCGTGCTCGGACGGGACGAGCGAGCTCTTGCCCGTCACCAAGTCCACGAGGCCGACCGCACCCTTTTGCATGGGCATGGCGAGGAGGCCCGACGCGCTGACGACGCTCGAGCCGACGGCGCGCTCGATGGTGTGCGTGGCGAGGACGCTGCCGTCGGCGACGAGGGTCCAGGTGACGTCGACTGCCTGTTTGCCGGCGCGCCCGCGGACGCCTGCGAGCACGGCGGTGCGGCCTTCGGGATCTTGAGAGAAGGAGACGTCCTCGAGGCCTTTCACGCACGCGAGCGCCTTGGGGACGCTCATCGGCGAGACGGTGATCTTGAAGAGGCACCGCTCGTTCGCTCGCGAGCCGACGGTCAGCACTGCTTCGCCCCCCGCGGTCCACGCGGGCGGGCTGACGGTCTGCACGCCGGTGACGCGCCGGGGACGATCGTCACCGACCTTGACCAGGAAGAGGCCGTAGTCGCACGGCGAGCTGTTGCACCCTCGGAAGGCGACGTTCTCGCCGTCGGGCGCGAAGACCGGCGAGTAGCTCGCGATGAGGCCCTGGTCGACGCGCCGCGAGGCTGCACCGTTCCCTTGCATCGCGAAGAGCCAGTCGCCTTGCGTGCCATCGGTCGGCGATGCGCCGAACAAGAACGGTCCCTTGGTGCGCGGGCTGACCGCGAAGGTGGGCGACGCGAGCGCGGGCCGCATGTGCCACGGACCGAGCTCGCGGAGGAGCGCCGCGAAGCGACTCGCGTCCGCCTCGAAGCTCCCCGACATCGGCGAGAACGATCCGCCTTGCGCAGCCTTCGCCCGTTCGGGCGTCGCCTCCCACCGCTCGACGCGAACGCCCTTCTCCAGATCGATGACGTCGACGGCGAGGCGCGGCGGATCGTGTGCCTCGAGACGCAGGACCGCTCGACCCTTCTGCGCGTCGACCCCGAGCAGCGTGACGCCGCCGAACCAGTCGTCCTGGTAGCGCGTCGCGACGCTCGGCCCGCCGGCCGCGCTCGAGCCGGGCTTTCGCGCACCCGCGCCCGGTTTCTGCCGCACTTCGACCAACCGCTGCGCAGGCGATGCGGGTTGCGGGATGTTCTCAGGCTCGGCACACGCGAAGGTGAGAGCGCTGGCAAGAGCGCAGACGAGGGGTCGAAAGGCCGGCATCACGTGCGCTCTCATCGTGACGATCTCTCCGGGGGTCGGTCAAGCGGCCTTGTCGCCACGGCCGTGCTCGACGATGACTTTGCCGAAATGTCAGAACGCACCCTCGAAATCCCGCGCAGCGCACGCGACTCGGTGACGACCATGACCGAGTACGTCCTCCCGACGCACGCGAATGCGCTGGGGAACGTGTTCGGCGGTCAGGTGCTCGCGTGGATGGACTTGTGTGCAGCGATCTGCTCGCAGCGCTTCGCTGGGACGATTTGCATCACCGCCGGGATCGACGAGCTCTCGTTCGACGGCCCGATCCGCGTGGGTCAGGTCGTGCGGCTCGAGGCTCGCGTCACGGCGACGTTCCGCACCTCGATGGAGATCGCTGTCGATGTCCGCGGTGAGGACGCGATGACGGGAGAAACCTGGCCCTGCGTTTCGGGGTTTCTCACCTTCGTAGGCTTTCGCGATGGCAAGCCGGCTTTGGTACCCCAGCTCCTCGTCGAGAGTGAAGAGGAGCATAAAGCTGTGGCACGAGCGCAAAAACGCCGCGAGGAGCGGCTCGCGCGGCGTGCCGATCACCGCAAGTGAAGGCGGATCGTACTGTAGGATGGGCCCGTGTCGCGGGGCCTGCCGCCGGAGATCGAACGCACGTGTCGCCTGTCGGCGATCCCGCCGCACGTGCGGAGCACGTTCGCTCTGCTCCCCGCGCCGCTCGAGCTCCGGATAAGCCTGCGTGACGACGGCGCGCCGTTACCGACGGCGGCAAACCAGCTGCTGAAGCTCGCGCTGCTCGGGGCGGGCGCGACGCTCGCCGCCGTCGAGCGCGGGGCCGAGCTCTCGATCGAGGCGACCCTCCGCGAGCGGCGCCACCGCCTCACCGAGCAGGAGCTCGGCGGCGAGCTCCAGAGCGTCCTACCGAAGCTGCTCCTCTCGCTCTTCGCGCCGGACGACGTGGGCGCGATCCTCGATCGCCTCGCGACCCAGTCCAGCCGACTGGCGACGCTGCGCCTCGTGACCGCCCACATGCTCGGAACGCGCGATCTCGCGGAGGCGCACCGTCTCCTCCTCGTAGGGCTGACGAGCGGCTTCGGTCTCGGGTTTCACCGAGCCGCGCTCTTCTTGTACGACGTCAAGCGAGGTGCGTACGTCGGCGTGCGAGCCGTCGGACCGGCCGATGAACGCGCGGCGCACCGCATCTGGGAGTCGCTCGAGCTCGAGGATGCTTCGATCGATCGCATGCTCGCGCCCGAGACGTTCGACTCGAAGCTCGAAGAGCTGGTCCAGCACATGGAGCTCGAGCCGAACGACGAGCCTGTTCGGGCAGCGCTCGCGGCCAAGGGGCTGGTGCTGTTCGATCGACAGCCGATCTCCAATCGCACCCCCGGCTCCGGCGCCGGCATCGGCCCTCTCGATCCCGGGACGCCTTTTCTGCTGTGTGCCCTCCGCGCGCGCGACGACATCCTGGGGCTCATCTTCGCCGACGACAGGTTTCGCGAGGGCCCGATCGCCAGCGAACGGCTCGCGCACACCGAGCTCTTCCTGGATCAGGCGGCGCTCGTGCTCGAGAACCTGGAGCTGCTCGATCGGGTATCGAACCTCGCGAAGACCGATCCGCTGACGGGGCTCCTGAATCGCCGCGAGCTCGAGGCACGGTTCGACGTCGAGCGCTCGCGGAGCGAGCGCGACAAGGCTCCCCTTTCCATGCTGGTCGTGGACGTCGACAAGCTGAAGCGAAAGAACGACGCAGAGGGACACCAGGCCGGAGACGCGCTCCTTCAAGACGTGGCCACGCTCCTTTCGAAGAGCTTCCGGGCGCACGACGCGGTGGCTCGCTTCGGCGGTGACGAGTTCGTCGTGCTGCTCCCGGGCGCGGATCCCGACGCGCTCGCGGCTGCTGCGCGGCGCATCGGGGATGAAGCGTCCCGCGCGGGCATCTCGCTCAGCTTAGGCGGCGCCAGCTGGCCCACCGACGCGAACGGCCTCGACGGGCTGTTCGCGACCGCAGACGCCGCGCTCTACCGTGCCAAGCAAGCCGGACGCGCTTGTGCGTTCGTAGGAAAAGAGCGAATCGATTTCGCGCGCCCGACGGAGGGGCCTCCCGGAGCATCATGAGAAATCTGAAGAGTCTCTCGCTCGGCTTTCGCGAGAAGTACCTGACGTACGACGAGCTGACGCGGCAGCTGCACGCGTGGGCCGAAGCGATGCCCGGTGTGATGAAGCTCGAGAGCCTGACCAAGACGGAAGAGGGCCGCGACGTCTGGCTCGTCACGATCGGTCGCGATCCCGATCGCGTTCGGCCCGCCGCGTGGATCGACGCCAACATCCACGCGAGCGAGGTCGCGGGATCGAGTGTCTGCCTCACGGTGATCGAGGATCTTCTTTGCGCGTACGCCGGAGAGCCGCTCGTCGACCTTCCGGACCACGTGCGCGACATGCTCGCTGCCGACGTTCTCTTTTACGTCCTGCCGCGGATGTGCCCGGACGGCGCCGAGCGCGTGCTCACGAAGCGGCACTTCGTGCGATCGAACCCTCGCGATCACCGGATGGGGAACACAGGTCCGTACTGGCGCCACGACGACGTCGACGGCGACGGAAAGTCGCTCCTCATGCGCAAGGTCGATCCGACCGGCGACTTCGTCGAGAGCAAGGAAGTCCCGGGGGTGCTCTTGCCGCGCGACGTCGAGGACGAGGGACCCTTCTATCGCCTCTTCCCCGAAGGCTTCATCGAGCGCTGGGACGGCTTCACCGTCCCGCGACCGTCGTACCTGTCGGACAGCGAGACCGACATGAACCGGAACTTCCCGTCGATGTGGCAGGCCGAGCCGACGCAAGCAGGAGCGGGCGCGTTTCCGGCGAGCGAGCCCGAGTCGCGTGCCATCACCGAGCTCGCGGTGCGCAAGCCGAACATCTTCTTGTGGCTCTCGATGCACACGTACGGCGGCTGCTACATCCGGCCGCTCGCCGACAAGCCTGACGCGAAGATGGATCCCTTCGACCTCGCCGTCTTTCGTCAGATCGAGAAGTGGGGCGACGCGATCACCGGCTATCCGACGGTGTCGAACTTCGTCGAGTTCACCTACGAGCCGGACAAGCCTCTCTATGGCGATCTCGCCAACTTCGCGTACGCCGAGCGCGGCGCCATCGGCTTCGTCTGCGAGATCTGGGACTTCTTCAAGCAGGTCGGCTTCGAGGTCCTTCGTCCGTTCATCAAGAACTACGAGGTGCGGACGTCGCGCGCCGACATCCTGAGGATCGCCGAGTGGGATCGCACCGAGAACGCCGGCAGGATCGTCGGCACGTGGAAGAAGTTCAATCACCCGCAAATCGGTGAGGTCGAAATAGGCGGCTACGATCCGCTCGTCGGCGTCTGGAACCCGCCGTACGAGAAGCTCGGGCTCGTATGCGATCAGCAGAGCAGGTTCTTCTTCCGCGTCGCTGCGCTCTCGCCTCGCGTCGTCATCGCCGACGTACAAATCGAGAAGCTCGAGGGTGACACCCACCGCGTTCGCGCGACCGTCGAGAACCGGGGCTACCTGCCGACGTTCGTCCTCGGATCCGCGAAGCAGCGGCCGTTCGCGGACCCGGTTCGCGCGCGAATCGAGCTCGCCTCGGGCCTCGAGCTCTCCGCAGCTCCTGCCGAGCAGGATCTCGGTCACCTTCCAGGCTGGGGCGGCAACGATCGCTCGACCGCACCCGGCCTGACGCGATCGAGCCTCGAGCCCGCGCGGCGCCGCGCCGAGTGGGTCGTGCGAGGCAAGGGCGAGATCACGGTCTCGGCGAGCTCGACGCGGACCGGAGCGGTTACGAAGAAGGTCCGTATCGGCTGAGCCCGCGCTTCTACCTCGCGACGCCCACTCGCGGATGCGTTAAGTAGCGCGCGATGCCCCGAAGAAAAACGCCGGCCACGCCCCTCGTGGTTTCGCCTCCGCTCCTACCTTCCGACAAGCCCATCCGCGCGTCGGATCACCGCGCGCTTCAAGCCGCGCGTGCTGCGAAGGCGGCTGCGCCCGCCGCCGCGTCCGACACGGCCGAGCCTGCTGCCCCGGTGGCATCTAATCCCCCTCCGGCCCCGGCGAAACCAAAGCAGCGTTCCCGACGGCCGAGTGCCCGCACCACCGGTGCGCCCACCGCAGCGGTAGACGCGTTCTTGCACGACCCCGCGGCGCTCACGCGCCTCTATGCTACCGACTCGCTGTTCCGCGCGCGCGTGGATGCCGCCGCAGCGGATGAGGCAACCCGCGCGGAGCGCGAGGCCTGGGCGTCCCGGCTCGGCATCGCCACGACCGACAGCGACAGCATCATTCAAGCCGTGGCCAAGCGGCTCGGCGCCGGCTCGCCTGCTCGCCGGTGAAGGTCGCGGAGAAGCGCCGTAGCAGCCACGCCGCGAGAAGCCGCAAGCCCTCGGTAAGCGAGCCTTCTACTGGGCCTTCGCCGGCGCGGCCTGGCTCGGCGCGGGCCGCGCGATCGCGCCCGCCTTGGCGAGCTCGATCTCGGTCTGGATCCAGCTCTCGAGATCGCGATCGATCCGGAAGTACGCCGAGTCGAACTGCCGTCCGTTCACCAAGATGAACGGCGTGTACTGAAGATCGACAGCCTCGGCGTCTTGCATGTCGCGCTCGACCATCGCCTTGGCTTCGGGCGACGCCTTGTCTTTGCGGAAGCGTTCGATGTCGAGCTTCAGCTCGGCCGCGTAGCGCTCGAGGTCCTGATCCGAGAGCGCGTCCTGGTTCTCGAAGAGCAGCTCTTCCATCTGCCAGTACTTGCCCTGCTTCATCGCGGCGTACGCCGCGTACGCGGCGTCCTTTGCGCGGGTGTGCTTGGGCAGCGGATAGAACTTGTGCACCAGGCGCACCTCGTTCGGGTGCGCGTCCTGCGCCTCTTCGAGGAGCGGGATCGCCGCCTGACACGCGGGACACTGGAAGTCGGAGAAGACGACGATCGTCACCGGCGCTTTCTCCGGACCCCTCGCCGGCGAGTCGCGGAGCGGAACCGACTTGACCGTCTCGAGGCCGAAGCGCGCGAGCGCCGCCGCCTTCGCGTTGGCTTTGGGCGTACCGCGGCCGATCTGATCGGCGATGAGCTGGGTCATCGGCACGCACGCAGCGCAGGCTCGATCCTCTTTCACACACTGCGGGAGCGGGACCGCCTGGTCGGGGCAGGGTGCGTAGAGAGACTGCGCGACATCCCAGAACTCGTTGCGAAGCCGCGTCTCCGACAGCGCCGAGAGGTCGACACCGGGAAGATCGCCGGGGTCGCCGCGGCGCTCGGTCGCGGCGGCTCCACCCTTGTCGCGTGGCGTGACGTCGACGGCGTCGCCTCGGCTCGAGAGGCCGAGCCCGCACGCTGCGGAGCTCAAACCGAGCAAGCACGCGAGGGTGCCGCCCAGCGCGCGACCGGAAGAAGACGGCCTCTGCATCGCGCGCATCCTAGCAGCAGCTCGGCTCAGAGGCAGTCGAAGTACTGCGCCGAGCTGTTGTAACCGCACTCGTAGGGCGAGCACTCGACCTCGACGAGCTGGTTGTTGTCGCAATACTTCAGGGTCGTGCCGTCGCAGGTGCCGACCCAGTCGATGCCCTGGCACGGATCCTCGGGCGCCGGCTCGCAGCGGTACTGCGCCGGGCACGGGTACGTGATGCAGACGATCTGGTTCTCGCAGATGAAGCCGCTCGGGCAGCTCATCCCGTCTTCGGGAGCGGCTTCGGGATCGCACAGCCGGCCGACGCACGCGTCGACGGACTCGTCGCACTCGTAGCCGTTCGCGCACTTGACCTTGGGGCAGAACGCCTCTTCCACGCAGCTGTCCGAGAGCTCGTCACACGTCGTGCCGGGCCCGCAGAGAGCAGCGGCGCACCAGTTGGGCTCCGAGCAATCGGTCGAGGTCTCGGTGAGGCTCTGATCGATCGCGATCGTCTTCTTCTGCTTCGGGATGCGGACGGTGACCTGCGGGTTCGTGAGCGCCTGGGTCACGAAGCAGCCGGGACCGGGCGAGACCTCTTCCAGGTAGATCGCGAGGCGAGCACCCGCGCCGCTGCCGATGCGCTCCACGGCGGTGATGTTCGCGTCGTAGCCGCCGGTGTTTTCGATCCCCATCGAGTAGTGCAGCACCCAGTGCGCCTGGAAGTTCACATTCGACGGCGGCTGCGTCCCGAAGAACGCGACGTAGTCCGCCTTCTTCGTGATGACCGTCAGCCCTTCGGGCGCGGCGCTCTTCGTGACCGGCAGCTCCACCACGGTGAGCGAGATGTCCGACGCGATGTCTTCGGCCTCTTCACCTTCGCCGAGCTTGGTGTCGGGTGCACAAGCGGCGATCTGCGAGCTTGCGACGGCGAGGATGGCGGCGGAGACGAGGGTGAGCGCGCGACGGGACATGGCGAGACCTCCAAGAACGAAACGTATGCAGGTGTAAGCTATGTAGGCGTGCCGCCTACTATCCGACGCGCGCTCCCCTGGCAAGGCCTTCAGTGGACAGGCGGAGCGCTCGACGCGAGCCCGGTCCGTTGGTAGCGAACGCGTCCCCCGTGGAAGACCTCCGCTTCTACGTCCAGCCCGAGCCGGGGCGCGTCGTGGGTCCGATCTCGGACGACGAGCTGCGCGAAGCGCTCAAAACCGGGCGCTATCCGGCCGATGTGCCGGTGCGTCTCGGTGACGCTGCGCTTTGGCTGCCTGCGCGGGCTTGGGCGACGCTCGCGGTTCCGCTCGGGAATCCCCCGCCTGCGCCCACCGGGGAGGCGGCCGCTGCCTCTCTTTCTCCAGACCTCTTGCTCGCTCCGGCCGAGGTGCTGGACCTCGTTCGGTTCTTCGTCGCCGATCGCGCCGGGATCGCGTTCGTCGTCGGCGGAGCGAAGCTCGGCAAGATCATCCGGGATGAGGTCATCGGCGGCGTGCTGCGGGGCGCGTACGTCGCGCCGGCCGGGACATCGGACTGGGTTCAGGCCAAGCGGCTCTTCGACAGGACGCTGAGCGAGGGCGCCCTCGCGTTCTTGCCCGGCTCGTCGCCCGAGCTGAAGACGAAGCGCTGCTCGATCTGCCGCGAGCAGATCCCCGCCGATGCCGAAGTCTGTCCCGAGTGCGACGAGCCGATCGGCGCTCCGGGCTCTCGCGGCTCATTTCACGACGAGCCCGAAGACGCGAGCTGGCTGCGCCTCCACTGGCGGCCGCTCGTCACCTTCGGCGCGTTCGCGAGCCTCGTGCTTGCCGGGATCACGCTTCGCTACGTGGCGCCGCAACGCTTCGCGCCCGAGATCGAGACGGTCGCTCCTGCCGGCCAAACGCAAAAGCCCTCCTGCGAGTCGGACTGTTGGACCGGCGAAGCGTGTCAGGAGAGCGCGTGCACCTGGCAGAGGCCTCGCGGCGTCGCCCATGTCCCGCAACGTCCGGGGATTGCCGGTCCGTTCGCTCTGCCGGCCGACGTCGCCGACGCGATCCTCCTCGACGAGGACCGCTTCGCGATTGGTCTGCTCTCGGGCACGCAGGTTCGCTCGACGCGCACAGGGCAGGTCCTGGGGCTCGTGAGCGAAGCCGCGCAGACCCGCAAGCTCGTCCGTGCGGGCGACGCCGTGTACGCTGTCGGCCCGCAGCACATCGCGGTGCTCGACGTCGCCGAAGCGCGCGTAATGAAGACGCTCGAGCTCGGCGGGATCGTGAGCGACGTCACGGTCGGTGCGAACGGAAGGCGCGCGCTCGTTTCGCTGCCGGGCGCTCACGCGATCGCGATCCTCTCCACGGAGCTCCACGTCGAGCTCGATCGCATTCGTTTCGGGGACGACAACATCGGTCCGGTTGCCGTCGACGACGCAGGCAAGCGCGCCGTCACCACGACCGGGAGCCTTCCGGTGGCAGGGCTGCCGGATCCGCAAGGCGGCGCCGTGTACGCGTTCGATCCTGGGCGACTTGCCACAGAGCAGGACCGAAACCGCGCCGCGATGCTCGGCAACCCGGTCAGCGCCCTCATGTCGCCGGACGGTCTGATGACCTTCGTCGTGCTCCGCGCCAAGAACAACCTGGTCGGCCTCGAGTGGCTCGAGTCGGGTGCGGTTCGGCAGCGCGAGCCGGTGGCGGTGTGCGATCAGCCCGAGCAGATCGCGCTCGTGCGAAAGGGCCGCCGCGCGCTCGTCCGCTGCAACCGTGGTCGCGCGCTCGAGGTCGTCGATCTCGAGAAGGGGATCGTCGTGCGGCACGTGCCGCTGAGCGCCCCGGCGACCGACATGGTCGTGTCACCCGATTCGGAGCAAGCAGTCGTCGCGCTGCAGGGCCTCAAGGACGGCGCAGTAGCGCTCGTCGATCTCGGCACGTTCGACGTGGAGCACGTGCCCCTCACCGAGCCACCGTCGCGCGTTCGCATCTCGCAGGACGGCAAGACGATCCTCGCGCTCTCCGACCGCGCCAAGGTCGCCTGGGTGATTCGATGACCGCGGCTGCCCGCGGAGAGGATCGCGCCTCGCGCATCCCGTGCGCGTCGTGCAAGCAGCCGATCCTCGAGGGCGCGCGCAAGTGCAAGCACTGCAAGGCCTGGCAGCCGGAGCGCGCCAAAGCGCCGCGTGCCGCGATCCTCGTGGCTGCTGCGGTGACCAGCGCGCTCAGCGTGATCGTCACCTCGCAGAAGTCGTCTGTCGGCGTGGCGCCGCCGCTCACGCCGCTCGCGGGCGATACGACGGGCGAGCCCTCTCCGGGATCGGTCGGGCCCGAGCCCGCGCCGACCGCCGAGCCCGCAGCGCCGCCGCCCGCGCCCGATCGTGACTGGAAGACCCGCGAGATCAGCATCGGCGACGCGCATCCGCTCGATCTCACGTTCTCACGCGACGGCTCGAGCCTGTATGTCAGCGCCGACGACGCGTCGCTCCGCGAGTACAAGGTCGACAGCGGTGAGGCGGTGCACAAGGCGAGCGTCCCGGCGAAGGGCGATCGGATCGTGCTGCTCCACGGCCGCTACCTCGCGGTGGTGAGGCCCGATCCGCGCGTCGCGCGCGTCCCGGTGCTCGACGTCACGCGCTGGGACCACGATCCGGTGCTGCTCGAGGTCGGACCGGGGCCCGCGGACGTCATCGAGATGCCTGACGGTACCGTCGTCGTTACGACGACGAACGCACACCGCGTGAGCCGATTCTCGCTCCCGTCCGGAAAGCTCGCGAGCGACATCCGCCTCGCCCAATCGACGGGACAGATCTTCTTGGTGCGCAGCGGCGGACGGCCGCATCTCGCCGCGCTGGGTGCGCTCACCCACGCCGGACGGCCCGCCGGCGCCTGGCTCGACCTCTTCGACCCGAGCGAAGCGCCGTTCGGCGCCACGCGTCGCAGCGTCGCGGTCGGCCGCGATCCCCGCGCCGGCTCGGTCACCTCCGAGGGCGGCCGCATCTTCTTCCCCGACTTTGCCTCGAACGAAGCGCTCTTCGTCGACCTCCGCAACCAAACCGCGATCAAGAGGACCGACGTCGGTCAGGGCCCCATCGCCGGCTTCGTGATGGGTGGCGACAAGTACGGCATCACCCTCAACGCCGGGAGCGGCAACGCGACCGTCGTCGAGCTGTCGGACGAGAGGGCACCCAGCTTCAAGACCACCACCCTATCGCTCGCGGGCGAGCCGCGCGATGGCGTCCTCTCGCCGGATCGCACGACGCTCTTCGTCGCGCTCGGCGGCAACGAAGCGCCGCCGAAGGGGCAGGGCGTCGCGATCGTCGCGGGCGATCCGCCGGACGTCGTCGCGACGCTGCCCACCGGCTCGGGTGCCATTTCGGTGGCGGTCGCTCCGAACGGGGCGCGCGCGGCAGTCGCCAACTACCACAGCAAGACGATTACGATCCTCGAGTGACCAGAATGGCCGAAAGCGGGAGGATGCTCTGGGTCGATCTCGAGATGACGGGTCTCGATCCCGAGACGTGCGTCATCGTCGAGGTCGCTGCGATCGTCACCGACGGCAACCTGTCGATCGTCGCCGAAGGGCCTGATCTCGTCATCCACCAGCCCGACGACGTCCTCGCCAAGATGGCTCCGATCGTCCGCGACATGCACGCGCGCTCGGGGCTGACCGAGCAGATCCGCCAGTCGAAGATGACGCTCGAAGAGGCCGAGCGTCAGGTGCTGGCGTTCGTCCAGGCGCACTGCACTCCGAAGACGGCGCCCCTCTGCGGCAACTCGATCTGGAAGGACAAGCAGTTCCTCGAGAAGTACATGCCGCGCGTGATGGATCACCTGCACTATCGCATCGTGGACGTCTCCTCGATCAAGGAGCTCTGCGCGCGGTGGTATCCGCCGCCGATGCAGATGCCCAAGAAGGGCGAGAAGCACCGCGCGCTCGAGGACATCAAGGAGAGCCTCGCCGAGCTCTCCTTCTATCGAAAGACGATCTTCGTTCCGCCGCCGGCTTGAGGTGCGAGATGCCGCGCGCTCCGACGTTCGGGTTGCTCGTCTGGCTCGTCGGTTGCTCGGCCGCCACGACCGAGCCGGCACCTGCGCCGTCGTCCTCTGCAGAGGCGCCGGTCGAGATCTCGGTGACGCCGAAGCGGTCACCGAAGCCGTGTGGTGGTCCGAGCGGAGGTGCCGTCGGCCGACCGTTGATCGCTCGCGACACCCCCGGAAACGGCCCGGGCTACGAGCGCTTCGTTCCGCCGGCTGGGTTTCAGGCAGTGCCTCTCTCGAGCATCGCCCCCGACGGCGACAACGACTCGACCGTCCTTCACTACTTCGCGCTCGAGCCGTCCAAGGATCGCGTCGCGCTCTTTACCTGGGAGCGACAGGAACCCTACGCGGCTGCCGTGCTCGACGTGCTCCGCCACGCCGCTGGCCAGATTCCCAAGGGCGAGTTCGAACGCATCGTCGTCGAGCGCTTCTCGGGGCTCGACATCGGCGCCTCGGACGAGGACCGAGCCTGGCGGCACGCGTTCAATGTCTTCGTTGCCTGGACAGACAAGCGAGGGCGTGACGCCGTCGAATGGGCGTACGTCATGAAGGGCTGCGAGCGCGAGGAGGTGTACGAGCGCTTCATTCATGACGGCAACGTCATCTGGCAGATCTCGGTGCTCGTTCAGCCCTCCGTCGAGGACGAGCCACTGGGCGTGTGGCTGGCGAGCGCGTTCGATGCGCCGATGGCGATGCCGATTCCCGAGGGTCGGAAGAATCTGATGGGTGACAAGACGGTTCGGTAATTTGGGGCGGCTCCCGGGCGGAGCTCGGGGTTTCTTCGGATTGGGGACGTCATTCGACGGTCTTGGCAATCCTGAAGATCTTGCCCGACTGGGTCGTGAAGTAGATCGTCTCGCCGACGGAGAAGCTGTCGTTCGGCGTCTCGGTGCCGTCGTAGATGAACGTCGGCGTCACCCCCTCCGCGTCCACCAGCACCGCGCGGAGGCTCGTCCCGTCAGCCCAATACACATGCGACGCGTCCACCGAGATCCCGCGCGGAGCGTCCGCCGACGGCGTGAGGATCGTGAACGCGGAGTTGCTCGCGGTCGATGCGATGCGGCCCACTCCGCCGTCACCGACGACAAAGACTTGACCGTTGCGAACTGCGAGGTCGGCGGGAGCCGGCATCTCTGCGAGCGTGTCCACTTGATTGCCCGGTGGGTTGTGCTGCGGCTGCACGTTGTCTCCGTCGCTGCGGAGCAGCTCTCCCGAAGTCACGTCGAGCCAGAAGTACTTGCCGGAGTCGATCACCAAAGCGGCGATCGTCGAGCCTGCGTAGGCCTTACCGATCAGCTGTCCCTGGCCGCCGCCGACGCGCGTACGCACTTCGTTTCCGGTGCTCGCGGCGGCGAGCGACCCTTCGGCGCCGGCCGCGAAGTAACAGTTCGTCCCGTCGTTCGGTAGGCCGATGAGCGATGTTGGCGCGCCGCTGAGGGGATCCACCTGGTAGAGCGAGCAGCTCGGCGCGATGATGTCGCCCGCCGTCGTGAAGAGCGCGCCCGCTGAGTAGACGAGCCCTCGTGGGGCATTGAGGCCGCCCATGCCGAGCGGCTCGATCGTCGGCGTCGACGCGCCGAGATCGACCGAGACGATGGTCTGATCCTCGGGGCTCAATGCGTAGAGGCGAGCGCCCTCGACGACGAGATCCGTAAGCTCCGTCTCCGCATCGACGAGCTCTGTGGCCTCGCCGAACGTGTAAACGACGGGCTGACCACCTTCGCCTCCGGTCGTGCTGCTCGGCATGGCGGTCGTGGTGCCCTGCGTAGAGGTCGTGTTTTGGGTCGAAGTCGACGCCCCTGCACCAGCGCCGCCGCCGCCGCCGCCGCCGCCGGGAAACGGCTCGTGGTCCTCGAAGCCCAATACGAGCTGACACCCGGAGAGCCCGACCAAAGCGACCCACCACGTCCGGCCAAGCATCGCGACTCGATTCATTGGCTCACCAAACCCCGGCCAGACCCATGGTCATTTCACGATCGCTCACGTTCGTGATCAGGATTGGCACCTGTGCGCTTGCAGCAGATGGAGACGCCTCGACCTCGGGCGCGAGAAAAAAGAGAAGGACGCCGGTCCCGACCGCTGCGACGCCTACGCCGATCGAGACGTTCGAAGCCCACGCCCAAGCATCCGCGCGGTCGTGTCCGTCGAGGCCTTCTTGGGTGCAGAAGCGGCCGTCGCATTCGTCGTCCGCGGAGCTCTGCTCGGACATCGCGACCCCGCCGAACGCGAGACCGAGCGCGACGACGCCGAGGCCGGCGCCGCCAACGATGTAGGCCAGGGTTCGATCGCGCTCCGGCTCCGGCTTCTCGGCCGGGCCATCGGGCTTCTTGCCGATCGCGAGCTCTGCGATCGCCAGCTCCGCGATCTCGACCTCCGTCGTTCCGGGCCCCGGTGCGAGCATGACCTTCGTCTGGCTCTTCACCCGATCGGGCGCCTCGGCCTCGATGACGAGCTCACCAGGATCGTACGGGAGCGCGGTGTCGAAGGTGCGGATCTCACGACCATTGATGGTGATCTTCTGTGCCGGCGCGGGCGCGGCGACTTTCAATCGCACCCTTGCGAGCACAGCCTCCACCCGGGTGACGCCCTGCTTCGCTTGATCGATGCGCGCCGCGTTGCGGGCTTGCTCCGCCTGGCCGAGCGCGTCCTTGAACTCCACCCATGCGGTCGCGGTCTTGCCCTGTTGTTCGTGACAAGTCGCCAGGTAGAGAAGCGTGCCGAGCTGCGGATCGCGCCGCTGGCTCTCGGCGAATCGTTCACACGCGGCAGCGATTTCACCTTTTTCGACGAGCGCGAGGCCTTCTTCGAAGAGCGCCTCTGCTGCTGCCTTGTCGTCTGCTGTCGGGTCGGCAGACGCCGAGTGAATACCTAGCGACATCGTAAGGATCGCCCCCAGTGCAGCGGGTACGACGGTGCGCATCATTTCCGACCTCCGAGGGACCAGGGAGACGCGGTCTTCGCCGCGCTCGGGGGCGCGACCGGGAGCCTGCTCGTAAGCTTGGCGGCGGGCGCAGAGGCCGTCGCGGTGGGCTCGGCGGACGCGGACGCCACCGCGTCGGCGCTTGCGGTCACGCTCGGCGACGGCGCTGCGACCTTGGCCGCCTCGACTGCGATCGCGCTCGGCGCCGGCTCGACCGTCGTGGCCGGGCCGGCCGGCGCGGTCGTCGCAGCAGGTGCTTCGTCGCCCCCCATGGCAAGCCATCCGCCGACGGACAGCGCGGCGACCCCCGCGACCACCGCAGGCGCGATCCAGCGCGGGACGCTCTTCGAGCGCGCGAGTGTCTCGCGGTGGTCGCTCGTCGAGATCGGGCGCATGGATCCACTGGTGGCCGGAGTCCCCGTGGGCGTCAGCTCGTCCTCCTCCGGAACGGGCGTGAGATCACCGAAGCCCTCTTCGACCGCCGCCACCTTCGACGCACGTTCGTCGAGGCCGTTCTTCGCCATCGACTCGACCCACTCGCCGACCTCGCCGAGCGAGGCGGGGCCGAGCTTTTCGAGCGCCTGCGCCAACTGCCGCGCGGTCGCGTAACGCTTTTCAGGGTTCCGCGCGAGCCCCTTCATGACGATTTCGTCAAGCTCGGAAGGCACGTCGCTCGCGATCGCGCTCGGCAACAAGACCTCACCCGTGACCACCCGGGCGAGCAGCAGCGCCTCGGTCTCTCCCTCGAACAGGCGCTTGCCTGCGAGCGCCTCCCAAAGGCAGACGGCAGCTGCATACACGTCGGCCTTCCGCGTAGTCGGTTGAAGCGCCATCTGCTCCGGCGCCATGTAGCCGAGCTTGCCTTTGACCATGCCCTCGCGGGTCGCCTGGATGCGTCCGGTCGCCTTGGCCACGCCGAAGTCGACGACGCGCGCCATGCCGTCGACGCCCACGAGGACGTTGTGCGGCGAGACGTCGCGATGCACGAGCTCCAGCGGAAGGCCGCGCTCGTCTTTCGCCTCATGCGCGGCGTGAAGACCGTGCAAACAGCCCGCGACGATCGAGATCGCGACCCGCCAAGGAACCTTCTGGCCACGCTTGCTCGCCGCGCGAATCAGGTGCGCAAGCGACTCGCCTTGGATGTACTCCATCACCAAGAAGAGCTCGCCTCGCGTCGCGACCACGTCGAGGGTCGGCACCACATTGGGATGGCGGATCCGCGCGCACACGCGCGCTTCGTCCAAGAACATGGAGACGAACTCCGGATCCCGGGCGTACTGCGGATGGAGGCGCTTGATCGCAACGGTGCGCGCGAAGCCCACCGGCCCGAGCAAACGCCCTATGTGCACCGTCGCCATTCCCCCAGCAGCGAGCACATCGAAGAGGGCGTATCTGCCGATCATCCGACCGGCTGTCCCCTCACCCATCGTTATCCAGGCTACAGCCAGAGGGCTCTGGAAGTCGATTGACGAAATCGCACGCTCACATCTGTGACCTGCGCGTCTTCTTCCAGCTCTCTTCGGCCAATCCCTTCATCACCGCTCGACCTCGGTAGTGTGACCTTTGGGAACGCGGCGCCGCTCACTCTTTGCGCGCGCCCTCGGCACCGAGCTCGACGACAATCGCATTCGGCGCGACGAGACCCTTATCGACGTCATCGCGCAGTACGTCGCTCTCGTTCGTGTAGCCGACGAACGGCTTGCCGTCGGCAGGCTCAGGATCCGCCCGCACCACCACCGGCGCTGCCGCCGCCTCCGCCCTCTGCGACACCGCCGGAGCCTCCCGCCCCGCCCTCGCCGCCGGCGCCACCCATGCCCGTCGTCGAGGTCGAGCTCATGCCGAAACCGGTCGACGTGCTGCTCTTGGTCGAGCTGGGTCCGGCCCCCTGACCACCTTCCCCTTCGTAGCAGTCGTCTTCAGGCCGACACGCTTCGCTCTTGTTGTGCACGAGCACCCCCTCGGCGAAGTAGTTGTGCTCGGGGCCCTCGACCTCGAGATTGAAGACCTCGACCTCGGCGCGACCGGCCACGCGCGCCAATGTCGAGACCGCCTCTTCGCGCGGGGCACCGCTCCCCCACCACACCAGCGCGCGCGACGCGAGCGACATCGCGCCGAGAGCGACGAACTCGGAACGGGTCGCGTCGAAGAACGGGTGGCTCGCCGTCACGCCCTCGATCGTCGACTCACCCGCCTCGAAACGCGCGATCTCCTGCGCCCGCGACCGGAACACCTGCACGACCCTGCGGATCGCCACCTCGCGCCGCGCCAGATCGAAGCTCCACACCTCGTCGCCGGGCGTAAGCTCGTCGATCCGCCGCGGGCCCTTCGGGGTCAGGACACGCGTGCCCGCCACGAAGCAGCTGTTCACGCACGCTTGCGCGAGGCCTGCCAACCCCAGTCCCCACGCCACCATCAAGCCAAGCTTCTTCATGACCTCAGTATGACCGAAGCCAGGCCGTTTCGCCCCGCGATCAGCGCAGCACGCGGAACAGCCGATCGAGACCGACGAAGGTGAGCGCGAGCTCATCTGTCCAACATCGTCGGCGCTCGGGGGTTCCGGCTGACGCGTGAATGGAGCGCGGCTATCTTCTGTGCATGACTTTCTTCCGCTTGGTAAGCATCGGGATCCTGTGCGCCGCGTGCGCGGATTCCACGGATGGCGATGGCCGTGGGGGCGGCGACGACGGAGACGGGTCCGGAGACGGAAACGTCACCCCGACCCCTCTGACGGTGTCGGTGATCGCTCATCGTGATGTCGACGGTGATCAGATCATCGTCTCGACGCTCCCGATGACGTGCGAGGACACACCGACGATCTACGAGTTCTCCGCGCGCTTCCAGTGCCCCGGCTTCTACGCCACGACGGGCCTCTTGCCGGTGGGCCGCATCGCGGTCGGAGCGGTGATTGGGGAGACGGCCGACGAGTTCGTCCAGCTGCGCGCGTTCGGTCCGCCGCACCCGCCGGAGGCGAAGGCAACCACGAGCTGTCCCGAAGACAGTGGCAAGGTCGACACGATCACCGTGGATGCGCTGACGGCGGACACCATTACCGTCACGCTCGCCGGTGCCGAGGTAAGCTTTTTCGAAGGCCCCATCGACGGGACGTTCGAAGGGATCTTGTGCGCGGACGGCGGCAAATCCAGGCCTTGAGCCCTACGCGGCTGGCAACTGGAGTGGTGCGGGCGAAGGTCAAATCGGCGCGCCCTCGATGATCGAGACCATCGGTGTCGGGACGATGCGCCTGAGCTCGAAGCCGGCAGCGCGGTAGAGATCGCGAAACTCGGCCTCGCTGCGTTGCCGGCCCCCGGTGGCGACGAGCATGTTGACGTCGTTGGCGGCGACGCCGCGCATCTCGGGTCCGGTGACGCGTGGCGGATACAAGCCTTCGATCAGGAGGAGCTTCGCAGACGGGCTCGCGGCCTTGCGACAGGTGCGAAGGATGCGGAGCGCTTCCTCGTCGTTCCAGTCGTGGATCACGTGCTTGAAGAGGTACGCGTCGTGGCCGGAGGGCAGAGACTCGAAGAAGTCGCCGCCGATGAAGTCGTACCGATCGGAGAGCCCGGCGTCCGAAATCTTGCGCTGCGCGCGTTCGGAGAGACGCGGGAGATCGAACACCGCGCCGCGCAAGGTCGGGTTGGCGCGAAGGATGCCGACGAGCAGCGCGCCCTCGCCGCCGCCGACGTCGATCACCGATCGCATCGCGGAGAAGTCGTATGCGTTCGCGACCGCGGCCGAGATCGACGTGGTGAACGCGGCCATCGCTTCGTCGAAGACGGCGGCCTCGTCGGGATGTTTCTCCAGGTAGCCGAAGGCGTCTGTCCCGAACACGCGCTGGAACGCAGGCTCGCCGGTGCGCACGCTCGTGAGGATGTCGCCCCACGTGGACCACACCATGGGTCCCGAGAACAGCTGAGCGGCGGCTCGCATGGAGCCGGACCCGCTCTTGAGCGCCGCGCCCATGGGCGTGAGCGAGAATCGGCCGTCGGTTTCCTCGGTGAGCACCCCGCATGTCGCGAGCAGGCGGAGGACCCGGCGCAAAGAAGGAGCATGCGTCGCGGTCACTTTGGCCAGGGCGTCTGCCGACTCCGGACCGGCGGCGAGGTGATCGGCGATGCCGAGCTTGGCGGCGACGTAGAGCGCGCGTGAGCCGTAGTGCGCGGTTGCCAGCTGGTAGAGCGCCATCGGCGGAGGGACGGTAGGTTCCATGCCCCTGGCGTAACCGGCGGCGCCGGGGCGGTCTTGGAGAAAAGTCCGCCGCGGGGCGATGGCCGTCACAAGAGGTCGCGCGCGGTGCTGCCGTCGCCGACAGGGTGCCGCGCGGCCAGGAAGTCACGCGGGGTCATGCCGCCGAGCGCGCGAAACTCGGCGTTCATGTGGGCCTGATCGTAGAAGCTGGCGTCGAGCGCGACGTCCGCGAGACGACCGGTCGGCGGGGCCAGCTGCAGCGCCGCGAGCACGCGCCGGAAGCGAACGATTCGCGCGTAGAGCTTGGGCGAGGGACCAACTTGATCGCGAAACGCCTCGACGAAGCGTGTCTTGGAGAGCCCGAGGTGCGTGCGGAGCGGTTCCATCGGGGTCGCGCCGCCGCTCTCGGTGACGCGATCGAGCGCCCAAGCGACACCGCGATCGAGACCGGCGGCGCGGCGCGCGCGCGTCGCGATCCAATCGGCAACGATGCGGAAGCGTTCCTCTACGCTCGCGGCCGACGCGCAGCGGTCGGCGACATCGCTCGCCGACTTGCCCACCAGATCGGCGAGATCGACCGCCAGCCCCGTCACCTCGCGCATCGGCATCGAAAGCAGGGCGTAGGCACCAGCGGGATGCAGCCGCACCCCGAGCACGTCCTGGCGGCGAGGCTGCTCGACCACGACTGGGCCCGTCTGCGGACCGCTCAACCAGGCAACCCGGCAGAGCTCGTCACCCCGGCCCTCCACCTGCCGGTACGGCTCCGCGAAATTGAACAAAAGCTCGATGCACCCGTTGGGAAAGATGCGCTTTCGCACATGCGCCGTCGGCCCCGTGAACGCCCAGAAGTGATCCACCAACTTCGCAAAATGCCGCGGCGCCCACGACGAGAACGTCCACGCACCCGCGGGCGATGTGCCTCGCACCGTTTCGATGGCGCTCGGCGTCGGGCAACTGAGGGATGCCTGGTGCATCGGCGTGTAGCGTACGACGGCTGGGCGTGCGCCGCCCGACTTTGTCGCCCAGTCAAAGAGGCGAGAGTATAGATGACGAATCTGTCATCTTGCCTGAGGTGCTTGGATTGTGCGGCCGTGGTTGGGTGGCCCCGGTGCAGTCGCCTCAGACGCCGATCTGCCCGCTCACGCGGGCGCGTCGACCCGCGCCACCGCGAGAAGCTCGTCCTGATCGCGATCGTGGGGGCGGGGCAGGACGAGTGATCGCTCGACGGCGAAACCCGCGGCGCGAAGCTCGTCGAGGATCGCGTCGGGCTCGCCGATGTAGCGGCGCGCAACTCCGTCCACGATCTGGCAGCGGCTGATCGGATCGAAACACGCTGCGATCTCCGGGGACGTGATGGCACCGCACATGGTAGCGACCAGCAGGACCCCGCCGGGTCGCAGCTTCGCGCGGACGTTTGCCAGCAAGCGCGCCCGATCGGGGCCGATGATGCAGTGCAGGCAGTGTCCATCGAGGACGGCGTCGAACAGGCCATCTACGGGGATTTCGCGGACCACGTCTCCGACGACGAACCGCGTGCGCTCGGAAGCACGCTCGGTAGCCCACGCGATCGCCGTCGGTGAGATGTCGACCCCCACGACTTCGAGGCCCCGCGCCGCGAGCAACCCCGCGACGTTGCCGGCACCACAGCCGATCTCGAGCACGCGCTTGTCGGCGAGAGGCGCGAGCGCGTCGAGGATCCACGTCAGCTCGGGTACGCGTTCGGCGAACTGCTCGGGCGTGTCCCAGCCCTCCGCGCCGGCGGCGCGCAGCGCCTGGTACCTCGCATCGTGGGCCGCATAGTCGGTGCGCTGCGCCATGGTCAGTCTCGAGCCACTTCCTGCAAAAGGTCAGCGTCATCGTGCACGCGGTGAACCCTCCTGGGTAGCGCAAAGACGTTTCATCTGGCCGCTCGTCTACATCCTCGCGCCCCTCGTCGAGACGTTCCGCGAAATGCAGCTCGTCGACCCGTCTACGCCGCCCGATTGCGACGGCGCTCTCGTGGACCCCGAGCCCGGAAGGATCCCGACACGTCTCATGCCCCGCGGCGCTACGATGTGGGGCATGACCACGGCGAGACGCCTGCACTACGACTACGCGGACTACCTGCGGTCGCTGGAGGTGAGCCCGCTGAAGCTCGAGTACTGCGAGGGCGTGATCTACGCGATGGCGGGCGGGACACGCGCCCACGCCGAGCTGAGCGCCGCGGTCATCGGCATCCTTCACCGTGTCTTGCCCAAGGGCTGCCGCCCGGCCACATCCGATCTCAAGGTGCGGGTTGAAGCGTCCGACCTCAGCACGTTCCCGGACGTCTCCGTCGTCTGCGGCGACGCAGTGGCCTCGAGCATCGACGCGAACGCCATCACGAACCCGACGCTGCTCGTGGAGGTCACGAGCAAGTCGACGGAGGACGACGACCGAGGGGACAAACTGAGCCACTACAAGCAGCTCCCGTCGCTTCAGGTCGTGCTCTATGTGTCGCACCGTACCCGCAAGATCACCGTCGTCGAGCGAACGGCGGCTCGGTGGGACGAGCGGGAGCTCCGCGGGGGCGAGCAGGTGTCGCTCAGCGCGCCGTCGATCAGCTTTCCCGTCGACGATGTCGACGAGGGCATAACGCTAGACCCAGTGTGAGGGGCGCGTGGGCGCGACCAATCGAGGGCGCGTGCTTGCCGCACCTGAGGAAGCAGACGAGTCCCTCACGAACGAGATCGCCGGCGCAGCGCAATCACCAGCGCAGCCAGCGCCAATGCCGGCGCATACGACGCGCGCCGCGAAGCCGCCTCGACCCGGCAATCGCACCCGCCGTCATCACCATCTTCGGCAGCCGCGCCGCCAGCGCCGCCGCTCCCGGCGCCCGGTCCGCTGCCGCTCCCGCTCCCCGGTCCGCTCGCGGTCCCTGACGCTCCGCTCGCGCCACCCGCGCCGGTGCTCGACGTCGTCGGCCCAGGGTTGGGCGGCGCGCACGCGATGCTCTCGGCGACCTCGTTCATGTAGACCTCGATGGCGGTGTAACCGCCGCGCATCGGGGTCGTGTGATCGGTGCCGTCGTTCGGATTGAGGCCGTTCGCGCTCTCCCAATCGTCGGGCATCCCGTCGAGATCGGTGTCGGTCGTGGAGGCGCCCGGGGTGAGGCCCTCGAGCAGGTCGCCGGGCATGTCGACGCCCCAACCGCCGTTTCTGGCCTCGAGCTCGGCGAGGACCCGCGTGGTCACGACGTCGCGAGGGAAGCCTCCTGCGCACTCCAGCACGAGCGTCATCGCCTCGCTCGCGGGCTGCGCCGTCACGCCGACGTGCGAGCCCCCCGAGAAGTCGTGCTGCGCCGGCGATCGGAACGACTCCGGCGGGCCGAGGTACTCGAAGCTCGGGTGATCGAACGGCATCATCCAGGGGTTGTCGACGGTGCCGGTGAAGACGCCCGGATCGTCGATGAAGTTGTCGGCGAGGAAGTACGACAGATCGGGCGCCGTGTAGCCGTTCTCGTCGTCGAAGAAGAACGGGATGAGCTCGTCGTCGGGGCCGGCGAGATAGCTGTTGCCGACGATGTTGAACGGACCGGACGCCGGGTTGTGGTGCACGAAGCCGTGCCGCACGTTGTACGCGACGTTGTTCACGACCTCGGCCGGTCCGTTCGCGATCGCGGGGTTTCGGTTCTTGTGATGGACGAAGACGTTGTGGTGAACGCTGATCCGATATCCGTCAGGACCTTGGATCATCCCGTAGTTGTGCTCGCCCTCGGGGTGACCCTCGGTCGCGCTCTCTTCGATCGTCGACCACTGGAGCGTGACGTCGTTCGCCGAGTAGAGGTCGAGCGTCTCGTCGAGGCCCCACGAGATCGAGACGTGATCGAGCATCACCAGCGACGCGGTCGAGAACTGGCTGCCGTCGAACTGCTCGCCGGGCGAGCCGTCGTAGATCGGGCGCATGCGGAGGTGCCGCACGACGATGTTCGAAGGCGCGGCGTCGTAGTCGGCGATGAGTCGGCCCGCGATCGTGATGCCTGCGCCGGGCGCCGTTTGTCCGGCGATCGTCACGTCACCGTGAGGAATGACGATGTCGCCGTCTATCACGCCGCTCACGGTGAAGACGATGATGCGCGGACCGGGCGTATCGAGCGCCTCTTGGAGGCTTCCGGGACCTGTCGCTTCGAGCGTCGTCACGCGCAGCACCTGGCCGCCCCGACCGCCGGTCGCGCTCGCGCCGAACCCTTCGGCGCCTGGAAATGCGGGCTGAGCGAACGCCGCCGTCGTCCACAAGAAGGTCGCCACCGCCGCAGAGCCGAAGCCGAGCCCAAGGGTCGTCCGCATGGGCCGATGGTAGGCCCTCGTGCGCCGCTCTTGCTACGCTGGGCCGGGTGAGCAGCACGGATTTCGAGACCGGCAGCACGAGTGTCCTCGTGTCGAACCAGCCGGGCGCCCTCCGCGTGCCGCGGTTCGACCTGATCGTGATCGAAGGTCCGGACGAAGGGGCGCGGATCAGCGTCGACGGCGGCTCCGCCCGCATCGGGACCGCGCGCGGCAACCACCTCGTCGTTTCGGATCGGACCGTGTCGCGCAACCACTGCGAGGTCTCGAGCGGTGAGTCCGGGCTCCGGCTCCTCGATCTGGGCAGCACGAACGGAACCTTTGTCGACGGGCGTCGCGTCCGAGACGTGGACGTCGCGCACGGAACGGTGATCCGCGCGGGCTCGAGCGCGATCACGATCGAGCTCGGCAGCGCGGCCACGGTCGAGCTGCCGCAGCGATCGAGCTTCGGGGAGCTGGTCGGTACCAGCGCCGCGATGCGCCGTGTGTATGCCGTCTTGGAGAAAGTGTCGGCGACCGATGCGACCGTCCTCCTCTTCGGCGAGACGGGTACCGGCAAGGAGATGGTCGCCCAGGCGCTCCACGACGCGTCGCCGCGCCGCGAAGGGCCGTTCATCACGCTCGACTGCGGCGCCATCCCGGAGTCGCTCATCGAGGCCGAGCTCTTCGGGCATGTGCGCGGCGCGTTCACCGGCGCGAACAACGATCGCCGGGGTGTCTTCGAGGAGGCGAAGGGCGGCACGCTCTTCATCGACGAGATCGGAGAGCTGCCGCTGCCGATGCAGCCGAAACTCTTACGGGCGCTCGAGGCGCGCCGGATCCGCCGCGTCGGCTCGAACCAGTACCTGCCCATCGACGTCCGCGTCGTCGCCGCGACGAACAAGCTGCTCCACGAGCGCGTGAACCGCGGCCTCTTCCGCGACGATCTCTACTACCGGCTCGCGGTCGTCGAGCTCGAGCTGCCGCCGCTTCGCGCGCGGCTCGAGGACATTCCGATGCTCTCTGCCCACTTTCTCGAGCGGTTCACGGGCCAGCCGGCGACCCCGCCGCCCGAGATGCTTTCGGCCCTCGCGGCGCGCGCTTGGCCCGGGAATCTCCGAGAGCTGCGGAACGTGATCGAGCGCGCGGTCTCGCTCGGATGGTCGCAGACCGCCCTCAGCCTCCGGGCCGACGCAGCGCCGGGCTCGGGGCAGCCGGCCTCGTACGGCGGTCGCGTCCCGATCGACCAGCCCCTGAAGGATGCCCGCATCGCCTGGACCGAGCAGTTCGAGGCCGTCTATGTCAAGGCGCTCCTCGAGCGCACGGGGGGCAACGTGACGCGAGCCGCCGAGCTGGCAGGCGTGAACCGTCGCTTCCTGCAGCGGATGATGGCGCGTCTCGGGATACGATGACGGCGGATGGCCGACGAGGGCGTGCCCGCCCGGCTGCGTGCCGGACGCTACGAGCTGTTCGGGAAGATCGCCGCCGGCGGGATGGCGACGGTGCACTTCGGCCTGTTGCGCGGTGACCAGGGCTTCTCTCGCGTGGTGGCGATCAAGCGCATGCTGCCGCAGCTGTCGCGCGACCCGATGTTCGTGACGATGTTCCGCGACGAAGCCATGGTCGCCTCGCGGATCAAGCACCCCAACGTCGTCCCCGTGCTCGACGTCGTCGCCGAGGGATCCGAAGCGTGGCTCGTCATGGAGTACGTGCGCGGGATCCCGCTCTCGACGCTCCTGCAACGCACCGTCGAGCGAGGGGAGCGTGTTCCGGTGCCGGTCGCGGTGTCGATCGCCTCGGGGCTCTTGTCCGGCCTTCACGCGGCCCACGAGGCTCGCGGCCCCGACGGCAAGTCGCTCGGGATCGTTCACCGCGACGTATCGCCGCAGAACGTGCTCGTCGACGCCGACGGCACCGCGCGGGTGGTGGACTTCGGGATCGCCAAGGCGCAGAGCAAGCTGCACGTGACGACCGAGGGCGAGCTCAAAGGAAAGGTCAACTACATGGCGCCGGAGCAGTTCGGCGGCGGGCAGGTCGATCGCCGGACCGACATCTTCGCCGCCGCCAACGTCTTCTGGAGCATGGTTGCCGGGCGCATGCTCTACGGCTCGGAGGATCCGTCCCAGACGGTGAACAACATCCTCCGCGCGCGGCCTCCGTCGCTTCGCGCCGAGCGCGAGGACGTATCGGCCGAGCTCGAGAAGGTGATCGAGCTGGGGCTCGCCAAGAAGCCGGACGCGCGATACCCGACGGCGCGCGCGTTCATCGAGGCGATCGAAGCCGTCGTCTCGATGCCTGCGACTGCGCGATCGGTAGGCGCGTGGGTCGAGCGCCTCGCCGGCGACGTGCTTTCGAGCCACGATCGGGAGGTCGAGCGCGTCGAACGCGGCGAGCCCGAGCCGGCGAAGGTCGTCGCCGCGCCGAAGAATGACAGTCCTGTCGCGTTGTTTGCCGGCGGAACGACGACGATGTCGGAGCTTCCGACGCAGGAGATTCCGAGCTCGGTGTCGCTGGCTCCTCCGGAGCCGGGGACGTCCGCCGGACGCGGCCGGTGGCCCTTGGTGGTCGCAGGGACGGCAGCAGCCGGTGTGCTCGTCGTCGCCGTGCTGGTGACGGTCGGAAGGTCCCGGCGTGCGGGGCCGGCGGAGGACGCGACCAACGCCGCGGCGGTCGCACCGGTCGAGGCTCCGTCGAACCCCACGCCGAGCCTGACGACCTCAGCCGGTGTTCAGGCTGGCCCCGATGATGCAAAGGATGCAGGAGTCGAGGTGGCACCCGTCCCCAACGAGAGCGCTTCGGCGATCGCCACCGCCTCGGCTGCCCCCGAGCCGAGCGCGTCGGCTGTCGCTCGACCACGCAACCCATCCAAGAACGAAGGCCCTTCGGCCGTGCCTGGCTTCATCCCAGCGAGACCATGAGACTTGCGGTCGGACTGCTCGCACTGATCGTCGCGCTCGCCGGCTCGGCGGCGCCGCGAGGCGCTGCGGCCCAGCCGGTAGCGCCGCCGGGAGAGGATGAAGCGATCACTCGCTACCGTGAAGGAGGCCGTCTCTTGCGGATCGGCAGGCCGGCCGAAGCCCTCGCGGAGTTGGATCGTTCGGCGGCGCTCCATCCGAGCCCCAACACGGACTTGCTGCGCGCTCATGCCTTGCGCGCGCTCGAGCGAGAGCCCGAGGCCATGGCGGTCTACGAGCGGGTCGTCGTCGAAGCGGGCGCGCTCGTGCGCGCCGGTGAAGAGCGCTTCGTCCCGACGGTCGAGGACGCAGGCAAATGGATCGCGCTCTTGAAGGCGCAGCTCGCGTCGCTGGACCTCGTCCTCGAGGACGCGCCACAAGGCGCGAAGCTCGAGGTGGCGGGCGTGAGCGTCGCCGCGTCGCTGGTCGATGGTGCCCTCCGTGCCGTCGTCTGGCAGCGGCCGGGGGCGGTGGTGGTGACGGTTCGCGGTCCTGCGGGCGAGGTGCTTTCGTCACGCGACGCAACGCTCGAAGCAGGGAAGGTGACGAGGCTGCGCTTCGACGCCAAGGAGCGCCACATGCGCAGTAAGCCCGGCGAGGAATCGCGCGGATTCCCCGCGCCGCCGCCCGCAGCCTGGGTGGCAGGAGGCATAGGAGCCACGGGTCTCGTGCTCTTCGCGGTGTTCGGGGGGCTCGCCGAGTCCGCCGCCTCGGAGCTTCGCGAGTGCGAGCCTGCATGTGATCCCAAGGACCGCGCGCTCCGTGACGTTGCGGACGACGGAAAGACCTACGCCGTCGCGGCGAACGTTTCGGTGGCGGTGGGCGGAGCCGGGCTCCTCACGGCGGTGATTCTGTGGGCCGCGATGCCCGACTACCCCGAGCCGTCGAAGACGGCCGTTCGCATCTCACCGGCACCGAGCGGGATGGGCATGACAGTATCGTTTTGATGTCCAGCGGTGTGCTCAGGGCGCGTTGAAGCCGGCCCACGCGACGCTTCCAGTGCCCGTCTCCTCTGCGTCGAGGCGCAGTTGGCCGGTCACGGGACCGAACGAAAATGGATTGTCCGCCTCGTGGATGACCTCCCACGCGATGCCGTCGGTGGACGTCTGCCAGGTGAGCTTGCCGCCATTGCCTTGGAATCTCCAGTGCGACGCGAACACACTCCCCTCGCTCAGCTCGATCTCGCTCCCGAAGACGATGCCCCATACGGCGTTGAGTCGGTTCGTGCGCCGCGTGAACGCGGCGTACCCGTAGGGTGTCCCCCCGTTCGAGCAGATGCCGCCGCCGCCGAGCGTGAGGCAGGTCGCGCGGTCGACCGGGCCATAGATCAGGAACGTCGTTGTGGCGTCACCCGCGAGATCGATGTCACCGACCGACAGCGCCATCGAGCAGCTCGTCATGTCCTGGGTGACGAGCGTCTGCATCGTGGCGTTGGCAGGCGTGGCTCCGAGCACGGCGAGCACATCACCTTGCGGGCGCTCTTCGAGCGTGCTGCCCGCCGAGCCTCCGAATTCCCACAGCGCCGCGTCGATCACGCGGTCATCGAACGGATCGGCGAAGGGGCCGACGCAGGGCTGCGCGCCGCCCTCGCCGCCGGCTGCTCCGGCTCCGCCGCTCCCTCCGCCCGCGGCGCCGCTACCTTGGCCGCCGCCGCCCGAGGTCACGGATGTCGCGCTGGAAGAAGCCATTCCCGTCGAGAACGCGCCGTCGTAGTCGTAGACGCACGCTGCGAGCGGCAGAGAAGCGAGCAGGATCGTGAGCGATGGGGGTGCTCCGAGTCTGCTCATGGTCACCACTCTATCAAAGCCATGAGGCGGTTCGCTGCTCGAGCAAGCCGCGACGCGCGCGTCGCGGGGTGCGTCACCGGTGTCGCGCCGACTCCGGCGATGGCTCGAGAGGCGCTGGTTGCGCAGATCCGAGAGATGAGGCCGTCGCGGCACGAAGGTTGCCGATGTCGCAGCTCATGCTCGACCATCGAGTTTACGAATGCGCCGAAGGGCGTCAGGGGGCGCCGTGAAGGGCGCTCGACTCCCCGCGGTTCTCGGCACGCTCGTCCTCTCCTCGTGCATCGAGGGGGGAGCGATCACCGACATGCCGTCCGACGCCGCCGGCGACGGACCGGAAGCGGAAGAGGCCGAGGAGTCGACCGACTCCGTCCAAGCTGGCCCGTCGGTGCGCTTTCATCCGGGCGAGACGAAAGACGCCGAGCGCGTGGAGCGGCTCCCCGTCGGTCGAAGTGAGGCGAGCGCAAAGCGGCGCGTCGTCATGCGGCTCGGTCCGGACCAAGTCCCGGCGCTCGCGCTGGGCGATCGGATCCGGGCGCTCGCCGAGGTTCAGGTCACGACCCGCTGCGATGTCGGCCAGAACGCTCCGGGCTGCGGCTACAACCCGCACGTCGCGGCGCGGATCATCGTGACCTCGGACGCAGCGGACGTCGACGCAGCCGGAGCGCAGTCCAAGGCACTCTCATCGGTGAAGTCGCTCACGTGCACGCGCTCGGAGCACCACTGCATGTTCGTCTTCGGCTCGGACGAAGCGACCGCGGTTCTGAACGGCGGCTTCGACCTTCCCTGCGTCGCCGATGACAGCTG